>JAFZBH010000022.1 GCA_017561865.1 Bacteroidales bacterium | reverse complement strand
TCGACGTGCGCCGTGTCGGGGCGGATGTCCAGCAGGTGCGCGACCGAGCGGCGGGAGCGCCCTTCGGCGATGCCTTCGAACAGCTCCCCGACCTGGAAGAAAAGCATCACGAAGACCGCTTCCGGGAACTGGGTCCGGGCTCCTGGCAGGAAGCCGACGGCGAGGGCGCCGAGGGTGGCGAGCGCCATCAGGAAGTTCTCGTCGAGCGCCTCGCCGTGCGCGAGGGCTTCGGCGGCTTCCCGGAGCGTCTCCCAGCCGGCGATGAGGTAGGGGACCAGATAGAGCAGCAGGTACTGCCAGGTGGCCCATCGGGTATTCTTCTCTATGATGACGGCGGCGAGCAGCAGAAGGGCGGCGGCGACGATCTTGACGATCCGGCCGCGAATGCCTTCTTCGTGAGCGTGCCCGTGGTGGTGAACTTCGTTTGCCATATCCTCTCGTTTTGATGGCGCAAAGTTAGGGGAGGACGGTCGCAACCGGGTTGCAAATTCGGAGACTTTTCACTAACTTTGTTAATCCGACCGACACGGACTATTCAACCAAAACCTTATAATTGATATGTTATCCCATCTGATCAGGCGTGCCGCTTTCGCGGCGCTTGTCCTCAGCTTCTTTGCAGTACTCCCTGCGCGTGCCCAGGAGCTGGACCTGTCCTATCACCAGCCGGTGCTCGAGGATTACTTCGTCCCGGCTTCCGCCGCTCCGGCCGCTCCCGACGCCGACGGCTTCATCCGCCGCTGGTCCCTGCTGGAACCCATCGCCAAGCCTGAGATCCGCACCAACGCAATCTTCAATGACAGCTATCTGAACGAGGAGTTCGCAAAGATCTATTTCCCCGACCAGATGACCATCGTGCCCAAGGACGGACAGAAGGTCAAGCTGGACAAGAAGACGAAACTCACCTGGCACGCCTATGACAGCAAGCACTACAACGTCAAACTGTACCGCTTCGCCACCGGCCTGGGCCTGCACCCGACCGAAGCCCTGTACCTGGCCGTCACCGTGATCAACGTGCCCGAGGACGTCACCGTCCGCCTGGCCGTGGGGTCCAACTCCGGTTCCAAGTGGTGGGTGAACGGCGAGGAGGCCATCCTGCTGTCCGGCGACCGCCGTATGGTGATGGACGACTGCGTGTCCAGGAAAGTCACCCTCAAGGCCGGCAGGAACGTGCTTCGCGGCGCCGTCATCAACGGCCCCGGGATGAGCGATTTCTGCATCCGCCTGCTGGACGCCGCAGGGCGCCCCTACACGAATTTCACCGTTACCGTCCAATAAAGAGCCTGCCTTATGAAACGATTAGATATCTCATTGATTGCCATTCTGTTGACGGCTCTTTTCGCCCTGCCTGCCGCGGCGCAGGTGGGTAATGTTTACATCCACGACCCGTCCACGATCGTCAAATGCGACGGCAAGTATTATACCTTCGGCACCGGTTCCGGCGGCCTGATGTCCGATGACGGATGGACCTGGCGCGACGGCGCGGTCCGCACCGGCGGCGGCGTGGCCCCGGACGTGATCAAGATCGGCGACCGCTACCTGGTGTCCTACAGCGCCGGCTATCCCGGCACCGAGGGCAAGACCCGCGGCGTCGTGACCACGGTGTGGACCAAGACGCTCGACCCCGAATCCCCGGATTTCGGCTACAGTGAGCCCCAGCTCGTGGCCTGGGCCGGCGCCGACGAAGACTGCTGGGCCATCGACCCGGCCTTCCTGATGGGGCCCGACGGCCGCCTCTGGCTGTCCTACGGCACGTATTTCGGCGCCATCCGCATCGTCGAGCTGGACCCGAAGACGGGCGGGCGTATGCCGGGCAACAAGGCCGTCGACATCGCCATCGACTGCGAGGCCACGGCCCTGATGTACAAGGACGGCTGGTACTACCTGCTCGCCACCCACGGGACCTGCTGCGACGGCGTGAACTCCACCTATAACATCGTCTGCGGACGTTCCCGCAGCGCCACGGGCCCGTATCTCGACAATGTGGGGCGCGATATGCTCCGCGGCGGCGGCAGGATGGTCCTGTCCGCGGGCGACCGCGCCACGGGTCCCGGCCATTTCGGCCTGTTCGTCGAGGAGGAGGGCGTGGAGAAGATGTCCTTCCACTACGAAGCCGACTACAACCGCAGCGGCCGCAGCGTGCTCGCCGTGCGTTCGCTCCTCTGGAAGAACGGCTGGCCCGTGGCCGCCGATCCTTTCAAGGAGGGTACCTACGAGATCGAGTCCGAGCGTCGTGGCTATGCACTCGAGCTGGCCGTCGACTTCATCCGCCAGCAGGGCGGTATGCGTGCCTTCCGCATCAATCCCGACGATCCCGTGGTGGAGCTGGAGGAGCAGAAACTCGAGGAGGTGCAGGGCGGCTGGCCTGCCGGAGCCATCGATGTCCGCGCAGGGGACTATATGTTCCGCCCGCACCAGAAATGGACGGTCACGGCCGTGCCTGACAAGGGTGGCTACCTGGGCGCTCCGTACTACAAGATCACCATCGCCGGCACCGACCGTGCGCTCGCCGCGACCGAAGACGGGGAACTGGTCGCCGTGCCGGCCTTCACCGGCGCCGACGAACAGCTCTGGAGAATCGAGCAGCTGACCGACGGCACCTTCCGCATCCTGACCAAGGTCACGTGCAAATGCGGCAAGCAGAAAGCGCTGGTGTGCACGGGCGACAGCACCGTCGCCCTGGGCGAATTCGATTTCAGCAGCGACAACTCCAAGTGGAATTTCAGAGTAAGATAGTTATGAAAAGACTCTTTACCCTGCTCGCCGTCCTGCTGCCCCTGGCAGCCTGCGGCAGCCAGCAGCTCAAGCCCTGGACCAAGGGCGGATTCGAAACGCACAAATACCGCAGCGTCTTCGCCGAGATGGGCTATCCCCAGGCGGAGGTCGACGCCAAGCTGGAGGGGATCTTCCAGGAGGTGTTCTACGGTCCCGACAAGGTGTTCTTCGAGGTGGGGGACGATATGGGCTATATGTCCGACGTCAAGAACTTCGACGCCCGCACCGAAGGGATGTCCTACGGGATGATGGTCGCCGTGCAGCTGGACAAGAAGGAGGTCTTCGACCGCCTGTTCCGCTGGGCGAAGAAGTATATGCAGTATCAGGACGGCCCGATGAAGGGCTATTTCGCCTGGAGCCTCAGCCCCGACGGGACCATCCGCGGGGCCGGTCCGGCCTCCGACGGCGAGCTGTACTTCGTCACCTCGCTGATCTTCGCTTCGAACCGTTGGGGCAACGACGGGGAGATCAACTACCTCGCCGAGGCGCAGAACATCCTGAATTCGTCCTGGGAGAAGGACGGCTCGGAGGGCATCAAGCCTTTTATCGACAAGGACACGCACCTGATCGCCTTCACGCCCGACGGACGGGGCACCACGTACACCGACCCGTCCTACCACATTCCCGCCTTCTATGAGGTGTGGGCCCGCTGGGCGGACGACGGCAGGGCGGACTTCTACCGCGAATGCGCCAAGGCCAGCCGGGAGTACCTGCACAAGAGCATCGACCCGCAGACGGGCCTGAATCCCGATACGAACAACTTCGACGGTTCCTTCATCGAGACGCCCGCCTTCTTCGGCAGGCGGATGCAGCCGGCGTTCCGCTTCGATTCGTGGCGCGTGCCGATGAACATCGCGCTGGATTATTCGTGGGCCTGCGCGGACCGGGAGTGGCAGACGAACTACGCCAACACGATCCAGAACTTCTTCTATTCGAAGGGGATCGACACCTTCGCCGACCAGTACAACGTGGACGGCACGGAGGTGGAGTTCGCGATGCCCGCCGGGATGGGTGAGTTCCGGGGCACCGGGACGCGCCACTCCGTGGGCCTGGTCTCGACCCTGGCCGCGGCCACGCTCGCAGCCGACCACGAGATCGCGCGCGAGTTCGCCCAGAGGCTCTGGGACAGCGAGAACAAGCCCTACGAGGACGGTTATTTCGACGCCTACTACGACGGCCTGTTGAGGCTCTTCGCCTTTATGCACCTGAGCGGGCACTACCGCGTGATAGAACCCGCGAAATAAGTATTTCAGCGTTCCATTGAAAAAAATAGTCACTTTCGGAGAAATCCTCCAGCGGTGGTCGCCGCAGGGCGCCTTGCGGATAGGCCAGAGAGACCTGTGGGAAGGCCAGTTCGGAGGTTCCGAGGCCAATGTGGCGGTGTCGCTCGCCATCCTCGGAAATGAGGTTTCTTACGTGTCCCGCATCCCGCAGAACGTCGTGGGCGACGCCTGCCTGCGCAAGCTCAGGTACTACGGCATCGACGTCTCGGACGTGGTGAGGGGAGGCGAGCGCCTGGGCACTTACTATTTCGAGAAAGCCGCCGACCTGCGCCGTTCCCTGGTGGTGTACGACAGGCAGGGTTCATCCTTCTGGTCGTGCGCGCCGGGTATGTTCCCCTGGGCGGACATCTTCTCCCGCTCGTCGCTGTTCCATTGTTCGGGCATCACCTGTGCCGTGTCGCGTTCGGCGGCGGACGCCACGTTCGAGGCGGTCCGTACCGCCCGCGACGCCGGCTTGCGGATCACCTGCGACATCAATTACCGCCGCAACCTCTGGAAATACGAGGGCGCCGATGCGCACGGGACGCTGAACGCCCTGATGCAGTACAGCGACTATATCTTCGGCGACCAGGACGAATGGGAAGTGGCGACCGGCGTGCCGAAGATTCCGGAGGACGGGATGTTCTCGGACAGCGTCCTGGATATGGAAGCGTACGGGCGCTATTTCGACGAGATGCACCGCCAGTTCCCGCACTGTGCGGAGATGATGCTTGGGCTGCGCAACCAGATCACGACCAACCACCATACCCTTTCCGCCCTGCTGTGGTACAAGGGGAAGATCTTCAGCACCCGCATCTTCGACATCACCGGCATTCTGGACTCGGTGGGCGTCGGAGACGCCTTCGTGTCGGCCTACATCCACGCTTCGCAGCGCTGGCCCGCCGATCCGCAGCGCTGCCTGGATTTCAGCGTCACCGCCGCTATGATGAAAAACTCGGTCCTGGGGGATTTTAATCTTATAACAGAAGAAGAAATTCTTGCAAATTTGTGATAATTTTATTAATTTTACGAGAAATTAATAACGAATTGTTACTATGGCTCAGAAAAAACTCCTCCTGGGAGATGAAGCCTTGGCGCTGGGTGCCCTGCACGCCGGCCTGAGCGGAGTCTATGCCTATCCCGGGACACCATCCACTGAAATCACCGAATTCATCCAGGCTTATCCGCTCACAGCGGAGCGCAAGGTGCACTGCGCCTGGTCGGTCAACGAAAAGACGGCTATGGAGGAAGCCCTCGGGATGTCCTTCGCCGGAAAGCGGACGATGGTCTGTATGAAGCACGTCGGAATGAACGTCTGCGCCGACCCCTTCATGGGTTCCGCGATGACGGGCGCCAACGGGGGTCTGGTCGTCGTCTCGTGCGACGACCCTTCGCAGCACAGCTCGCAGAACGAGCAGGACTCCCGCTTCTGGGGCACCTTCGCCCTGGTGCCGGTGTTCGAGCCCTCCAACCAGCAGGAGGCCTACGAGATGATGCGCAGCGCGTTCGAGTATTCCGAAAAGCACGGCATCCCGGTGCTGATGCGCCTGACCACCCGCCTGTCGCATTCCCGCGCCGCTGTCGCGTGCGCCGACGACGGGGATGCGCTTCCGCAGAACCAGATGCATACGCCTGCGGACGAGCGCCAGTGGTGCACCCTGCCGGTCAACGCCCGGGTGCGCTACCGCCAGCTGGTCAAGGACTACGACCTTTTCGAGCAGGACGCCGTCGCCTCCCCCTACAACCGCCTGGAGGAGGGTCCCGACAGGAGCCTGGGCATCATTGCCTGCGGCATCGCGTATAACTACCTGATGGAGAACTACCCCGACGGCTGCCCCCATCCGGTGCTTAAGATTTCCCAGTATCCTTACCCGAAGGAACTCATCCTCAAGCTTTCCTCCCAGTGCAAGAAGATCCTCGTGCTGGAGGAAGGCCAGCCCCTGCTGGAGGAGAGGCTGAAAGGCGTTTTCCCCGCCGGCATCACCGTGACCGGCCGCCTGGACGGCGCGCTGCCGCGCACCGGCGAACTCTCGCCGGACTGCGTGCGCGAGGCCCTTGGGCTGCCCTCCCTCAGGCAGTTCCCGGCTTCGGAAGTGGTCGCACCCCGGCCGCCGGCACTCTGCAAGGGCTGCGGTCACAGGGATCTTTTCACCGCGCTGAACGCCGTGATGAAAGACTATCCCGGCGGCCGCGCCTTCAGCGACATCGGCTGCTACACGCTCGGCTGGCTGCCTCCGTTCAAGTCCATCCAGACCTGCGTCGATATGGGCGCGTCGATCACGATGGCGCTCGGGGCCGCATACAGCGGACTGTGGCCTTCGGTCGCCGTGATCGGCGATTCCACCTTCACCCACAGCGGGATGACGGGGCTGCTCGATGCCGTGAACGAGAAATCCGACGTCACCATCTGCATCTCCGACAACCTCACGACCGGGATGACCGGCGGCCAGGATTCCGCCGGAACCGGGCGCCTGGAGGCGATCTGCGAAGGACTGGGCGTCGACCCGGCCCACATCCGCATCTTCGAGCCCCTTCCCGCCAATTATCCGGAGATGGAGAAGATCCTTCGGGAAGAGATTGAATATCACGGAGTTTCCGTCATTATCAGCAGGCGCGAATGCCTCCAAACCCTCAGAAGACACGCAAAGAAATGAAACAGGACATCATACTCGCAGGCGTGGGAGGACAGGGGATCCTGTCCATCGCCACGGTCATCGGTTCGGCGGCTCTCCGGCAGGGCCTTTCCGTCAAGCAGGCCGAAGTGCACGGAATGAGCCAGCGGGGCGGCGACGTGCAGTCGCACCTCCGCCTCAGTTCGACCACCATCCATTCCGACCTCATCCCACACGGCGGCGCGGACCTGATCGTCTCGCTGGAGCCGATGGAGGCTCTCCGCTACCTTCCTTATCTGGCCCCGGAGGGCTGGATCGTCACCAATACGGTTCCTTTCCAGAACATCCCCGATTATCCGCCGCTCGAAAGCGTGCTGGACGAGCTGGGGCGCCTGCCCCGGGCGATCGTGCTGGACGTGGAGGCGGCCGCGAAAGAGGTGATGTCCCCGCGCAGCGCCAATATGGTGCTGCTGGGCGCCGCTTCTTCGGTGATGGGGATTCTGGATCCCGAGAATCTGCGTGACGGCATACGCCACATCTTTGCCCGCAAGGGCGAAGCCATCGTGGAAGCCAACATCAAGGCCTTCGACGCCGGCCTGCGGCTCTCCCAACAAGCCAGATAGCCCTATGCAGGAAATCGTTTCTGAAGAAAGGCTCCGGAGCAAGCTCCGGGAAATGGGCATCGACGACATTTCCCGCACCACCATCCGCCAGTGCTCGATGCTGGGCAGCGCCCTCGAGGCGGAGTCCGGACAGAAGTTCTCCCACCTGGAATTCGGCGTGCCCGGCATCCCGGCCTGTCCGATCGGCATCGAGGCGCAGAAAAAGGCCCTGGACGCGGGCGTCCCGTCCAGCTATCCTTCCGTGCAGGGCATCCCCGAGCTCAAGCGCAACGCGGCGCGTTTCGTCAAGGCGTTCATCGACATCGATATCGACCCGCAGGGGATCGTGCCCACGGTCGGCTCGATGCAGGGGAGCATGACCAGCATCCTGGAATGCTCGCAGCTGCAGCCCGGCAAGGACACCATCCTGTACATCTGCCCAGGCTTCTCCGCCCACGGCCGCCAGCCGGACCTGCTGGGCATCAAGAACATCTTCTTCGACATCTACGAGTACCGGGCGGAAAAGCTCCGCGACAAGCTGGAGTCTTATTTCTCGCAGGGCAACATCGCCGCCATCCTGTATTCCAACCCCAACAACCCCGCCTGGATCTGCCTGACGGAGGAGGAACTGCAGATCATCGGCGAGCTGGCCACCAAGTACGACGTGATCGTCCTGGAGGATATGGCCTACCTGTGCATGGACTTCCGCAAGGATATGTCGGTCCCGTTCGAGCCGCCTTTCCAGAGCACCGTGGCCCGCTATACGGACAACTACATCCTCCTGCTGTCCGGGTCCAAGATCTTCAGCTACGCCGGCGAGCGCATCGCGATCGTATGCATCTCGGACAAGCTCTACCACCGGGAATACCCGCAGCTCAAGGAGAAATGGCGGATCGCCAAATTCGGCGACAACTTCATCCTCAACTATCTGTACGTCAATACTTCGGGCGTGTCGCACTCCGCCCAGTACGCCTTGTCCGCGATGTTCGAGGCGTCCGTGGACGGCCGCTACAATTTCGTGAAGGAGCTCCGGAACTACGGCCTGCGCGCGCACCGCTCCCGTCAGATCTTCGACGACAACGGCTTCCACCTCGTCTACGACAAGGATATGGAGCAGACGATCAGCGACGGGTTCTTCTATACGGTCACGTACAAGGACCTCAGCAACCGTGACCTGCTGGAGGCGCTCCTGCGCTGCGGGATCATCGCCATCCCGCTCAACACGACCGGCAGCGGACAGAGCGGGATCCGGGTGTGCGTGTCGCGCCTGCTGTCCGACGAGGATTTCCGTCTGCTCGACAGCCATCTGAAGATGTTTGTCCAATTAGTCGAAGGAGGAAGATGAATTACGTAACAGCCGACGAAGCCGTTTCGCTTGTCAGAAGTGGTGACACCGTCTGCTGCCAGGGCGGCGCTTCGGTCCCCGTGCTCCTTCAGGAAGCGCTGGCCAGGCGCCACGCAGAGCTCCGGGACGTCACCATCACGTCCGGATTCAACGTCCATAAGGATCCGGCGCCGTTCTGCAAGCCGGAGTACAAGGATTCGTTCCTGGTGGACAGCATCTTCATCAGCGCGGACCAGCGCGCCCACGTGGCGGCCGGCTACGGCTCGATGACACCGCTGTTCCTGAGCGAGGTGCCCGGGATGTTCCGCCGCGGGGAGTTTCCCGTGGACGTGGCGTTCATCACCTGCTCGCTGCCGGATGAGAACGGCTACTGCAGCATCGGCATCTCCGCCGACATCGTGATTTCCGCGGCGGAGGTCGCCCGGGTGGTCATCGCCCAGGTCAGCCCCAACATCCCGTATCTCTACGGGAACTGCCTCATCCACGAGAGCCGGATTTCCGCCGCGGTCCTGTGCGACGTCGCTCCCGTGGCGATGCAGTTCGGCGAGCCGACGCGCGTGGAGTCCGCCATCGGCGCCTACATCGCCTCGGAGATTCCCGACGGCGCCTGCCTGCAGATCGGCGTGGGCGGCATTCCCAACGCCGTGCTCAACGGCATCAAGAACCACAAGCACCTGGGTCTGCACACCGAGGCGATGACCGACGGGGTCATCCGCCTGATGAAGGAAGGCGTCATCGACAATTCCCTGAAGAAAGTGCATCCGGGCGTGAGCGTCGCGGCGCTCGCCATCGGCTCCAAGGAGATGTACAAGTATATCGACCACAACCGGACGATGGAGTTCTACGAAGTGGCGTATACCAACAATCCCTACCTGATCGCCCAGAACCCGAAGGCCTGCGCCATCAACTCCGCCATCGAGATCGACCTGACGGGACAGATCTGCGCCGACTCGATCGGTCCCCTCATCTTCTCCAGCGTCGGCGGGCAGCACGACTTCATGTACGGCTGTTCCCTGTCGGAAGGGGGCAAGACCTTCATCGCGATGCCTTCGCGGACGGCAAAGGGAAAAGCGAAGATTGTGCCGACACTCACCCCCGGGGCGGGGGTCGTGACCACCCGCTTCCAGACTCAGTACGTCGCTACCGAGTACGGGATCGTGTATCTGCACAATCTCAATCTGGCCAAGCGGGCCAAGGCGCTCATCTCAATCGCCCATCCCGACGACCGGGAAGCCCTCGAGCGGGCGGCCTGTGAACGCTTCGGCTACAGTTTCCTTCGCTTGAAGTAATCTTGAAGTAATAAAGAAGAAGCCCGGTTTTGCGACCGGGCTTCTTCTTACATCTCGCGGATGATCTCCATTCCCATCCGGATGGCGTTTTCGTTCATCGGGATGAGGTGGTGGTGTCTTTCCGGGAGGGTCTTGCGCAGGGCCTTGAGCACCGCTTCGACGGAGACGATGGGGTGGACCTTGAGGAATCCGCCGAGGATGATCATGTTGAATACCTTGATCATGTTCATCTCCGCGGCCTTGTCCATCGCGTCGATCCTGTAGACGTGGATGTCCTTGCGGGTAGGCGGGGTGTTGATGCCGTATCCGTCATAGATCAGCGTGCCGCCGGGCTTGACCTTGCTCTCGAATTTCTCGAGCGAGGGCTGGTTCAGCACGATGGCGGTGTCATAGGAGCTCAGGATGGGGGACGAGACGGGCTCGTCGCTCACGATGACGGTCACGTTGGCCGTGCCGCCGCGCTGCTCGGGGCCGTATGCGGGCATCCAGGTCACTTCCTTGTCTTCCATCAGGCCGGAGTAGGCGAGGATCTTGCCCATCGAGAGGACACCCTGTCCTCCGAATCCGGATATGATTATTTCGTGTGTCATATTGCCTTTATTTACCGTTGTCTTTCAGGTCTCCGAGCGGGTAGTAGGGGACCATGTTCTCTTCCATCCACTGGTTGGACTTGGCGGGGGACATCCTCCAGTTGGTGTTGCAGGTGGAGACGATCTCCACGAGGTTGGAGCCCTTGCCCTGCATCGAGTACTCGAACGCCTTCCGGAGGGCCCTCTTGGCCTTGTTGATGGCGGCGACGGTGTGCACGCTCTGGCGGGTCACGTAGCAGGTGCCCTCCAGCTGGGCGGCGATGTCGGCCATCTTGAGGGGATATCCGTGCAGTTTGGGGTCGCGGCCGTAGGGGCAGGTCACCGTCTTCATCCCCAGCAGGGTGGTCGGGGCCATCTGGCCGCCGGTCATGCCGTAAATGGCGTTGTTGATGAAGATGATGGTGATGTTCTCACCGCGGTTGAGGGCGTGGATGGTCTCGGCCGTGCCGATGCAGGCGAGGTCGCCGTCGCCCTGATAGGTGAAGACGAGGCGGTCGGGCCACAGGCGCTTGACGGCGGAGGCGAGTGCCGGCGCGCGGCCGTGGGCGGCTTCCTGCCAGTCGACATCGATATATTTGTAGGCGAACACCGCGCAGCCCACGGGGGAGATGGCGATGGTCTTGTCGGCCATACCCATTTCGGCGATGACCTCCGACACCAGCTTGTGGACGACGCCGTGGCTGCAGCCGGGGCAGTAGTGCATCGGCGTGTCGTTGAGCAGTTCCGGTTTCTTGTAGACCAGGTTCCCGGTCTGGATGATTTCTTCTCTTGTCATAGGTCGAAGCGCTTTACAGGGTCATTTTCTTGATTTCTTCCACAACTTCTTCCGGTTCGGGAATGATGCCTCCCAGGCGGCCGTACCACCTGACGGGCACGGAGCACTCGACGGCCAGGCGGATGTCTTCGATCATCTGGCCGGCGTTGATCTCCAGGGAGAGGATGCCCTTCACCTTCTTTCCGAGCTCGGCGATCTTTCCGGACGGGAAAGGCCACAGGGTGATGGGACGAAGAAGCCCCACCTTGATGCCCTGCTCGCGGGCGATGGCGATCACCTTCTTGGCGATGCGGGCGGCGCTGCCGAAGGCGACGATGAGATACTCGGCATCCTCGGTCATATACTCCTCATAGCGGACTTCCTTTTCTTCGATGACCTTGTACTTGGCCTGGATGCGGAGGTTGTTCTGCTCCATCTCCTCGGAGCGGAGTTCCAGGGAGGTGATGATGTTGGGCTTGCGCATCCCGATGCGTCCGGTCGTCGCCCAGGGGCACTCGCGGGCGATTTCCTCTTCGGTGCGGCGGGGCTTGAACGGCGGCAGTACGACCTTTTCCATCATCTGGCCGATGGCGCCGTCGCTCAGGATCATCGCCGGATTGCGGTAGCGGAACGCCAGCTCGAAGGCGAGGTCGACGAAGTCGGCCATCTCCTGCACGGAGGCGGGAGCCAGGGTGATGAGGCGGTAGTCGCCGTGGCCGCCGCCCTTGACGGTCTGGAAGTAGTCCGCCTGGCTGGGCTGGATGGTCCCCAGGCCGGGGCCGCCGCGGGACACGTTGACGATCAGGGCGGGAAGCTCGGCGCCCGCCATATAGGAGATGCCTTCCTGCATCAGGCTGATGCCCGGGCTGGAAGAAGAGGT
Organism: Bacteroidales bacterium; assembly: GCA_017561865.1. GTDB lineage: Bacteria > Bacteroidota > Bacteroidia > Bacteroidales > UBA932 > Cryptobacteroides. The sequence goes on along the minus strand of JAFZBH010000022.1, from coordinate 4,165 downwards.
CATCACCCGCTTGCCGGTGGCGGCGCCTCCGTAGACCATGTTGATGGATGCCACTTCGCTCTCCGCCTGCAGCACCACCATGCCGGTGGTCTCCCAGGGCTTCTCCGCCGCGAGGGTCTCGAGGACCTCGGACTGGGGCGTGATCGGGTATCCGAAATAGCCGTCGCATCCGCAGCGGATGGCGGCGTGGGCAATGGCTTCATTGCCTTTCATCAAGGTGACTTCTTTGTCTGCCATAGCTATTCCTCCTTTTTGCGATAAACCGTGATGCAGCCGTCCGGGCAGATGATCGCGCAGGACGTGCATCCGGTGCAGGTGTCTTCCAGAACGGTCTCAGCGTAGTTGTAGCCCTTCTGGTTCACGTTTTTTGTGGTCAGGGCAAGGACCTTCAGCGGACAGGCGACCACGCAAAGGCCGCAGCCTTTGCAGCGTTCGACGTCCACGACGGTCGCTCCTCTCATTTTTGCCATATCGGTTATTGTTTATTGGTTATACATATCCTTGTTGTAGAAATCCAGGATATCGTTCGCGATCTGCAGCGCCTGCCTGGCCGGGCTGTCGGGGTTGATGCGCAGGGCCTCCAGGTAGTTGTTGATCGCCATCTGCCAGTTGCCCTTCTTGCGCCAGGCATTGCCCAGCAGGTAGTACAGGGTGTCGTCCATCGGATTGCCTCCGGCACGGTAGCCGTCCAGCAGGGAGATGGCCTCGTCGGTCCTGTACGCGTCCAAAAGGGCCTGGATCCTCTGTCTCATCAGTTCGGCTCGTTTACGAACACGCACCAGCCGTACGTGTCCTCCTCGATGCCCCGCTGGATACCCACGAGGCGGTGATAGAGTTTCTCGCTGTACTTGCCGCAGACTTCGGGATACCTGAACTGGCGGGTGACGGTGTCGCTCTCCAGCGCGGGTTTGTCGTCGATCCGGCAGATGGGCGTGATGACCACCGCGGTGCCGCAGGAATTGACCTCCTCGAAGCTGCCCAGTTCTTCCACGGGGATGGCGCGGCGCTCGACCTTGAGGCCGAATTCCTCGGCGATCCGGCGCAGGGACTTGTTCGTGATGGAAGGAAGTACGCTGGGGGAGTCGGGGGTGATGTAGCAGCCGTCCTTGATGCCGAAGAAGTTGGACGAGCCAAACTCCTCGACGCGGGTGTGGGTGGCGGTATCGAGGAAGAGTAGTTCGCGGTAGCCCAGCTTGTGGGCCAGGTTGTAGGCGTGCAGCGACTGGGCGTAGTTGGCGCCCAGCTTGTAGCCGCCTGATCCGAAGGTGGCGGCGCGGTCGTAGTTGCGTGACATGACTGCGGTGCCGGGCACGAGGATCTTGGCGCCCGAATAGGTGCCGACCGCGGACACCATCACGGCAAACAGGACGTCCTTGGACGAATTGATGCCGAGCTGGGGATTGATGCCGATGAGGATGGGCCTCAGGTACAGGGTGGCGCCGCTCTCAAAGGAAGGGACATGCTCCCAGTTGGCCTGGACGGCGAGGGTGCAGGCTTCGATGAACAGCTCCTCGGAGGGATAGGCCATGTCCAGATACCGGGCGCTGCTCTCCATACGCTTCGCGTTTTCGTCGGGACGGAACATCCGCACCCGGCCGTCGGCGCCGCGATAGGCCTTGAGCCCTTCGAAACAGGACGGAGCATAGTGGAAGATGCCTGCGAAGCAGTGGAGGGAGAAGTTGAAGTCGCCGGTCACTTCCGGCCTGCTCCATTTCCCGTCGACGAATTTCGCGACGACGATCGCATTGGTCGGATAGTAATTGAAGGATCTTTTGGAAAAATCGATTTCAGCCATGGCTGTCAGTTTTAGTCTTCGATCAAATGGTCTTTGTTATAAGTGTGGATCTTGGTTTCTCCTGCCAGGATGATATAGCCGTTCTCCGCGAGGGAGGCGAGCTCGTTCTCGCCGGGGTAGACGACCACCGGGGCCAGCCAGCTCACTTTCTTGGTGATGGCGTCGGTGATATATTTGCTGTAGGCGACGCCGCCGGTCAGGATGATCACGTCCACCTTGCCCTCCACGAGGGCGCCCTGGGCGACGATGTATTTGGCGATGTTGAGCACGAAGGCCTTCATGAAGATGACGTATTCCTCCTTGCCCTCCATGGCGTTCTTTTCGATGACCCTCATGTCGTTGGTGCCGAAGTAGGCGACCGCGCCGCCGTGCCCGATGAGCATCCTCTTGATCTCCTGCTTGGTGTACTTGCCGCTGAAACACAGGTCGATCAGCGGATAGGGAGGGCAGCAGCCGGCCCGCTCCGGAGTGATGGGGCCGTCTCCGCCCAGGCCGTGCGAGGTGTCGATGACCCGCCCGCCGCGGTGGGTGGAAATGGTGACGCCGCCGCCCATATGGCAGATGATGGCGGTGGTGTCCTCCGCCTTGCGGCCGGTCTCGCGCAGGTATCTGCGCATCATGGCGCGGGTGTTCAGCGCGTGGAACAGGGTTCGGCGGGGAAGCTCCGGGATGCCGCCCACGCGGCATTCCGGGACCATTTCATCCGCCATGGGCGGATCGGCCACATAGGCGATGCAGGGACCGAAGGGGGAGGTGAGCCCCTCCTTCTGCCGCAGGTCGTTGATCTCGTGTGCGATGTTGTCGCCGATCAGGGCGCTCAGGTTGCAGGCGTGATTTCCCTCGCGGCTGGTCGAAAGGACCTCGCGCATATCGGCGTTGACGTTGTACACGCCCGTGATGCAAGGGGTGAAGAGGCCGCCGCGGCACATCACGATGTCGATGTCCTCCAGGCGGATGCCTTTTTCCGCAAGGGCATTGACGATGGCTTCCGTGCGCATCCCGTCCTGGTCCATCACGTCGGTGAAATGGGAAAGCTCCTCGACGGTATGCTCCAGCTTCTGCTCCAGGATGACCGCGCCGTCTTTATACACGGCGAACTTGGTGGTGATCGAACCGGTGTTTACGACCAGGATGGTGCCGCGCTGCGTCTTTTTTTCTGCTTCTGCCATAGTGCTATACGACGAAGGCGACCGCCTCGGCGATCGAGTTGAGTTTCACATCCACGGAATCGGCGCGAGACGCGAGCACGCAGGGAACCTTGGTCCCGACGAGCATACCCGCCTGCCTGACGCCGTCCATCAGCTTGGTGTTGGTCTTCCAGAAGACGTTGGCGGACTCGATGTTGGGGAAGAGCAGGCAGTCGGCGTCGCCGGCCACGGGGCTGACGAGCTTCTTGATCTGCACGGACTCCTTGTCGATGGCGACGTCCAGGGCGAGCGGACCGTCGCCGATGCAGCCGGGGATCTGCCCGCGGTCGCACATCTTGGCGAGCATCGCGGCTTCCATACAGGCGGGCATCGAGTCGAGCATCTGCTCGGAGGCGGCGATGAACGCCATCTTGGGCTTCTCGATGCCGAAGGAGCGGGCGACGGAGTTGATGTAGCCGGCGATCTTGACCTTCTGGCGGAAGTCGGGCTGGGGAATGACCGCCATGTCGCCGATGAACATCAGTTTGTGGTAGCGGGGGTTCTCCAGCACGCCGACGTGGCTCAGCAGGCCCTTGGGGGGCAGCAGACCGTTCTCCTTGTCGAGAATGGCGCGGAGGAACTTGTCCGTCGAGCAGAGACCCTTCATCAGGACGTCGCCCTCGCCGTCGTGGACCATCTTGACCGCGTGTGCGACGGCCTTGAGCTCCGCTTTGATGTCTACGATCTGGAATTTGCCGCGGTCGATCCCGCACTCGTCGCATACCTTGGCGATGAGCGCCTCGTCCCCGACGAGGGTGACTTCGACGAAGCCCAGGTCGGAGGCCATCGATGCAGCCTCGATGGTGTGGCTGTCGACCGCCCAGGCCGCAATCATACGCTTGCGTATTCCCTTCGCCTTCAGGGAGGCGAAGAGGTCGTTGAAAGAGGTAATCATTAAGTTAAGTGGTTAATGGTTATTAGTGTTTTCGCCAGTAAATATAGAAAATTTCTAGCAAATAACCTATATTGAGTAGAAAATTTTGATAAAATAACGCATCCGGCCCGCACATTTATCGTACGGACCGGATGCATTTTACAATCGGACCCGTCAGCAGTGCCCGTCGATGACCTCGGCGAGGTCGCGCACGGGCCGGTCGGCGTAGCGGGTGAAGGTCGTCAGGCACAACGGGCAGCCGGTGACGATCTGGGTCGGGTCGGCCGCCGTGAGGTCGTCGAGGGCGTG
>JAFZBH010000065.1 GCA_017561865.1 Bacteroidales bacterium | reverse complement strand
GTGAGGGACCAGCCGGGGCGGGTGAGGAGGAGGTCGGCGCGTTTGCCGACGGTGATTGAGCCGACCAGGTCGCTGACGCCCATTGCGTAGGCGCTGTTGAGGGTGACGGCGTTGAAGGCCTGGGCGGGGGTGAGCCGCATCCGGATGCAGCCGAGGGCCCAGATGAAACGCATATCGCCGGAGGGCGATGAGCCGGGGTTGTAGTCGGAGGCCAGGGCGACGCCGAGGCCGGCGGCGATGTAATCGCGCGCCGGGCCGTCGGGGATGCGCAGGAAGAAGGCGGAGCCGGGCAGGAAGGTCGGCATGGTTTCCGAGCCGCGAAGCGCCTCGATTTCGGCGGCGCCGGAATTCTCCAGATGATCGACCGACAGGGCTCCAAATTTGACACCTACCTGCACGCCGCCGCTGACGGCCAGCTGGTTGGCGTGGATTTTCGGCCGCAGGCCGGCGCGGAGCCCGGCTTGCAGGACGCGGGCGGCATCATCCACCGTGAAGAACCCTTCCTCGCAGAAGATATCCACGAAATCGGCATATCGCGCCGCTTCCGGCATCATCCGGCATACGGCGGTCACATAATCTTCGTGTGTGTAGCCGCGGCCTACGGCGTGGGCGCCCAGGAAGGTAGACCGGATCAGGGCGGGAGAGGCTGCCTTGATGCGGTCGATCACGCGCAGCATCTTCAGTTCGTCCACCGGATTGAGCCCGTATCCGCTCTTGATTTCGAGCGAGCCGGTTCCTTGCGCGATCATCTCGTTCACGCGTTCCATTGACTGACGGAATAACTCGTCTTCGGAAGTTCGGTGGAGCAAGTCCGCGGAGTTGAGGATGCCGCCGCCCCGGGCGGCGATTTCCTCGTAGGAGAGCCCGTTGATTTTGTCGAGAAACTCGCCGTCGCGACAGCCGGCATAGACGATGTGGGTATGGCTGTCGCAGAAAGCGGGCATCAGCAGGCCGCCTTCGCAGTCGACGACCTCGTCGACACGCTCCGGCAGCGTGTCAGCCGGTCCACCGAACGCGGCAATTTGTCCCTCGTCGACCAGCAGCCAGGCATCGGAAAGTGTCTTGACCTCGTCCATGGCCGCGCCTTCTTTGCGCAGGACGCCCGCCGGCACGATGCCGGCGAGCGTACCGATGTTGCGAAACAGCCGTCTCATCGCCTACAGGTATTGTCTTTCCTGGATGAACTGCGCTGCCCGCATAATCAGCGGATGCATATAGGTGTCTACTTCGATGAAGGGGACCACCTTGCGGAAGTCGGCGAGAATCTGCTCGATCATCGGCGAAGAATGCGCCGGGCGGCGGAACTCGAGCGCCTGGGCGGCGTTGAACAGTTCGATGGCCAGCACGGTCTCCACATTGTCGACGATGCGCACGAGTTTCGTGGCGGAATTCGCGCCCATACTCACGTGGTCTTCCTGCCCGTTCGACGAGGGCACGGAGTCGCAGGAGGCGGGCCAGCAGAGGCCCTTGTTCTGGCTCACGATGGCGGCGGCGGTGTACTGCGGAATCATAAAGCCGCTATTGAGGCCCGGATTCGGAGCCAGATAGCGCGGCAGGCCGCGGTAGCCGTGGATGAGCAGATACACGCGGCGCTCCGAGATGCTGGCCAGCTCCGACAGGGCGATGGCCATCGTGTCCATCGGGATGGCGATGGGCTCGCCATGGAAATTGCCGGCCGAGATGACCATGTCTTCGTCGGGGAAGACGTTGGGGTTGTCGGTAGCGGCGTTGATTTCGTTTTCGATGACGGACGCCACATAAGCGAGGTTGTCTTTCACGGCCCCGTGTACCTGGGGAATGCAGCGGAACGAGTAGGGATCCTGCACGTGTTCCTTCGGCCGGCGAATCAGTTCGCTGCCTTTGAGCACTTCGAGGAAGCGTGCCGCCGTAGCGATTTGTCCCTTGTGCGGGCGGATCTGGTGGCTGAGTGGCAGGAACGGCTCGATACGGCCGTCGTAGGCTTCGAGCGACATGGCGCCGATAAGATCGGCCCATTTAGAGAGGCGCTGCGCCTGCAGGAGTGACCACACGGCGTGTGCGCTCATGAACTGGGTTCCGTTGAGCAGGGCAAGGCCTTCCTTTGACTGCAGCCGGATGGGCTCCCATCCGAATTCCTTCCAGACTTCGGCCGACGGCCGCACCTGTCCTTTATACAGGACTTCGCCCATGCCGATAATCGGCAGACTCAGATGGGCCAGCGGCGCAAGGTCGCCGGAGGCGCCGAGCGAACCCTGCTGGTAGACCACCGGCAGAATATCGTTGTTGAACATGTCGATAAGCCGCTGTACGGTGACCAGCTGGGCGCCGGAGTGACCATAGGAAAGCGACTGCGCCTTGAGCAGGAGCATCAGCTTGACAATCTCGGGACGCACGCGCTCTCCCGTGCCGCAGGCGTGCGACATCACGAGGTTGTGCTGCAGCTGCGAAAGATCTTCGGCCGGAATCGAAACGTTATAAAGCGACCCGAAACCGGTGGTGATGCCATACACAGGCCGGCCGATGTCTTCCATCTTGGTGTCGAGATACCGGCGGCACTTCTCGATGGCCGCTACGGCCTCATCAGAAAGCGCAAGCTGCTCGCCTTGCTCAATGATCTGCTGGACCCGATCCAGCGTGAGATGTTCGTGAGATATGGAATGCATTATAATACGGATTTAATGAGTTCTTCATCAGCCAGGTTCGGGAGAGTGACGCGGAGGCCCGGGGTGCGGGCCATTTCGCGCTCGATGGCGAAGCGGGCGCCGTCGTTGCGCGCCCAGCTGCGGCGGGC
>JAFZBH010000064.1 GCA_017561865.1 Bacteroidales bacterium | reverse complement strand
GTGAAACAGTATCAGGGACTATCCTTCTGGACGCCGAACGTGAACCTGTTCCGCGACCCGCGCTGGGGACGCGGCATGGAGACCTACGGCGAGGACCCGTACCTGATGGGCCAGCTGGGCATGGCGGTAGTCCGCGGCCTGCAGGGCCCGGAGGACTCTCCGGTCCGCAAGGCGCACGCCTGCGCCAAGCACTACGCCGTGCACTCCGGCCTGGAGACCGACCGGCACCGTTTTGATGCGAACGTGTCCGAGCGCGACCTGCGCGAGACCTACCTGCCTGCCTTCAAGGACCTCGTGACCAAGGCGCACGTGCAGGAGATCATGACGGCCTACAACCGCTTCCGAGGCGTGCCCTGCGCCGCTTCGTCCTACCTGGTGGACCAGATCCTGCGCAAGGAATGGGGCTACGAGGGGATGGTGGTGTCGGACTGCTGGGCCATCGCCGATTTCTTCGAGCAGGGCCGCCACGGCTATTCGCCGAGCCCGGTGGAGGCGGCTGCCGCGGCCGTGCACAACGGCCTGGACGTGGAGTGCGGCAACAGTTTCGTGAGCATTCCCGCCGCCGTGGAGCGGGGGCTGATGGACGAGAAGGATCTCGACCGCAACCTGATGCGTATCCTCTCCGAGCGCTTCCGTCTCGGCGAGATGGACGGGACATCCCCCTGGGACGACCTGGATCCTTCGATCGTCGAGGGCCCGCAGCACCGCGCCCTGTCGCTGAAGATGGCGCGCGAGTCGCTCGTTCTGCTGCAGAACCGCGGCGACGTCCTTCCGCTCAAGGCCGGCACGAAGGTCGCGCTCATCGGCCCGAACGCCGACGACGTCGAACTGATGTGGGGGAACTACAATCCCGTGCCGAAGAGCACGGTCACCCTGCTGCAGGCTTTCAAGGCCCGGGTGCCCGACCTGGTGAACTTCCGCGCCTGCGGCGTGCTGGGCGCCGAGTTTATGCCCGGCGGGGAGAATGACAATTCGCAGATGGGCCAACTGATGAAGCTCAGCACCGAGGAGCTGCAGGAAGTCGCGAAGCAGTATGCGATCAACGTCAACGACGTCAGGCGTTACGCACAGCGTACCCAGCAGTTGCGTTCGAGTTTCCTGCCGGAGCTGGACGAGGCCGAGGTGCTGCGCCAGCTCGAGGGCATCGACGTGGTGGTCTTCGCGGGCGGCATCTCGCCGCGCCTCGAGGGTGAGGAGATGCCGGTGCAGCTGCCCGGCTTCTCCGGCGGCGACCGTACGGACATCGAGCTGCCCGCCGTCCAGCGGCAGCTGCTCCAGACCCTGCACCGCGCCGGCAAGAAGGTCATCCTGGTGAACTTCTCCGGCTGCGCGATCGGCCTGGTGCCCGAGACGCAGAGCTGCGACGCCATCCTGCAGGCCTGGTATCCGGGCCAGGAGGGCGGCACCGCCATCGTGGAGGCGCTCTACGGCGATTTCAATCCTTCGGGCAAGTTGCCGGTGACCTTCTACAAGAGTGCCGACCAGCTCCCGGACGTGGAGAATTACGATATGGAGGGGCACACGTACCGCTATTTCCGCGGTACGCCGCTCTTCCCCTTCGGCTATGGCATGAGCTATACGGAATTCCATTATGGTGCCGGCAAGATCCGTGACGGCGTGCTGGAGTTTACGGTCAAGAATACCGGCAAGCGCAACGGCACGGAGATCGTGCAGCTGTATGTGCGCAAGCCGGACGACGTGGGCGGACCGAACAAGACGCTGCGTTTCTTCTGCCGCGTGAACGTGATGCCGGGCGCCAGCGCCACGGTGCGCATTCCGCTGGATGACGAAATATTCACCTGGTGGAGCGAGTCGGCGCAGGACATGGTCCCGGTGCACGGCGAGTACGAGCTCCTCTACGGCGGCTCCTCCGCCGACTCCGACCTCAAGAAACTCAACTATCGCTTCTGATTGATTTCAGTTGACGGTCGGCCGAAACGGCTCTTTCTTTTACGGCCGGCGGGCGGAGTCTTCCAGACGGGGCCCCCGGAAATATTTAATTTTTGGGGTGTAGAGACGGGCGGCCGGAAATTATTTTTCGGACAGGTTTGCCGAAAAACCAATTTCCGCTCCGCTGTCCGCCGCCGGCAATCATCTTTTTTGCTATCTTTGCAGTCCCGACTGCGGGTGTGTTGTAATTGGTAGCCAAGCGGGACTTAGGATCCCGTGCCGCAAGGCGTAAGGGTTCGAGCCCCTTCACCCGCACGACTCTGGCTGAGGCCGGAAACGGAACTGTCCCCCGAAAGCTTTTCCCGACAGGGTTCTTTTTGGCTTTCGGGGGACAGTTGCCGTTTCGGCCGGGGCCGAATAGGTGTTTATGGGTCGATCTGCGAATCTTTGAGACCTAAGAAGTAGAGGATGCCGTCGAGGCCGATGGAGGTGATGTTCTGCCTGGCGCCGGCCTGGACTTTGGGCTTCGCGTGATAGGCGATCCCCAGGCCGGCGAGCGAAAGCATCGGCAGGTCGTTCGCCCCGTCACCCACGGCGACGGACTGCGCCAGATTGATCCCCTCGACCTGGCAGAGCAGCCGCAGCAGTTCGGCCTTGCGACGCCCGTCCACCACGTCGCCCAGATACCGCCCCGTCAGCTTCCCGTCCTCGATCTCCAGCTCGTTGGCATAGACGTAATCGAAGCCGAAACGCTGCTGGAGGTACTTGCCGAAATAGGTGAAACCGCCCGAAAGGATGGCGGTCTTGTAGCCCACCATCTTGAGAATCTTCATCGTCCGCTCCAGCCCCTCGTTGAACGGCAGATTGCGCGCTATGTCCTCCATCACGCTCACGTCCAGGCCCTTGAGCAGCGCCACGCGCCGCGTGAAACTCTCCGTAAAGTCGATCTCGCCGCGCATCGCCTGCGCGGTGATCTCGCGCACCTGGGGCCCGACGCCGGCCCGTGCGGCCAGCTCGTCGATGCACTCCGTGTGCACCAGGGTGGAATCCATGTCGAAGCAGATCAGCCGGCGCGAGCGCCGATAGATGTCGTCCTTCTGGAAGGAAATGTCCAGCCCCTCCTTGGGCAGGCTCATCAGCGAATTCTGCATCTCCACGCGCCCGTCGTGGTCAAGCGAGCCGCGCACGGAGATCTCGATGCAGGCCTTGGCGGCGCTCTCATCCACGCCTTCCAGCGGCGGCCGGCCGGTCAGGCGGCGGATGGCGTCGATGTTCAACCCGTGCCGGAAGATGACCTCCGTCACGTCGGCGATCTGGCCGGCGGAGACCGAACGGCCCAGCAGGGTCACGATGTAGCGGTTCTTGCCCTGGCGTGCCACCCAGGCGTCGTAGGCCTCGCGGGAGATGGGCGTGAAGCGGATCTGCACCCCCAGTTCGGAAGCCTTGAAGAGCAGGTCCTTCATAATGAAGCCGGACAGGTCGGGGGTGGTCTTGAACAGGATGCCGAGCGTGAGCGACTTGTGGATGTTCTCCTGGCCGATGTCCAGGATGGTGGCATCGTAGCGGGCCAGGATGGCCGTGAGGGCCGTGGTCAGGCCCGGCTTGTCCTCGCCCGAAATGTTGACTTGGATGATTTCTATCATGGGGACTTCTGCTGTTTCTGTTTGAGTTTTTCCATCTTGCGCAGGATCTTCTTGTCGTAGACCTGCTCCGCGTACTGCTGCATCAGCTTGTCGGTGTCGAGGGTGGCCTGCGCGATGGCGTCTTCGACTTCCGCCATCAGGGCGGCGTCCTGCTCTTCGAGCTCGGCCTGGAGCATCAGGTCGTCGATCTCGCGGTATTCCGAGGCTGAAAGCATCTCGTCGTCCGGCATCCGCGAAGGGCCGTCCGGCGGGAGTGCGTTATACTCGCGCAGGCGCCGTACCCCGTGGTCGAAAATGTGGCGGATGCCCTGTGCGATGTTGACCTGGACGGTGTCGAGCTGCTCGGTGAACACGGGCATCGTGGCTTCGCGGTAGCGGGCCCGCCCGAGCGAGAAGCGCCAGTTGTCGAGCGTACCGTAGAGGTTGATGCCGAAGCGGATCAGGAAGGGGGAGCGCAGGATCGAGACGTGGTAGTACATGCTCCGGTCGAAGCCTTGCGTGCCGCGCAGCGCCAGGCGGTAGCGGTCCACGCCCAGGATGAAGGGGAAGACCTCCAACTTGCTGTCGTGCACCACCGCATCGACGGTGAGGTCGTCGATGTGGCCGATGTTCTTGTTGCGGAACAGCAGCAGGCGGGTGATGCGGCGCAGGTCGCCGGCGTCCTTCACCTCCAGGTCCTGCCCGGTGATGCGCAGCAGGCCGTCGAGCGTCGGGATGATGACGTTCATGTTGGTGTCCAGCTGCGTGGTGGCGGAAACCTCGCAGCCCAGCCGCCCCTCGAAGGACTTGATGGCGGGAAGGAGCGAATCCACCGACGGGAGCAGCTGGATGATGTCGTGCGCCTTCATCTCCTCGAGCTTGAGGTTGATTCCGGCGCCGATGTCCTGCTTGCTGCGGGTGGAGTAGAAGGCGTCCAGCGAGATGTTCCCCAGGTCGGAGAACACGTGCGTGTCGAGGATCTGGGCCGTGCGGTCCTGGATGCGGGCGGTCGTGAGCACGGGGCCGAGGCGCAGCTGGGTGTAGTCCACGGTGTCGGCCCGGATGCCGAGCGTGGCCCTGACGTTGCCGGGCACGACCACGAGCGAGAGCTTGTCGCGGTCCGGGATGGTGTCTTCGAGGGTGTCGGTGACGAAGCTTTCGTCGTCCTCCTGGGACGGCGCCACGCGGCCGATGTCGGAGGTGCCGTTCTGCAGGGCGGCGACGATCTCGTTGAGGTTCAGCCGCCGGGATTCGAGGTCCATCTGCGCTTCCAGCACGCCGTGGCGGAAGAGCGCTTCGCGGATGCCGCGCAGGTAGCCGGCGGCCTGGACGTCGGAGCTGCCGGAC
>JAFZBH010000063.1 GCA_017561865.1 Bacteroidales bacterium | reverse complement strand
TGTCCGGCCGCATGAGCTGGAAGGACGCCTGCGGCTACTGGGTCGGCCAGATCATCGGCGGTATCATCGCCGGTGCCATCCTGCTGCTGCTCACCAAGGTCGTCGCCGCTCCGGACCTGACCGGCGGCCTCGGCACCAACGGTGTGGCCAATGCCGGTGGCGTGGGCGGAGCGCTGCTCGTCGAGTTCATCGCAACCTTCATCTTCGTGCTCGTCGTTCTGGGCGCCACGGACGCCAAGTTGGGTGCCGGCAAGCCCGCCGGCCTCGCGATCGGTCTGACGCTCATCCTGGTGCACCTCGTCTGCATCAACCTGACCGGCACCTCCGTCAACCCGGCCCGTTCCCTCGGCCCGGCCATCTTCGCCGGCGGTGAGGCACTTGCCAATGTCTGGGTGTTCTTCGTGGCTCCGCTCGCAGGTGCCGCTCTGTCCGCCCTGGTCTGGAAATGCCTTGCGAAGGAATAAACAGGAAGCGATGAAACAAATAAAACCGGCCCCGAGGGGTCGGTTTTATTTGTTTCTGAACCGGCAGATCAGCGATGCATGAAGAAAAAGAAGAACGCCACCCATTCCGTCTTGACGTTGGACGGATAATAGCCGATGGTGCCATGGGAGCCGTCCTCCACCCGGCCGTTGCTGATATAGCCGATGGTGCCGTGGGAACCATTCTCCACCCGGCCGCCGGAGGTCAGGTAGCCGATGGTGCTGTGCGATCCGTTCTCGAAACGGCCACCGCTATAGTAGCCGATCGTACTGTGAGAACCGTTTTCGAAACGGCTGTCACTGAAATAACCGATGGTGGAGTGCGATCCGTTCTCCACCCGGCCGTTGGAATTGATGTAGCCGATGGTGCTGTGCGATCCGTTCTCGATGCGCTGTGCACGGGCCTCGAAGCCCGTCAGGACCAGCATGGAGGCGATCGTCAGGAGGAGGATTCTTTTCATAAGCAAAAGGTTTGTTCTCTCAAAATTAGGTTTTTTTCTTATATTTGTAGTAGAAACGTGAACAAATTTTAAACCAAAATTAAAATGAAACGCTTTTTTGCCATTCTCGGAGTCCTCTCCATCTGCGTGATGTTCTCCGGCTGCGACATCCTGAACAAAGTGATGGACCTTACCTCCGGCTCAGGTACCCGTACCTTTACCTTCCAGTCCCTCCCGAAGACGCTCGACGACATCACTTCCCTCAAGGAAGCGAACCTGCAGGACCCCTACGCCGTGGCCGCCCTCACCCTCCTGGCCCTGACCCGCTATGGCGACAACCCTGAGGACTGCTTCGAGATGCTGAACTTCCTGAAAGGCCCCGAGCCGCTGTCCAGCTCCGAGCGTTCGTTCATCCGCGAACGTCTGCAGGGCAAGGAATACAAGCCAATCTCCTACTTCAAGGGCACGAGCCCCCAGAACAACTACACCCCCTCCAAGCCGTACACGGTCACGATTTCGACCAACACCTATTCTTTCCAGAATGACGGCTGGGCAGTGATGCACGTCACTTCCAGCGGTGCGGACAACCCCCGCCAGATCAAGCTCCGCCAGAAGAAGAGCACGGGTCAGTGGTTCCTCAATGACATCCAGTGCCTCAGCGACATCCGCATCCCGGTCAGCGAAGACAAGTGGTATTAGGAGATGGCAGACCTGCTTCAAAGACTGATCTCCCTGATCTCCAGCGAAGGCTCGCGGCTCGTCACCAAGGCGGTCACCAACAAGACCAGGTCCTTCACCTTCCCGGCCTTGCCCCGGGATCTGGACAGCCTGAAGGCGCTGCCCGAAGCCACGCTACAGGACGCATACGGCGTCGCCGCCCTCACGATTGCGGCGCTGGTGCGTTATGAGACGGACCCGGAGGCCTGCTTCGAGATGCTCAACTGGCTCAAAGGACCGGACCCGTTGACCCCTGCCGACAAGATTTTCCTGCGCGAGCGGCTCCAGGGCAAGGAATACAAGCCGCGCTCCTTCTTTTCAGGAGCCGTGCCGGACAATAATTACACGCCCTCCGGTCCCTGGACCATGAAGGTGCACTCGAACCCTTATTCCTTCCAGAACGAGAACTGGGCCGTGTTGTACCTGCAGTCCGGCGGCGCCGATAACGAGCGGCCCGTCAAGCTCCGCAAGAAGCCGAGCACGGGTCAGTGGTTCCTCAATGACATCCAATGCCTCAGCGACATCCGGCTTCCGGCGTCCGAGGACAAATGGAGATAGGATGGCCCTGAAAGAACCGAGCGTCATCCCGGAAGGGAAGCGAACATACATCTTCCGCGGCCGAGAGATACTGGTGGACGGGGGAGGCGAGGCCGCAGGAGCGGAAGCCGTCGCCTCCCTCGTTCCTTTTCCCGGCACGCGGCTGGTCGAAGACGAAGCGACCGGTTGCGTAGGGATGGAGTTCCCTTCCGCCGCAACTGCTCCGGAAGGATTCCGCTTCATTCCGTTCCCGACCTATTTCTTCACCCACGACGACGACGAGAATGCACGCGTGTCCCGGATGAGGGGTTATTCGCTCTGGCTCTCCTCCACGAAGTTCTGTTCCGCATGCGGGCAGCCGCTCCGCCTTCACGCGGTCGAAAACGCCCTGGAATGCCCCGGATGCGGCCGTCTGCATTTCCCACGGGTTGAGCCCTGCATCATCGTCCTCGTCACGCGAGGCGACGAACTCCTTCTGTTACGCAATATCCGGGATACGATGGGTATCTACGCATGCCTGGCCGGCTTCGTGGAGATAGGCGAGACACTTGAGCAAGCCGTTCGCCGTGAAGTACGGGAAGAAACGGGATTGACAATCAAGAATATACGCTATGTCGGCAGCCAGGGCTGGCCTTTCCCGGACCAGTTGATGGCCGGCTTCTATGCCGACTATGCCGGAGGGGATATCCATATCCAGAAATCCGAAATCGCAGACGCCCGCTGGTTCCGCCGCGACGCTCTGCCACCCCTGCCCAAGCCCGGCTCCATCGCCTGGCGCCTGATCCACGACCTTTCCCTGTTTTGAGCAGCCCCAATGAAAGACCATATCCAGAAGACCAATGCCGTCCGTCTACTGGAGAGCGCGGGAATTCCATTCGACCTCGTCCCCTATGAGGTCGATGAGAATAACTTGGCTGCAGACCACGTAGCAGCACAGTTGGGAGAGCCGATTGAACAGGTGTTCAAGACGTTGGTCCTGCGAGGAGATCGCGGAGGCCTGTTCGTGTGCGTAATGCCCGGGGATATGGAAGTGGACTTGAAAGTGGCGGCCCGCATCTCCGGCAACAAATCCGCAGCGATGATCCATCTGAAGGAACTTCTCCCTGAAACGGGATATATTCGCGGCGGGTGTTCTCCTATCGGAATGAAGAGACCCCTTCCGACTTTCGTCCACGAGTCTGCTCTGCTGTATGACCACATCTATGTCAGTGCGGGCGTACGTGGCCTCCAGATCAAAATTGAGCCGCAGTCCCTGATCTCCTTTATTGGAGCAGATCTGTACCCTTTGTAAGGGGAGGGGAAGTTACGGGCTCACCTCATTATCAGGCGCATTCGACCCGTCTTTTGATTCAGTCGAGGGCGAATAATCTTCCTGCTCCCGGTCTTTGTGTTTCCGCGAGATGGAACCCAATAACGATGTGGCCCCGAAGAAGAGCACGAAGAAAAGACAAAAAACTAAAATTGCGACGAAAAAAGTATTCATGGGATAATGGGTCAGGTAGGCCAAAGATAACGAAAAAAGTATAATTGAGTCCCCTCATGAACGGAGTTTTGGTAGAGTAGAGTTTCGTTGAAAATACTGGAATGAATCCCCAAAAGTGGGCCCCCAAAAAATAACTCGCTCAATTTGAGCGGGTTTCCGTGGTGCTGGGGACAAAGTATATTTGAGTGTAACACGGTGTATTACAATGAATTAGAGGTATTCCAGGCCTTTCACCACCATGCCGATGTTGACGGGATAGTGCTCCATCATTCCCATGGCCGCCCTGCGGGTATAACTGCTCTTGAAATAAAGGATGGCGGTTAGGCGCATCTGCGACCAGTCCCGTTCGGATTCAGGAATCTGGAGGTACTCTTCCAGTGCCTTCTCATTGCAGTCCACGATCTGGAAAGAGATGTAATACCGGCCCGGTTCCAAAAGGATGGTTTCTTCCGGTTGGATATGGAATTCCTGCGGCTTATCCGACTCGGGGACCTTGACATACATGGGCTTCCGGAGCACATTGACAAACTCCTCGTTCTTGCCTTCTATCCGGTAAATGTTGACAGAGACCACGCAGTCCGGAATCGTATTCTCCCAGATGCCAAACTGAATGTCCTGCACCAGGAAAGGCTTGTTGGTCCGGGCCACTGAGCCGATTTCCACTCCTTTGGTGCTGCCGCTCTTAGGCTCAAATACCAGAACGCCCCCATTACCAAAGATCTTTGTTCCCGGGCGGAGAAGATACTTCTCCTTGGTGTTACCGCCGTTGAAGACTGCCGGAGGCAGCTCATTTTCGTGTAGGACGATGACGACATCATCGGCCGGGCCCATAACAATGTAGCTTTCAGTCTGATAGGAAACGTGGAAGAACTGCAGCGTGTCCGCCGGTACGGTGATTTCGAAGTGTCCGTCGGCCGTGGAGATGGTACCCGTCCGGAGCTTAGGAATGCCGACTTGAACATATTCCACGGCCTCTCCCTGCTGATTGACAATACGGCCCTTGACGGTGATATTATCCTGCCCGAAAGCGGAGATGCGGACAAGCAGAAGAGCAAGCAGCAATTGTTTGGTTCGCTTATGCATGCTAGTCGGCAAAGATATCGTCCTCCATTTCGGCCCCTTCGGGATCAGGCTGATAGTCCAGGATGTCGCCCGGGAGGCACTCCAGCACCTTGCAGAGCTTATTGAGCGTGGAGAAACGAATGGCGCGACCTTTCCCTGTCTTGAGCAGGGAAAGATTGGTCATGGATATACCAATCTTTCCGGAGAGCTCCGAGAGCTTCATGTGGCGCTCCCAAAGCATTTTGTCCAGGTTTACGGTAATCATATCGATAGACTGCTGTCTTTTGCGGTGTGGTAGGCCATTTTATAGAGTCCGGCGAACAGAAGGACGATAAGAGGAATCAAGATGGTATTGGAGTCAACCATCAACTCCGATTCTCCTTTAACCACTGCGCTATAATTGGAGTGGACAAAGGCGAGAAGCGCAGCAACCAGGGCCGCCCAGCGAATGATTGGGATGTTTGATTTAGGGAAGATTTCCCCGTCTTTCAGCCCCTTGTTTGTCCGGTACAGAAAAATGCAGCACAGAATGAAAAGAGAAGTAACACCGATGAAACGGGCAATCAGGATAAAGATTTGCCAACCCTTTATGTCCGGATTCCAGGTCAAGGGATAGATATAGCTGCTTACCCATAACTGGGCAATCATCTCCCAGTAAATATAAGCAAGTGTCAAACCACCAATAATGAGGGTGGCGATTGAGAGTCTTTTAATGCTCCTTTGAGTTTGATTCTTCATGTCGTTGTTTACTTTGTTATATACAATGGATAGACAAAGATAATGCCAATTTTTACGGAAATCATAAAATAAATTTACGATTAGCATAAAATCACTCATTACTTGAGTTGGAGTTGCCATAGGTGGTATTCTAAGACTTTTCCAAGTGTTTTCTCAAATATTGTGAACAAAGTACGGACAAAAAGAGAAACCCGCTCAGTTTGAGCGGGTTTCTGTGGTGCTGGGAAGAATCGAACTGCCGACACAAGGATTTTCAGTCCTTTGCTCTACCATCTGAGCTACAGCACCAGTTGCGTTTTGGGATTGCAAATATAGGAACAGTTTAGCAAACCACCAAATTTATTTGCAGATTCGCCTTGTGGCAAATCCTTCGGCAGGCTCAGGATGACAATGATGAGACTGACAACCGGCCAGGATCACGCCCAGCAGGATCAGGGCGGAGCCCACGGCACCGGCCACCGTCAAACGCTCGCCCAGGACGACCATCGCCGAGATCAGCGTGAAGACCGGATTGAGATAGACGTAATTCGTAGACGTGATATTGCCGATCCGGGCCATTACCTTGTTCCAGGCCACGAAGCAGGCGAGCGAAGCGACCAGCCCCAGGAAGAGGAGGTTTCCCCATACCACCGGCTGCCGGAAGAGCTCCAGCGGCGCGAATTCGCGCCCAAGCAGGAAAGGGATGATGGTCACCAGCCCGTAGAAGAAGACCTTGCGCGTGGCGAACACCGCCCCGTACTCGTCGGTCAGCCGCCCCATGAAGAGGCTGTAGAGCGACCAGCAGAGGGCCGCTCCGAGCGCCAGCAGGTCGCCCCGCAGCGACACCTGCACACGGGTGCCGTCGAAAAGCATCAGGGCCATTCCGCCCAGCGCCAGCAGCGTGCCCAGCGCGAGAAAGCGGCCCGACCCGACCCGTTCGAGCGCAGCGGCGAAACGGTCGTGGCGCAGCCGCCTGTACAGGAGGCTGAGCAGCGCCGTCAGCAGCGGCGCGATGCACACGAGAAAAGCCACGTTGCTCGCCTGCGTGTGCGCGAGCGCCGTATTCTCCGTCAGGAAATAGAACGACCCGCCCGACAGCCCCAGAAAGACGAAGAGCAGCTCGTCCTGCCAGTTGCGGGACCAGAGGCTCAGAGAGGGGGACCCCGGTCGTCGGGGATGACGGGAGACAAGCGACAGCACCCAGATGCCCAAGTAGGCCATCGAAAAGCGCACGACGAAGATCTCCGCCGGATCCAGCCCGGCGCCGATCAGCATTTTCGTGCACACGAACGTGACCCCCCAGACCGCGACGACGGCCAGGGCCAGCAGGTGCCAGAAGAATTTCGAGCGTGCCACGCGACGAGGCTAATACTCGTCCCAGCTCTTGATGCTGATCGCATCCGGCGGCACGGCGCAGAAGGCCCGGATATAGGCGGTCGCCAGGCGGCTGTTCGTGATCAGCGGGACGTTGAAGTCGATGGCCGCGCGGCGCATCTGGTAGCCGTTGCTGAGCTCGCTGTGGGTGAAGTTCTTGGGGATGTTGATCACCAGTTCCACCTTGTGCTGCCGGATGAGGTCCAGGGCGGCGGGGGAGCCTTCTTCGCTCTCGTTCGGCCACAGGGCCTTATGGGCCGGGACGCCATTCTCGTTCAGATACTTGCACGTACCGCCGGTAGCATAAATGGTATAGTCCTTCTCCGCCAGCAGCTGGCAGGCGCGCAGCAGGTCCGCCTTCTGGATCGGGTTGCCCGACGAGATGAGGATGGACTTCTGCGGGATGCGGTGCCCCACGGAAAGCATCGACTTGAGCAGCGCTTCGTTGAGGTTGTCGCCGATGCAGCCCACTTCGCCCGTGGACGCCATGTCCACGCCGAGCACCGGATCCGCCTTGCCCAGGCGGGCGAAGGAGAACTGGGAGCACTTGATGCCCACGTAGTCGAGCTCGAAGGGATCGATGTCGATCTTCTCCGGACGCTGTCCGAGCATACACCTTGTAGCCAGGTCGATCAGGTTAACTTTCAGCACCTTGGACACGAAGGGGAAGCTGCGTGATGCGCGCAGGTTGCACTCGATGACCTTGATGTAGTTGTCGGTGGCGAGGAACTGGATGTTGAAGGGACCCGTGATGTGCAGTTCCGCGGCGATGGCCGCCGTGGTCTTGCGTATCTTGGCGGCGGTGATGCCGTAGATCTTCTGCGGCGGGAACTGGATGGTGGCATCGCCCGAGTGCACGCCCGCGAACTCGATGTGCTCGGAAATCGCATAGGCGAGGACCTTGCCGCCGTCGGCCAC
The DNA here is from genome assembly GCA_017561865.1 of Bacteroidales bacterium. Lineage (GTDB taxonomy): Bacteria > Bacteroidota > Bacteroidia > Bacteroidales > UBA932 > Cryptobacteroides. The sequence goes on along the minus strand of JAFZBH010000063.1, from coordinate 5,233 downwards.
GGCGTCGCATTCGAGCTCCTTGCAGCGCTGCATGAAGGTGCTGATGACCACGGGATGCTCCTCGGACACCTCGACGGCCATATCCAGGAAGATGCGCAGGTCCTCCTTGCTGTAACAGACGTTCATCGCGGCGCCGGACAGCACGTAGGACGGCCGCACCAGCACCGGGAAGCCGACTTCGTCGACGAACTTGTCCACGTCTTCCATCGTCGTGAGCTCGCTCCAGCGAGGCTGGTCGATCCCGAGTTTATCCACGATCTGGGAGAACTTGTTGCGGTCCTCCGCGCGGTCGATGTCGTGCGCCGTGGTGCCCAGGATATGGACACCGGCCCGCATCAGGGGCACGGCCAAGTTGTTCGGGATCTGTCCGCCCACGCTCACGATGACACCGTAAGGCTTCTCCAGCCCGCAGATCTCCATCACCGTCTCGAAGCTCAGTTCGTCGAAATAGAGCCGGTCGCAGACATCGTAGTCGGTCGAGACCGTCTCCGGGTTGTAATTGATCATAATGGCCTTGTAGCCGCTGCGCCGCAGCGTGTTCAAGGCATTGACCCCGCACCAGTCGAACTCCACGCTGCTTCCGATGCGGTAGGCGCCGGACCCCAGCACGATCACGGTATTGGAACCGTCCTCGAAGGGAACGTCGTCCACCTCGCCGTTATAGGTCAGATAGAGGTAATTGGTCGAGGAAGGGAACTCCGCAGCCAGGGTGTCGATCTGCTTCACATACGGGCGCAGACCCAGGAAAGCGCGGTACTCGCGCACCTTGGACTCCGGCACGCCCAGCACGCGGGCGATCTGGATGTCCGAGAAGCCCTGGCACTTGGCCTTGCGGAGCAGGTCGAACCCGATGTCGGTCAGCTTCTTGCAGGACTCGAGTTCCTGATAGGTCTTCTCGATGTTGTCCAGTTTGTCGAGGAACCAGCGGTCGATCTTGGTCAGTTCGTAAATGCGGTCGGCGGTGTAGCCCGCCTCGAAAGCCGCCGCAACGGCGAAAATGCGCATATCCGTAGGATGGCGCAGCGCGTCGTCCAGGTCTTCCCGCTTGAAAGGCTTGGTGTACACGAATCCGTTGGCGCCCTGCCCGATCATACGCAGGCCCTTCTGCATCGCTTCTTCGAAGGTGCGGCCGATGGCCATCACTTCGCCCACGCTCTTCATGCTGGAACCGATCTCGCGCGAGACGCCCTTGAACTTGTTCAGGTCCCAGCGCGGAATCTTGCATACCACGTAGTCCAGGGCCGGTTCGAAGAAGGCCGGGGTGGTCTTGGTCACGGTATTCTTGAGTTCGTGGAGGCCGTAGCCCAGGCCCAGCTTGGCGGCGATGAAGGCGAGGGGATAGCCCGTGGCCTTGGACGCCAGCGCGGAAGAGCGGCTCAGGCGGGCGTTGATCTCGATCACGCGGTAATCGTCGCCGTCCGGGCTGAAGGCATACTGGATGTTGCATTCACCCACGATTCCGATATGGCGCACGATCTCGATGGCCTTTTTGCGCAGGAAGTTGCATTCGTCGTTGCTCAGCGTCTGGCACGGGGCCACCACGATGCTCTCGCCGGTATGGATGCCCAGCGGATCGAAGTTCTCCATATTACAGACGCAGATGCAGTTGTCGTAGCGGTCGCGCATCACTTCGAACTCGATCTCCTTCCAGCCCCGCAGCGACTTCTCCACGAGCACCTGCGGCGAGAAAGAGAAAGATTTGCGGGCCATGGTCTCCAGTTCCTCCTCGTTCTCGCAGAATCCGGAACCCAGTCCGCCGAGCGCATAAGCGGCACGCAGGATTACGGGGTAGCCGACCTCGCGGGCGGCGGCACGCGCCTCCTCCAGGTTGGCCGCGGCGTGCGACTTGATGGTCTTGACGCTGATCTCGTCCAGCCGCTCGACGAACAGTTCGCGGTCCTCCGTGTCGATGATGGCCTGGACCGGGGTGCCCAGCACCTGGACACCATAACGCTCCAGCACGCCGCTCTTGAACAGTTCCACGCCGCAGTTCAGCGCCGTCTGGCCGCCGAACGACAGGAGGATGCCCTGCGGCTGCTCCTTCTTGATGACCTTCTCCACGAAGAAGGGGGTCACGGGCAGGAAGTAAACCTTGTCCGCCACGCCTTCGGAAGTCTGCACCGTGGCGATGTTGGGATTCATCAAGACCGTCCTGATGCCCTCCTCGCGGAGCGCTTTGAGGGCCTGCGAGCCGCTGTAGTCGAATTCGCCGGCCTCGCCGATCTTGAGGGCGCCCGAGCCGAGCACCAGTACTTTCTTTATGTTGGAGTCGATCATAACTTGGAGATAAAGTCGTCAAAAATGAATTCGGTGTCCTCCGGGCCGCTGGAGGCCTCGGGGTGGAACTGGGCGGAGAAGAAAGGCTTGGACTTGTGCCGTATGCCCTCGTTGGTGCCGTCGTTCATATTGATGAAGTACGGCTCCCAGTCGGCGGGCAGGGTGGCGTCGTCCACGGCGAAACCGTGGTTCTGCGCGGTGATGAAGCACTTGTCCGTGCCGCACTGGCGCACCGGCTGATTATGGGAGCGGTGGCCGTATTTCAGTTTATAGGTGTTCGCGCCGACGGCCAGGCCGAGCAGCTGGTTGCCCATACAGATGCCGCAGATGGGCTTTCCCGTCTCCATGGCCTTGCGGATGTGCTCCACCGTCACCTGACAGTGCATCGGGTCGCCCGGCCCGTTGGAGAGGAACAGACCGTCCCATTCCAGCTGGTTGAAATCGTAGTCCCAGGGCACGCGGATGACCTCGACCCCGCGGATGACCAGATTACGCAGGATCTGGTGTTTGACCCCGCAGTCGACCAGAACGACCTTTTTATCTCCCTGCCCGTAGCGGATGATCTCCTTGCAGCTCACCAGCGCGGCCTGGTTCTCCTGATGGGGATCCGGCACGTCGAACGGACTCTCGTCCTCCGCCGGGACGATCTTCCCGAGCATCGTACCCTCTTCGCGCAGGATCTGGGTCAGCAGGCGCGTGTCGACGCCGCAGATGCCGGGAATCTTCTGCGCTGCCATCCAGTCGCCCAGGCTCTGGACGGCGTCCCAATGGCTGTAATTCTCGCTGTAGTCCGTGACGACCAGGCCGCGGATCCAGATTCTCTCGGACTCGAAACTCTTGATGATTCCGTAAGCGTCCACTTCCATCGGAGGGATGCCGTAGTTGCCCAGGATCGGGTAGGTCAGACAAAGGATCTGGCCCGAGAAGGACGGATCCGTCAGGCTCTCCGTATAACCGACCATCGCCGTGGAGAAGACCACCTCGCCGTCACAGGGGCCGTCGTAGCCGAATCCCCAGCCTTCCATCGTGCGTCCGTTCTGCAGGACGAGCTTCACTTTTTTGCGTGTTGCCATATAATGCTATAATGTTTTCCAGTCGGCCGCCGCATCCATCAGGGCGGCTATCTTATCGTTGCACAGATTCCCCAGGCTGCCGATGTGCGTGTGATGAAGGTCCGAAGCCTTCAAGTCCGCCACATCGCCCCCGCCGTAGCGGAAGCGGCCTTCATTCACCTCGACGCCCACCTGGCGGTACGCCTCGCGGAACGGGGTCCCTTCGAGCGTACGCCGGTTCACTTCCTCGACCGTGAAAAGATGCGCGTACAGCGGATTGTCCAGGATGTGCTCGTTCACTTCGATGTGCTGCAGCATATAATCCGTCATCCGAAGGCAGTCGTGCAGCGCCTCCAGGGCGGGGAAGAGGATGTCCTTGAGGAGCTGCCAGTCGCGGTGGTAGCCGTGCGGCATATTGCTGCACAGCAGGGCGACCTCGTTCTCGCAGGACAGGATCCGGTTGCACCGACCGCGCAGGATCTCCCACACGTCGGGATTCTTCTTGTGCGGCATGATGCTCGAGCCCGTGGTCAGCTCGTCCGGGAAATGGATGAAGCCGAAATTGGGGCACATATACATACAGCAGTCCGCCGCGAACTTATTGAGCGTCAACGCGATGCCGCCAATGGCGGAAGCCACGGCCCGCTCCGTGCGGCCGCGCTGCATCTGCGCCGCGACGCTGTTGTAGACGGGGGAGTCGAAGCCGAGCAGTCCGGTGGTCATCTGCCGGTCCAGCGGGAAGGAATTGCCGTAGCCTGCGGCCGAACCGAGCGGGTTGCGGTTGACGATCCGGTAGGCCCCGCCCATCAGATACATATCGTCCACCAGGGCCTCGGCGTAGGCGCCGAACCAGAGCCCGAACGAGGAGGGCATCGCGATCTGCGCGTGCGTATAGCCGGGAAGGAGAACCTCTTTATACAGTTCGCTGAGCCCCTGGAGGGTGCGGAACAGGGTCAGGACCTCGCCGCGCACCGCCTGCAGCTCGTCGCGAAGGAAGAGCTTGAGGTCCACGAGGACCTGGTCGTTGCGTGAGCGGCCGGAATGGATTTTCTTTCCCATCTCGCCGAGTTCCCGGGTGAGCAGCAGCTCGACCTGCGAATGGATGTCCTCCACGTCGGGTTCGAGCTCGAAATCACCCGCCTCGATGCGCTCCGCAATGCGGCCGAGAGCTGCGTCCAGCGCCGCGAGCTCCTCCGCGTCCAGCAGGCCGATGCTCTCCAGCATCCGGATGTGGGCCCGGGAGCCCTGCACGTCGTAACGGGCGAGCCGCAGGTCCAGGACCCGGTCGTTGCCGACCGTGAAACGGTCCACGGCCTCCGTCGCAGATGTCCCTTTATTCCAGAGTGTTGCCATAAAACTTCTCAATAAAAGCTATATATCCGTCAATGCCTTTGCGGACCTCGTCCGCACGGATGAATTCGTCCGCTTTGTGCGAGCGGGCGGAGTCCCCGGGGCCCATCTTGACCGCGTCCACGGGGATGCGCATCCAGTCGGAGGTCGTCGGCGAGGAGAAGGTCTCGATGCCAAGGTCCCCGACCGTGCGGAGCAGCAGGGAGTCGGAGCGCGTGGCGGAGGAGCGGTTCGCAAGGTTGCGCGGGGTCAGCCTGCTCCGGCAGAGGGCCTGCAGTTCGGCGAGGATCTCGCCGTTGGTATACTGCTCCGTCGGGCGGATGTCCACCACGAACTTGCAGCGGTCAGGAATCACGTTGTGAGCAAAGCCGGCCTCGATCTGCGTGACGTTCAGATGGACTTCTCCCATCAGGGGGGAGACCTTGTTGAAGCGGTGCGCGCGCAGGGCGGCGATATCGTCCAGGGCGATATAGAGGGCGTTGACGCCCTCGCCGCGGGCCGCGTGCCCGCTGACGCCCTGCGCGAGGCCGTCCAGCACCAGCAGGCCGCGCTCG
>JAFZBH010000062.1 GCA_017561865.1 Bacteroidales bacterium | reverse complement strand
CCGATCTGGTTCACCTTGATGAGGATGGAGTTGCCTGCGCCCATCTCGATACCCTTTTGGAGGTATTTCACGTTGGTAACGAAGAGGTCGTCGCCCACGAGCTGGCAGCGGTCGCCGATAGCCTTGGTGAGCTTCACCCAGCCGTCCCAGTCTTCCTCGGACAGACCGTCCTCGATGGAGTCGATGGGGTACGTGGTGATGAGTTCCTCAAGGTACTTGATCTGCTCGTCGGTGGAGAGCTTCTTGCCGTTGGGATCTTTCTGCTTGCCGCCCTTCAGCTGTGAGTAGTCATAGTAGAAGGAACCGTCGGCATTCTTGAAGCAGAACTCGGAAGCGGCGCAGTCCATTGCGATCTTGACGTCCTTGCCGGGCTCGTAGCCAGCCTTCTTGATAGCCTCGATGATGCAGTCAAGAGCGTCGTCGATGCCGTTGAGCTTGGGTGCGAAGCCGCCTTCGTCACCGACTGCGGTGGAAAGGCCGCGGCCCTTCAGAACCTTCTGGAGAGCGTGGAACACCTCTGCGCCGATGCGCACTGCCTCAGCCTCGCTGGGAGCGCCGACCGGACGGATCATGAATTCCTGGAAAGCGATGAGGGCGTCGGAGTGTGCACCGCCGTTGATGATGTTCATCATGGGAACGGGAAGCACATATGCGTTGACGCCGCCGATATAGCGGTAAAGCGGAAGTCCAAGCTCCTGTGCGGCAGCCTTTGCGACTGCGAGGGAAACGCCAAGGATAGCGTTTGCGCCGAGTTTGCTCTTGGTGGGGGTGCCGTCGAGATCGATCATGGTCTTGTCGATGGCGCGCTGCATTGTGGCGTCCATGCCCACGATAGCCGGGGCGATGATTTCGTTAACGTTCTTCACAGCCTGGAGAACGCCCTTGCCGCAGTAGCGGGAACCGCCGTCACGAAGCTCGAGGGCCTCGTTTTCGCCGGTGGAAGCACCTGAAGGAACAGCTGCTACGCCAATAAATCCAGTGTCAAGAGTGACTTCAACTTCGATGGTAGGGTTTCCGCGTGAATCGAGGATCTCCCTGCCGAATACGGATACGATCTGCATAATTTTATTAGGTTTAAGAGTATTTGGCTTTAAGTCGACGCAAATTTAGCATTTTCCCTTATAATTTACAAGGGACGGACGACCTTTATTCCAACGCAGTTCCGGCGCCCCGCCGCATAGCTGGCAACGCTCTGTGCGTCCAGCACAACTTTCTTATCTATGGACGATGCGTGGATGAACTTGAGCACCCCGTTATCCACATAAGCCACGGCCACGTGGGCAATGTCCAGCCCGCCAACGGAGGTAACGTAGCAGATGATATCACCGCTGCGCACCCTTGATGCGATGCGGGGAATCACGTCCGGCGGAATCACCGTCAGGGGCTCTTCGTTCAGCATATTTTCCACTGAGGCGATGCGATCGACATCGGCCCTTCCCATCTTATAGGCCGATGGATGGGTGCTCATATAGTTGATGGGATGGTCGAAGTATTCGCCGCCGAGGGCCAGCGTCATGTCCTGCACCACGCCCGCGCTTTCCAGGTTCCGGATCCATTCCGTGGTGTAGTGGATCCTGTCGCTGAAATACCTGATATTCATCGGATTACGATATCGGCAATGTGCCACTTCCGATGCGAACCAGCCATACCAGGAGCCTTCCGCAGGGGCCGATGCCGCAGTGCGCGCAAGGCAGAGCATTGCCTCCACGAAGAGGATGCAATCCGTATGGCCGATGACAACGCGGAACTTCTCCTGCGTATCTCCGAGACCGAGCTGCCCGCCCACGTAAGGCGTTCCGTACATGGATTTTGCGGCTGCGAGCATCATTTCCGGCACCGTGCCGCCGATGCCTTTGAGCATTGCAACTTTTTTTTCCACCATAATGGAGTCTTCACGGCTCACATATGAAGTTATATTGCATTGATTTACACGGAGTTCCTGCGCCTGAAGAACCAGGGCGAAAAATAACAGCAGGGGTGTTACGATGTGTTTCATTTCGTGCAAATATACGAAAAATTTTCCGTATCTTTGCCCCGCAATTAACCCTTTGTTATGAGAACTCTTAAAGAAAATGAAATAAAACTCCTCCTCGGCAGGGGTTGCACCTGCGGGGACTGGAGCAAAGTCCGGATCGAATCGGAGAGCTCCCTGGAGTACATTCAGAACGTACACTTCTCCGGAGACGTTAGCCTGGGACGCTTCGACGGCGAATTCACCCTCCCCGGTGGGCTGAAAAAGCACTCCGGCGTGCGCAACGCAACGCTTCACAACGTGAACGTGGGCAACGATACGCTCATAGAAAACGTGTCCAACTACATCGCCAACTACGACATCGGTAATAATACCTATATAGAGAATGTCGATCTTGTTTTCTGCGACGGCGTATGCGCTTTCGGCAACGGCGTAGAGGTGTCGGTGCTGAACGAGACGGGCGGGCGCGAAGTGAAGATTTTCGACCGCCTGAGCGCCCAGGTGGCATATGTGCTGGCCATGTACAGGCATCGGCACGGGCTGTCGGAGAGGCTGAATACGCTCATCGACCAGTATGCGAAGGAGCAGATTTCGGAGCGCGGCAGCATCGGCAATAATGTGCATATCCGCAATACCAGGTACATCCACGGGGTGCGCATCGGCGACAACGCTGTTGTGAGCGGCGTGAACCGGCTTCGCAACGGCAGCGTCCTCAGCAATGCGGTGGCTCCTGTCTGCATCGGCCATGGAGTAATTGCCGATGACTTCATCATCTGCAGCGGCTCGCACGTGGAAGACAACAGCACGCTTGAACGCTGCTTCGTGGGCCAGTGCTGCCGCCTCGGTCATGGCTACAGCGCATCAGATTCGCTGTTTTTCTCAAACTGCCAGGGCGAGAACGGCGAGGCCTGCGCGATTTTCGCCGGTCCGTTCACGGTGACGCACCACAAGAGCACGCTGCTCATCGCCGGCATGTTCTCTTTCATGAACGCCGGCAGCGGCTCAAACCAGAGCAACCACATGTACAAGCTGGGCCCCATCCACCAGGGCGTGATGGAGCGCGGCTCCAAGACGGCATCGGACTCTTACATCCTTTGGCCGACCCGCGTGGGAGCCTTCTCTCTGGTTATGGGCAGGCACGTGACACACTCCGACACTTCGTATCTGCCGTTCTCCTATCTCATTGAGCAGCAGAACACTACCTATCTCGTTCCCGGCGTGAATCTCCGGAGCGTGGGCACCATCCGCGACGCCCAGAAGTGGCCCAAGCGTGACGCCCGCACGGACCCGGACCGCCTGGACTGCATCAACTACAACCTGCTGAGCCCCTACACTATCCAGAAGATGTTCAAGGGCATCCAGCTGCTGAAGAACCTGCAGTATTCCTCGGGCGAACTCTCCGACGTCTATTCCTACCACAGCGCCAAGATCAGGAACAGCTCCCTCCGCAAGGGCCTGGACCTGTACCGGACGGCCATCACGAAGTTCCTGGGCAACTCCATCATCAAGAAACTGGAGAACCTGCCCGCCGGTGCCACGGACGAGGAAATCCGCCGGATGCTGCTGCCCGTGACGCCCGGCGGCAAGGGCAAATGGACGGACCTCAGCGGTCTCATCGCCCCGAAGGGTCTGGTGGACGCGCTCCTGACCCGGATCGAAAGGGGAGAGGTCACGGACCTCGATGCCGTGGACAAAGAGTTCCGGCAGATGCATGCGGACTACTACCGGCTCGAATGGACCTGGGCCTATGACAAGTATGCCGATTTCTTCGGCTTCCCGCTGGAGACCATCACGGCCGCGCAGGTGCGCGAGATCGTCGTGAAATGGAAGGACGCGGTCATCGGCCTGGACGAGATGCTGTACGAGGACGCCCGGAAGGAGTTCAACTTGGCGTCCATGACCGGCTTCGGCGCCGACGGGTCACGAGAAGAAAAGGAACTGGATTTCGAGCAGGTGCGGGGCGCCTTTGAATCCAATTCCTTCGTCCGTGCCGTCCTGGAGCACATCCGCGTGAAGCGGGAACTCGGGGACGAGCTGCTCAGCCGGCTGAGCTAGATAATTCCCAGCAGATGGCTGCGTGACAGCATGCAGTCGCCGATGGGGGCCGCCTGGTTCCGCAGTTTGGAGAACTTGATGGCGGT
>JAFZBH010000061.1 GCA_017561865.1 Bacteroidales bacterium | reverse complement strand
TGGGCATTATCTCCTTGTGAGATGGCTGGACAAGCGCTTCCCGTCTGACAGGCCGATAACCTTTACCTCCGATTATCGCAGAGTATCCGTGAAAAAAGACGATATCCTGTACGTGGAATCGCGTGATTCAGAAGTATGGGTCGCCACGCGCGACGGCCAGTTGCACCGCAACAAAACCGGCATCGGCCAATGGGAGAATCTTCTGGGTGAAGGTTTTCTCCGGATCCATCGTTCTTTCCTGGTCAACGTTGCCTCCGCCATCCTTTCTTCGCCGGATACCGTCCGTGTCGGTCAGGTGGAACTCCCCGTCTCGCGCAAATACAAAGACCACGTCAAGGCCGTACTGTCGATTGTTTCGTAAATTGCTATGGCTTAGGCGAGCATTTTAGTGAAACATTTGACATTGAGTGTTTACGGCAGGAGTTCGGCAAGGATGGTGTCCAGGTCCGGGCGGCTTTCGTGGACCAGGATTTCCCCGGTCTGGCAGTCAATCAGAAAGACTCTCGGGATAAACTCGATGCCATAGTCCTTATAAACCTTGCTGCCGCTGTTCGCCAACACATTGATCCAGATCATCTCATTCTCCTCCACAAATGCTTTCCATTCCTTGGCTTTGGAATCCTGGGATATACTGTAGATTTCCAGGCCCTTGTCATGATACTTGGCATAAACCTCCTTCAGCATGGGGATGGATTCCACGCAAGGCAAGCACCAGGTCGCCCAGAAATCCAGGATGACATAGCGAATATCTGGATCGTCAACGACAGCGCTCAGGCGGACAGGGATGTCTTCCGTATTCGGATACTCCATATCGATATAATGCTGACCAACAAGATTGATCTCCTCTTCGATAGCGTTTTTCCTGCGTTCTGCCGCTTCCGCCCTGCGGACCAGGCTTTTTTTCAAGGTTGAGATATATTTCTTATAAGCCTTGGCCAGGTCCGGGGACAAACGGTCAAGGATTTCCGATGCCCGGGTGAGATCGTCGGGGAAATCGTCAGCACGTACCAAAGCCAGGAGATTCGTTTGCTCGTCATTGATCGCCTCTTCCCAAAGAGCCTCCCTGACATCAGGATCTGCAGCCAGAATCTTATGGAAAGCATCGTTCAGGACTGTTCCTGTCGCGCCCGTGGCTATGTCATCTTCATCTTCGGCATGGACATCGACGATGACGGTTCCGGGCTCCAGGAAGAAATCTTTCAGCTGGCCCCCGTCATATGGATTGGCATATACATCCTCGGAATTCGTGGCATACAGGTACACGTGGGTCGGTGCCGGGATCCGGGAATGAAACTCGAAAGTCCCATTCTCGACCTTCGTTGTGGAAATGACCTTCCATTTATTCCAATCGTCCTGCAAAACGAGTTCAGCCCCGTCCTTGACACCCCGGACGGTACCCTTCACGACACAGTCGATGCTGGCATTCTTGCAGGACACGACGGCCAGCAGCACCATCGCCGCGGCCAGGAACTTGTTTTTAAATACACTACCCATCCGTTATTCTTTTTCCAAAGATACGCATTCTTCCGTAAATTTCGCCATATGCCCACAAGCATAAATCCAACTGCCTGACAAACAAGCAGTTGGATTTGCGCGTGCCCCGGGGCGGGAGCCAGTATTAAGGAGCAACCATTGTTTGGCATAAGAATATTTCTTATATTTGTGGTAAATAATGATAGAAATGAAAACAACTACTGTTGCATTAGGATCTCATTTTGATGCATTTATCCAAGCCTGTGTCCTTGGTGGTCGTTATACGAATGCCAGCGAGGTGATTCGTGCCGGGCTCAGAAGGCTGGAAGAGGATGAACAAAAGATAGCAGCCCTCCGTGCTGCCATTGAGGAAGGTGAAACAAGCGGGTATGTCGATGACTTTGATTTCGAATCCCACCTAGAGGAGTTGAAGGCAAAGCGGAGAAACAATGGCTAAGATTAGATTATCCAGAAAGGCGATTGCCGATTTGGACGGTATTTGGGACTATACAGTTGAAACCTGGTCGGAAGAGCAGGCGGTTGTCTATTATCGACAGATATATTCTGCCATCCAGGGGTTGAACGGTTTGCCCGTTTTCCTTGAAAAGGGATATGATGTCATAAAGCCTGGGCTATTTGGTTACAAAGTCGGGCATCACATCGTTTTCTACAAGAAGCATCAAGATGGTTCCATCTGGGTGGATCGTATTCTCCATGAAAAGATGGACTATCAAAGACATCTATAAGAATACGTTGACATGAACCGTATTGCTAATACTTCGTTAAAGATTCTTAAATGGGTGGGAATTGTCATTCTCTCGCTCATTTTGATCATATTTCTCGCCAGATGGATCGGCAAGGGCATAAACAATCGAACTCCGAAAGGTGGTATCAACGAATCGATGTACGTGGAAATCAACGGGGCGAAGCAGTGGATAAGCATCTACGGACAGAACAAGGATAATCCCGTCCTGCTTTACTTGCACGGTGGCCCCGGAAGCGCCACGAGTCCTTATGATTATGCTTTTACCAGGAAGTGGGCCGATGTCTATACCGTTGTAACCTGGGATCAGCGCGGATGCGGAAAGAGCTATGACAAATCGCATCCGGGCTCCATCACGGTAGATATCATGATGCAGGACGGAAAGGCCATGACCGAGTTCCTTCGCAACTACCTGCAGGTCGAAAAGATTACGCTCCTTGGGCATTCCTGGGGTTCGTATTTCGGCGCCAACCTGGCGCTGGCCTATCCTGATTATTACGAAGCATTCATCGGCACGGGACAGTTCATCGACAGGGATGAGAATGAAAAACGTCTGTACGAAGCCGCTTTGATCTGGTCGGAAAAAGATCCGGAAGGCCGTGAGATGGTCGAAAAATGGTTTGGAACGGCGCAGGAAGACCCGCACTTAAGAAACCAGATTATGAAACGATACGGCTATGACATGATGAAAGACGGGATGGATTACAACATAGCTACAACTTTGCTGTTCAACCCATACTACTCTCTGGGGGAAATCCTGGCTTTCTTCAATGAGCAAGAGGAGGTTTCTAAGCAGTATGCGTCCTTTTGGGGAGCGGACGATTTCAAGAGAATGTCTCTCCTTGGCAGATATGACTACGAGATTCCTTACTTTAACATCAACGGAGACATTGACTATCAGACCAATTACTCTCTTGCCTGCGAGTACTTCGAGCAGGTAAACGCGCCCAGGAAGCAAATGTTCGTAATGAAAGACGCCACACACGGCCTCCTTGAATCGCGTTCTGAGGAGTTCGCCGGCTATCTCCACCAGATTGCCACTTTAGACCGCGTTCCGGAGCGAAGCGACTCTGAGGGTCTGGGGGATTAGGCCCACAGAGAATCAAATAGTTAGGCACAAAAAGAGCAGCGAGATTCGCTGCTCTTTTTTGTGCCCCGGGCGATAGCACTTTTATATGCTTATAATCAGCATATTACACATTTTCCCAGGCTAAAACGCAAGCAGCATTATGGTATCACAACATCAGGAGGATTGCTCTGAATAATGAAACGGTCATAACGATTATTTTTAGCGGAATCTGCAAATAATTCAGCGATTCCGCTAAAAATAGTCTCATTCTACCGCTCTTCTCCGTGAGGTCATGGGGCCCTTTGGACCGCAGCAAAAAGGGGTTGCACAACAAATCATTCGAATTCATTCAAGAACTTCCGTTGCACAGTTCATTATTCCAAACGAATTAACGTAGTTATGGCGATTCAGTTCTATGCTACGCTATCATAAAGCCGTCCCGATTGAGCTTTGCAATTGACAGAATTCACTCGTAACCATCACTCACGACTTCGAGAGTATGAGATCCGAGAGCGCTTTTCCAAGTTTTTTAGGGATCAAAAAGGACGCTTTTCCAAACGCACCAAGTCGCCAAGAATACCGATAAATCGGCAAAAAGTCGAATTGAGCCGTAAAAAGAGCTAACCGCTGAAAATCAGACAATTAGCTCTTCTCAAGGTGCCCCGGGCGGGACTCGAACCCGCACGGCCGTTTCGGGCCAAGGGATTTTCTTGCCACTATGGCTTTCGCCACCAGTCACTGTTTGTGGTCCGGACTATTCCTTCACCATGGATCTAGGATCTTTAGGTGTGTCGTGTCTAGTCTCTGCACCTTCCTCCCGAAGGAGGCTTGGCTCAAGATTACCATCAGCATTACCTGTTAAGGCTTCCTTGACTTTACGACATTCTACATCGCTCCTTTCAGCGCGTGCACTCAATATTGTCTAAGTCCCTCGTGTCTACCATTCCACCACCAGGGCGTGGGTGCAAAGGTAGTCATTTTTCATCAACTACCAATACACCGGAGATTCGCCGGTCCAAGCCGGCGAATGACGGGAGTTGCTACGGACGCGGAGCGCCGGGGCCCGGGCCACCGGCACCAGGACGCGGGCCGCCGCCCATGCCGAAGAAGCCACGCTGCTCGGTCTGGGCATTGGGGTCGATGACCTTGGCCACGGTGGCGGCCAGGGTGCGGGCGCCCTGCTGCGTGGGATGGATGCCGTCTTCCTGATAGAGGTTGTCCTGACCGGCGAAGGCGCCGTGCAGGTCGATCACGCCCGCGAGCTTGTTCTTCTTCGCTGCCTTCTCGATCAGCGGGATGATCTCTTCGGCGATGACCTTTTCGTTGATGGTCCAGCTGTCCTTGAGGGCCGGAATCGGAGTGGCGAGATAGATCTTCGGCGAAGAAGGAAGCTTCTTCAGCGCATCGATCATCTTCTGGAGGTCACCCGCGAAATCCTTCTTGTGCACCCAGTTGTACCCCTTGGAATCGTTGGTGCCGAGCGCGACCACCACCACGTCGGGCTGGAACGCGAGGGCGTCCTCCCAGGCCAGTTCGTTCATATACGGCAGGTCGCCGGAGTTCATCACCGTGCGCGCGCTCACGCCGAAATTCTTCACCACATAACCGTCGCCGAGCATCGTCTGCATCTGGGCGGGATAGCCGTTGACCGTGCGCAGGTCGATGCCGTGGCCGTCGGTGATGCTGTCGCCGATGCAGGCCACGCGGACGGCATCCTGCTTCGGGGCCTTGAGGTTCTCCAGCCACGAAGACAGGTCTGAGACCATCTGGTCGTGGTAGGCGAAAAAGGGCATATAGCCGTAGCCGTGGCCGCCCGTCGGATAGATATGCAGCGAGCAGCTGTTGCCGGCGTTACGCATCGCGGTATAGTACGCTATGGCGTTGGGCACGGGCGGCACCAGGTTGTCGTCGCTCGACAGGACGATGAACGCCGGCGGCGTGAGGTGGCTGCGCACCTGGTATTCGTTGCTGTAAAGCCGTACCAGCTCGGGGTCTTTCTGGTTATCGCCCAGCAGGCCGTCCAGCGAACCCTGATGCGTGCCGGGGCCCATCGTGATGACGGGATAGACCAGAATCTGGAAATCAGGACGCAGCTGATAGGGGGTGTGCGTGGCGATGGTCGAAGCCAGGTGCCCGCCCGCGGACGAGCCCATGATGCCGACATCGCGCGGGTTCAGCTGCCAGACGGCGGCGCTGTCGCGCACGACGCGCATCGCCGTCTCGACATCCGTGATGGGAAGAGTCCTGTCGCCGTGGGGAATCCGGTAATTCACAAGCATAAAAGCGATGCCCCGCTCATTGAAGAACGGCGCCCAGGCCGAACCCTCGTGCGTATTGGACAGCACGGCATAGCCGCCGCCCGGGCAGTCGACCACCGCGCGGCCAGAGGGCTGCTTCGGCAGATACACGACCATCTGGGCCGCTCCGTCCGGAGTGAGGTCCAGCGTGAACTGACGAGCCGGCTGGGCGCTTTCGGGCACGGCTGCAGCCTGTCCGAAGCCGAAACCGGGCTGTGCGCCGGCGGCCAGGCAGGCCGCAAGCAGCAGGGAGATGAACAGAATCTTTTTCATATCCATAGCATTAAAAATATTTCTTTTCCTGCCTGTCGAGGGCGATGAAGATGAAGAGCATCACCGAGAACGCCCACAGCGACGAGCCTCCGTAGCTGAGCAGCGGCAGCGGGATGCCGATCACCGGCATCAATCCAATCGTCATGCCAATGTTGATGAACAGGTGCATGAACAGGCACGCGGCCAGACAGTAGCCGTAGATGCGCGTGAATGCCTCGCGGCTCCGGTCGGCGTCCTCGATGATGCGCCAGATCAGGAACACGTACAGCGCAATGACCGCCAGGCAGCCCAGGAAGCCCCATTCCTCCCCCACGGTGCAGAAGATGAAGTCCGTGCTCTGCTCGGGCACGAAGCCGTAGGTGGTCTGGGTGCCGTGGAGATAACCCTTGCCGAACAAGCCACCGGAACCGATGGCGATCATCGACTGGCGGACGTTGTAGCCCACCCCGGCCGGATCCTCCTTCAGGCCGAGCAGGACCTCGATGCGCTTGCGCTGATGGTCCTGGAGGACCTGGTTGAACACGAATCCCGTGGCCAGGACCACCACCACGCCCGCGGCGAAAGCGAGCAGCGAGCGGGACAGCGCCTTCCGGCGCCGGACCCTTTCCTCGCGGCGGCTCTGCCGCAGCACCTGGATGAAATAGCCTGCGCAGACGGTGAAAAGCACCGCGACCGATACCCACCATTTCGTGACGAGCGTCAGGATGAACAGCAGGATGGCCATCCCCACCAGGAACAGCCACCAGCCGGACAGCCCCTCCCGGTAGAGGACGAAGATGAAGCCCACGTAGACCAGTGCGGAGCCCGTCTCGCTCTCCCCCAGGATGGCGAGCATCGGCAGGCCGATGATGGCAGCTACCGTCAGGAGATGCTTTCGGTTCGACAGGCGGAAGGTCGGCTTGCTCATCACCATCGCCAGCAGAAGCGAGGTCGTGATCTTCGATATCTCGGCGGGCTGGAACTTGACCGGGCCCAGTTCGAACCATGAATGCGAGCCCTTGACGTCCTTGCTGACGAAGATGACCAGCACCAGCAGGAAGAACACCGCCACGTAGCCATAGGGTGAGAGCACTTCCCAGAGGCGCGGGTTGATGATGAAAAGGATCAGCACGTCCAGTGCGAACGCGGTCAGGATCCAGATGGCCTGTTTACCGCTGCGCGCCGTCCAGTCGAAGATGGAGGCCGGCTCCGTGGAATGGATGGACGCGTAGATGTTGATCCAGCCGATCAGCACCAGCAGCAGATAGGTGCCGACCAGCCACCAGTCCACCGTCTTTCCAAGTCCCCGGTCGAAGGAACCGGGCATTCCGTCGGGACTGATCATACTCAGAAGAATCGGGTGGTCATCAGGCGGTCCTCCAGATACTGACGCTCGGGGGAAATCTCCCCCTTGAGGTATTTCTCCAGCATCAGCGAAGCCACCGGCAGCGCCCAGGTGGCGCCGAAACCGGCGTTCTCGACATACGCGGCCACGGCAATCTTGGGATTGTCCATCGGCGCGAAACAGATGAACACGGAATTGTCCTTTCCGTGGGGGTTCTGGGCGGTGCCCGTCTTGCCGCACACGTCCAGTCCGGGGATGCGGGCGCTGAAGGCGGTGCCACCCGCCGTGCCCCCGCCGTTGACGGCCATATACATTCCCTTCACGGCCGTGTGGAAATGCGCCGTGTCCACCATCGTGTACTGGCGCTCCTTGTATTTCGGGTCGATCTCGATCCCCTCGGAATCCTTGACGATGTGGGGAATGTAGTAGTAGCCGCGGTTCGCCATCGTGGCCGCCAGGTTCGCGATCTGGAGCGGCGTGGCGCCGATCTCCCCCTGGCCGATGGACAGGGAGATGACGGTCTGGAAACGCCAGCGGCCCTTGCCGTAGACTTTGTCATAGAAGGCGGACGTCGGGATGTTGCCGCCCAACTCCGAAGGGAAGTCGCTGCCCAGCTTGCGGCCGAATCCGAAGCTCAGCACGTGCTCGCGCCAGACGTCGAAAGCCTCCGCCGTCGTCGCATACCGCTTGTTGTCCAGGATGTTGCGGAAGACATAGCAGAAATAGCCGTTGCACGATGTGGCGATGGCGCTCAGCAGGCTCAGGGGCGAGGCGTGCCCGTGGCAGCCGAGCCGGTGGTTGCCGCCGTAAGGGAAACCATGGTTGCAGGGATAGCTGTCGGAAGGTTTCAGGACCCCTTCCTGCAGGCCGATTAGGCCGTTGATCAACTTGAAGACCGAGCCGGGCGGATAGGAGGCCATCACCGTACGGTTGAACATCGGCTTGCGCGGATTCTTCGCAATCTCGGCGTAGTGCTTGCCGATGTCGCTGAGCACGTCCACGTCGATACCCGGGCTGGAAACCATCGCGAGGATCTCGCCGGTGGACGGTTCGATGGCCACGACCGAGCCCACCTTCCCTTCCATCAGGCGCTGCCCGTATTGCTGAAGATGGGCGTCGATCGTCGAAACGACATCCTTGCCGGGCTCAGCCTCCTTGTCGTCCGCGCCGTCCAGGTAGGGCGACTGGACGCGGTTGCGCGAGTCGCGCAGATAAATGTGATAGCCCTTCACCCCGCGCAGCTGCTCCTCCATCGCCGCTTCCAGGCCCGTCTTGCCGACATAGTCGCCCGAGCGGTACTCCGGATGGTTCTGGATATAGTCGGCGTCCACCTCCGAGATGTATCCCAGCAGGTTGCCACCGGCGTTGAAGGGATACTGGCGCACGCTGCGGACCTCGGCCTTGAAGCCCGGGAAGCGGTAAGCCTCCTCGGCGAAGCGGATATAGTTCTCCTGCGGAATGTGCTTGAGGAACGAGAGGGTCTGCCAGCCGATCCGGGTCCGGTACTGGCGGTAGTAGGCCATCCGCTCCCGGATAAATTCAGGCTCTACGCCGAGCGCCGACGAGAGGGCCAGCGTGTCGAAGGGCGTCACGTCCCGCGGGGTCACGGAGATGTCGTAGCAGACCTCGTTGCCCACCAGGATCTCCCCGTTGCGGTCGTAGATGACTCCGCGCGGCGGGTAGATGTAGTTATATACCATCGAGTTGTTCGATGCATCCCGCTTGTACTTGTCGTTGACGATCTGGATGTAGAACAACTTGACGAGCAGGACGGCCGCCACGGCCACCAGCCCCAACTGAAGCCTGCTTTTGCGGTTTATTTCCATCGCTCCGAGGTCTCTTCAAGCAGCAGGAAGGCAATGGCCACGGACACGGCGGAACTCACCGCCAGCGAGAAAGCGAACTTCAGGGCGCAGAAGCCGAAGGAATATGTGCCGGCGCTGTCGGCCCAGATGTATACGGTCAGGAAGACTGCCGTCACCAGCAGTACGGCCGGCACGAACTTCTGCCAGCCCTGCCGGTGGAAGGACAGCTCCTCGCCACGCGAGAAAAGCTCCCCGCCGAACACGAGATGGATCACGCCCCGCCGCACCAGCGCCACCGGTACCAGCGCCAGGGACGTCAGGCCCAGCTGGCCGGTCACGAGGAAATCGGCCGCGAGGCCGGTCAGGAAGGCGACCACCATCGCATAGACCGGACCCCGCTCGATGGGAAGGCACAAGATCATCGCGGGAAGGAACACCACGACGAGATACTGGGAGAAATTGAAATAATTCCACAGGGCCGCCTGCGCGAGGAAAAGCAGGATGTATTTCAGCGCCGAAAGCCTCATCGTCCGCCCTCCTCTTCAGCCTCCAGGGCCATGATTTCAGTCCGCTCCAGGTTTTCCACCACGGTCACGTAGCGGACGGTCGAGAAATCCTGGAACAGCTCCACGTCCACCTGGCGGGTCGAACCGTCGACGAGCCGCGTGTCGCCCGTGATCCCGATCGGGATGCCCGGCGGGAAAATCGTCGAATAGCCGCTGGTGCGTACCGTGTCGCCCGGGCTGACGGCATAGTGCGGCGGAAGGTCGCGCATCACCGCGCGTCCCGTGCTGCGGCCGTCCCAGGAGAGGGGCGCCACCACGTCCGTCCGGCCCAGCCGCGCCCCCACGTTCATTTCGGGGTTCATCAGCGTCAGGCCGTAGGAATAGTGCTTGTCCACCGCCTCCACGACGCCCACCACGCCGCGGTCGGAAATGATCCCGGACTGGGGACGGATCCCGTCTTCGGAACCCTTGTTGAGGATGATGTAGTTGTGGGTGCGGTTGCGGCTCATCTTGACCACGGTGGCCGGCGTGTAGCGGTAGGCGCCCGCTTCCCGCTCGGCCATCCGGGCGAGTTCCTCCTCCTCCACGTCGCGCCGCTCATAGGCGCGCAGGCGCTCCTGCAGGCGGGCGTTCTCCGCCTGGAGCTCCTGGTTGAGCCGGTCTAGCTGGAACTGGCTGCGCAGCGCTTCGCCGCTGCCCCACAGGAAGGCCATCGTGCGGTGCGACGCCCGGTTGATCCAGATGTTCTGCAGGGTCGAACTGCCGTGCAGCATTGCAAGCGCAGCAACCTCCATCAAGATGAAAGTTGCCGCGCATACGAGGAAAGATGTCGTCTTCCGGCCCTGTGGCATCCTAACGCATCAGGAAGGTGTAGCGGTCGGTGTGCTTGAGCGCATCGCACGTGCCGCGCGCAACCGCGTGAAGCGGGTCGTCGGCCACGTGGAACTGGATGTTGACCTTGTCCTGGAAACGCCGCGCCAGGCCGCGGAGCAGCGCGCCGCCGCCGGACAGGAAGATGCCGTTCTCCACGATGTCGGCGTACAGCTCCGGCGGGGTGTTCTCCAGGACGTGGAGGATCGAAGTCTCGATCTTGGCGATGGACTTGTCCAGGCAGTGGGCGATCTCCTGATGGGCGATCGTGGCCTCGACCGGGTGCGCCGTCATCAGGTTCGGGCCGCGGACGATGAAGGGCTCGGGCTCCTCCTCGTCGCGCAGGTCGGGAATCACGGCGCCGACCGCCACCTTGATCTTCTCGGCGGTGATCTCACCCACCTTGATGTTGTGCTGCTGGCGGAGGTAGTACTGGATGTCGCTCGTGAACACGTCGCCGGCCGTGCGGATGCTTTCGTGGACCACCAGGCCGCCGAGCGAAATCACGGCGATCTCCGTGGTGCCGCCGCCGATGTCGACGACCATATTTCCCTGCGGGGCCTCGACGTTGATGCCGATGCCGAGCGCGGCCGCCATCGGCTCGAAGATCAGGAAGACGTCCCGCCCGCCGGCGTGCTCGGTGGAGTCGCGCACGGCGCGGATCTCCACTTCCGTGGAGCCGCAGGGGATGCCCACCACGACCTTGAGGTTGGGCGTGAAGAGCTGGCGGCGGCGCCCGCCGGCCTGCTTGATGAAGCCGCGGATCATCATCTCCGCCGCATTGAAGTCGGCGATCACGCCGTCGCGCAGCGGCCGGACCGTCTTGATGCCCGGCGAGGTGCGCTCGTGCATCAGTTTGGCCTGGGTGCCGAGGGCCATGCACTTGCCCGAATTATTGTCGATCGCCACGATGCTCGGCTCGTCCAGCACGATCTGGTCGTTCTGGTAAATGACGGTATTGGCGGTGCCGAGGTCGATGGCGAGTTCCTGGTTCAAGAAAGAAAAAGCCATATTATCTGCTGTTGGTAATGGATTACAAATTTATATATTTTTCTGTAATTTTGCGGAAAAGTTATCTTCGATTTATGCGCAGAAAAATCTACGGAATTTTCGTGGCCGGAGGCAGCGGCACGCGGATGGGCGGAGACACTCCCAAGCAGTTTATCCTGCTCGACGGCCGCCCCGTCCTCCAGCTGGCCATCGAACGTTTCCTGGACGTGGAGCCGGACTTGAAAGTCATCACCGTCCTCCCCCGGAACCACTTCCAAACCTGGAAGGATCTCTGCGAGGAGCACTCTTTCCACTGCCCGCAGATGCTCGTCTCCGGCGGCCTGACGCGCTTCCATTCCGTACGCAACGCCCTGAAGAAAGTGCCCGACGGAGCCATCGTGTCCATCCACGACGGCGTGCGCCCGCTGGTCAGCGGACAGCTCGTCCGCCGGATGCTGGACCGGATGCAGGAGGAAGGCTGCCGGGCGCTGCTTCCCGTCGTGCCGGTCGTGGACACGCTCCGCTCCACCGACCCTGCGCTGCCCGATCCCGACCGCTCCCGCCTCGTCGCCGTCCAGACCCCGCAGATGTTCCTTTCGGAAGACATCCGCGCCGCCTACGGGCAGGCCTACGAACTGACTTTCACGGACGACGGGTCCGTGGCTGCACGCTACGGAATACCGCTCGCCTTCGAGGAAGGTGAGCGGTACAATCTCAAGATCACGACCCCCGAGGATCTCGTCCTCGCGGAGGCACTCCTTACACGTTGGGGACCGCGCGGAAACTGGTGCTCTTGTAATCCTTGACCCAGACTTCGCGCTCGAAGGACTGGTCGAGCGAGATCATCGTGTCCGTGGACTGGATGTAGGGAATCCGCTGGATGGTATTCAGCAGGATACTCATCAGGTGCTCGTTGTCGAAGCAATACACCTTCAGGAACAGGGCCGCCTTGCCGGTCACGAAGTGGCATTCCACGATCTCGGGAATGTGCTTGAGCGCGGCTACGACGTCCGGATACTTGTTGTCCTCGGACAGGTTCACGCTGATGAAGGCGCAGACATTGAGCCCGAGGGCGCCCGGCTTGACCACCATCCGGGAGCCGGAGATCACTCCGTTGCTCTCCATCTTGTGGACCCGCTGGTGGATGGCCGCTCCGGAGATGCCGCATTCGCGGGCGATCTCCAGATAAGACATCCGGGCATTGTTGACCAGGTAGGAAAGAATCTTCCGGTCGATTGCATCAATCTGGTAGTTTGCCATATTCTATCGACTATTATCTTTTCTTGTATCTGCCGGTCCGGGCGGGGGCGGAAGTCTGCTCCGGCGCCTGGGCGATGATACGGCGGCAGTCCTCCTCGGTCAGCGCCGCCGCATCGGTCCCGCGCGGGATGCGGTAATTCCGTCCGTCGCTCTTGATGTAGGGGCCGTAGCGGCCCTTGAGCACCTGGATGCCCGCTTCGCCGAAATCCCGGATCACGGGCGAGGAGGCGGCTCCGGACTCCGTTTCCTGCACCAGGCGGATGCACTCCTCGAGGCTGATGTGCAGCGGATCGGCTCCGCGGGGCAGGGACACGTTCTTGTCGCCGTACTTGACATAGGGGCCGTAACGGCCTTTGAGCACCTGCAACTCCACGCCTTCCCAGCTGCCGACACGGCGCGGGAACTCCAGCAGCCGGAGGGCATCCTCGAGGGTCAGCGTCTCAATGAGCTGGCCCTTCGCCAGGCTGGCCGACTGCTTTTCCTCCCCTTCACCCTTCTGCACATAGGCTCCGAACTGCCCGAAACGCGCGATGACGGTCTTCCCGTCCGCGGGATCGACACCGATCACGCGCTCCACGTGGCTGTACTGCCCGTCGGACATCGTCTCGTCCACCTTCTTATGGAACTCGCCGTAGAACGAGGCGATCACCTCGTTCCAGACCAGTTCGCCTTCGGCGATGCTGTCGAAATCCTTCTCCACGTCCGCCGTGAAATCATAGTCCATGATGCGCGGGAAATTCTCCACCAGGTAGTCCGACACGACGATGCCGATCTCCTGCGGGATAAACTTGCCGCGCTCGGCGCCCACGGTCTCCGTCCGGGCGCTTTCCGTGACCGTGCCGCCTTTCAGGGACAGGTTCGTCACCGGGACCTTGCGGCCCTCGACGTCACCCTTGAAGATATAGCCGCGGCCGGTGGTCAGCGTGGAAATCGTCGGGGAATAGGTGGACGGGCGGCCGATGCCGAGCTCTTCGAGTTTCTTGACCAGCGTGGCCTCGGAATAACGGGGCGGCGCCTGGGTGAACTTGCACTCGGCGGTGATGCCCTTTTCCACAAGCGGGTCGCCGGCGTTCATCGGCGGGAGGATGGTGTTCTCCTCCGGCGCATCGTCGTCGCTCCCCTCCATATAGAGTTTCAGGAAACCGTCGAAGAGCACCTCCGTGGCCTGGATGCTGAACTGCTCGGGGCGTTTGTCGGATGCGACCTTGATGGCGGTGCCGAGCACCTTGGCCTCGGACATCTGGGAAGCGACGGTGCGCTTCCAGATCAGGTCGTAGAGTTTCTTTTCCTGGGCCGTACCCTCGATCTGGGTATGGGCGATGAACGTCGGGCGGATGGCTTCGTGCGCCTCCTGGGCCCCCTTGGAGTGGGTCTTGTACTGACGGTAGTGCGAATATTCGGCTCCAAAATTGTCCACGATGAACTGCTTGGCGGTGCCCAGGGCCAGGGCGGACAGATTGGTGGAGTCGGTACGCATATACGTGATCAGACCACGCTCATAGAGGCTCTGCGCAAGGCGCATCGTCAGGCTCACGGGGAAACGGAGCTTGCGGGACGCCTCCTGCTGGAGGGTGGAGGTGGTGAACGGCGCGGCCGGATAGCGCACCGCTTCCTTCTTCTCGATGGAAGCGACGCGGTACGAGGCCCCGATGCTGTCCTGCAGGAAGGCGCGGGCCTGCTCCAGCGTGTCGAAACGCGCATCGAGCGTGCCCTTGACCTTGACGCCGCCGGCGACGAACTGGGCTTCCACCTTATAATATGGAGTGCTCTGGAAAGCGATGATCTCCTTTTCGCGGTCCACCACCAGGCGGAGCGCGACGGACTGTACGCGGCCGGCCGAGAGGCCGCGCTGGATCTTGCGCCACAGGATCGGGGAAAGCTCGAAACCCACGAGGCGGTCCAGTACGCGGCGGGCCTGCTGCGCGTTGACAAGATTCGCGTCGATCTCGCGCGGGGTTTCGATGGCGTGCAGGATGGCGTCCTTGGTGATTTCGTGGAAGACGATGCGGCGCGTGCGGGCCGGATCCAGGCCGAGGGTCTCGACGAGATGCCAGGAAATGGCCTCCCCTTCGCGGTCCTCATCGGAAGCCAGCCAGATGGTCTGGGCCCGGTCGGCCGCTTTCTTGAGTTCGGCGACCACCTTCTTCTTGTCGGCGGGCACGACATACTCGGGCTTGAAGCCCGCGGCCACGTCCACGCTCAGTTTCTTGTCCTGCAGGTCACGGATGTGCCCGAAGCTGGACTTGACCGTATAATCCTTGCCCAGATAATTCTGAATGGTATGCGCCTTGGTCGGCGACTCGACGATAACTAAATTCCCCTCCATTTTCATTCTTTTCAGTTTCGAGATGCAAAGAAAAACAGAAACTCGGTAAAATTCAAAATATAATCGTTAATTTTGCGTCCGTTAAGACGGGGTCATAATTATATTATGACAAATTTTTAGCTGATGAAAGAGACTACCAAGAAGAAGATTGTCAAGTGGTTCTGGATCCTGGTCACGGCTCCGTTCGCGCTCGTGTTCCTGCTTCTGCTGCTGGTGGGCATCTTCTCGAAGATCCCCTCCTTCGAAGAGCTGGAGCACCCGGACAACAAGCTTGCCACGCAGGTCATCGCCGAGAACGGGGAGGTCCTGGCCACATTCCATATCGAGAACCGCACCTATGTCAGTTACGACGAGCTTTCGCCCCACCTGGTGAACGCCGCCGTGGCCACGGAAGACGCCCGTTTCTACCGGCATTCCGGCATCGACATGAAGGGCCTCGCCCGCGTGCTCGTGAAGACGCTCCTGATGCGCGATTCCAGCCAGGGCGGCGGCAGCACCATCACCCAGCAGCTCGCCAAGACGCTCTATCCGCGCCGCCAGATCCGCAACAAGTTCCAGATGGTGACCATCAAGCTCAAGGAGTGGATCACCGCCGTCAAGATCGAGCGGGACTACACCAAGCAGGAGATCGTGGACATGTACCTGAACTCCATCTTCTTCGGCAGCAGCGCATACGGCGTCAAGGCCGCTTCGGAGACCTATTTCGCCAAGGAGCCCGCCGACCTCACGGTCGAGGAGGCCGCCCTGCTGGTGGGCATGGTCAACAAGCCCACCCGCTACAATCCGGTCCTCAACCCCGACCTCTCGCTGGAGCGGCGCAACTTCGTGATCGGCCAGATGGAGAAGAACGGGTACCTGACCCGCGCCGAGCGCGACTCGATCCGCCAGATCCCCATCGCCCTCCACTTCGAGGTGCAGGACCACAACGCCGGCCACGCCCCTTACTTCCGGGATATGCTCCGCCGCGACATGCAGGCCACGCGCCCCAAGCGCTCGGACTACCAGTGGCCGGAAGATTTCGCCCACGATTCGCTCCGCTGGCGGGACGATCCCATCTACGGCTGGCTGAACAAGCACAAGAAGAGCGACGGCACCCCGTATGACCTGGACCGCGACGGCCTGCGCATCTATACCACCATTCATTATAAGATGCAGCAATATGCCGAAGAGGCGATCGTGGAGCATATGGGCGGCAATCTTCAGAAGGCCTTCGACCGCGAGCTCAAGGGCAAGCGCAACCGGCCGTTCGCAAACGACGTCACGCCCAAGATGGCGGAGACCCTGATGAACCAGGCCCGCCGCTGGAGCGACCGCTACCGCCTGCAGCACCGCGCCGGCAAGAGCGACGAGGAGATCCTCGCCCAGTTCTCCAAGCCCGAGAAGATGCGCGTTTTCGCGTGGAACGACAAGGGCTACGTGGACACGACGATGACCCCCGACGACTCGATCCGCTACACCAAGAGCTTCCTGCGCTGCGGCTTCATGGCCATCGAGCCGAACACCGGCTACATCCGCGCCTACGTGGGCGGTCCCAACTACCGCTATTTCAAGTATGACAACGTCCGCCAGGGCAAGCGCCAGGTCGGCTCGACCATCAAGCCGTACCTCTATACCCTCGCGATGCAGGAGGGGATGACGCCTTGCGACCGGGTGGTCCTCCTCCCCCAGACCTTCGTCCTTCCGGACGGCAAGGTGTGGACGCCGCGAAGCACCGACAAGACCGAGATGCTCGGACAGACGGTCACGCTCCGCTGGGGCCTCGCCCACAGTTCCAACAACGTGTCCGCCTTCCTGATGAAGGAGCTCGGACCCGCCGCGCTGGTCCGTATGGTCCATCAGATGGGCGTCCAGACGCATCTGGACGAGGTTTACTCCCTATGCGTGGGCGCCGCCGAGGTCCCCGTGTTCGATATGGTGGCGGCCTACAACACCTTCCCTTCGCACGGCACGTACGTGACGCCCCAGTATGTCTACAAGATCACCGACAGCGACGGGCGCGTCATCGACGAGTTCACCAACCAGAAACGGGACGCCATCTCCGAGCAGACGGCCTACCTGATGGTGAACCTGATGCGCGGCGTGGTGAACGAAGGCACCGGCAACCGCCTCCGCTCCGTCTACAAGCTGCTCGGCGAAATCGCCGGCAAGACGGGCACGACCAACGACAACTCCGACGGCTGGTTCATCGGCTACACGCCCAATATCACCGCCGGCATCTGGGTGGGCGGCGAGGACCGCCACGTCCACTTCAACTCCACCGCCCTCGGGCAGGGCGCCAACGCCTCGCTGCCCATCTGGGGCATCTGGATGAAGAAATGCCTCGCGGATCCGACCATCGGCTGGTCGATGGAAAATGACCATTTCCTGCCTCCGACCGGCGGTGCGCTCGAGTACAACTGCGCCACCGACGGCACCTTCCTCGGCGGATATGGCGACGAGTACGTGGGCACCGAAGGCGTGACCGGCACCCGCAACGAAGAAGAAGAGTATTATTTCAACTAGAAGGATATGAGCAAGTACAAGACCATCGCCGTCATCTACGGCAGCGACTCCTCCGAGTGGGAAGTCTCCTGCCGCAGCGGCGAATTCGTGGCCTCCCGCATCGACGGAAACGTGTACGACGTCTACGAGATCTTCGCCCGTTTCGGCAAGTGGCAGCTCGTTGCCGCCAAGAAACGCAACTCGATGCGCGTCACCTTCCCCGAAGGGGCGCGTCCGGAGGTGGACAAGACGGATTTCTCCATCCAGGTCCTGGGTGAGCGGGTCCGCTTCGACTTCGCCTACATCGTGCAGCACGGCGCTCCGGGCGAGACCGGCCAGATCGAAGGCTATCTCGAGATGCTCGGCATCCCGTGCAGCACCTGCGACTCGAGTGTATGCTCAATCGTTTTCGACAAATACGCCTGTAAGTGCTATATCCGGGAGCTGGGGCTGGCGAAATGCGCCCCGGATGTCTTCGTCCGTCACGGAATGGACCACGAAGAGGCACACGCCGAGGTGCTGCGGAAACTGCAGTTCCCCGTGTTCGTGAAGCCCACTCAGGGCGGTTCGAGTTTCGGAGTCACGCGCGTGACCCGGCCGGAGGATGTGGGACCGGCCGTCAGGTATGCCTTCAGCGAGAATCACACGGTGCTCATCGAGCAGGGCATCACCGGACGCGAACTGACCTGCGCCGCCTATTTCGACGGAGAAAAGGTAGCCACCCTGCCGCTCATCGAGATCGTTTCCGACAACGAATACTTCGACTACGACGCCAAGTACAACGGCCACAGTCAGGAGATTTGCCCTGCCCCCGTCTCCGACGAAATCCGGGACCTGGTGCAGCGCACCACCGCCAGGATTTATTTCCGGCTGGGCTGCCGGGGTGTGGTCCGGATGGACTATATCCTTGCGGAAGACGGACTCTATTTCCTGGAAATCAATACGATACCCGGAATGACGAGCGCATCGCTCGTACCCAAGATGATCCGCACGGCCGGGATGGACATCACCGCGTTCCTGAGCACCATCATCGAGAACAGCTAGTGCTCCTGTCCGATTTCATCCGCGACGGCGCCGCCCGTCTCGAGACCCTCTACCCTTCGCCCGAGGCGAGGGGTTTGGTTTTGATGCTCTGCGAGGAACTGCTGGGCACCATGCGTTATACGCACATCGTGGAGCCGGAGACGGCCGTTCCCGAAGAACGCTTTGCGGAGTTGGAGGATTGTCTGCAGCGCCTTTGCGCGGGCGAACCCGTACAGTATGTACTGGGGGTCGCGGAGTTCTGCTCGCACCGCTTCGCCGTGGGGCCAGGGGTGCTGATACCCCGCCCCGAGACGGAGCTGCTGGTAGCCGAGGCCGTGCGCACCCTGCGGGAAATGGATCTGGAGCGGGCGCCGAAGGTGCTGGACCTTTGCACCGGCTCCGGTTGCATCGCCTGGTCCATCGCCCTGGAGATCCGCGATGCGGAGGTCATCGGTCTGGACCTCTCGGAAATCGCATTGGAGTATGCCAGAAACCAGTTTAGCGCCGGCGGCGCTCCTTTATTCCTGCAGGCGGATGTCCTGGATACGGAGCAGGAGTTCCCCTGCGGCCCGTTCGACCTGATCGTCAGCAATCCGCCCTATGTCCGCGAGAGCGAGCGGGCGCTGATGCGCCCCAACGTCCTGGAACACGAGCCGCCGATGGCGCTCTTCGTGCCGGACGACGATCCGCTGCGCTTCTACTGCGCCATTGCCCGCTGGGCGCAGCGTTTCCTGCGGCCGGGCGGGGTCGGCATCGTGGAGATCAACGAGGCGCTCGGCGAGGAAACGGCCGCCGTCTTCCACGACGCAGGATTCGAAAACGTAAAAATCCTGCCTGATTTCTACAAAAAAACACGATTCATTTCCTTTAACGTCATCTAGTTTTACTGCTGACGCAGAAAATAGAGCCGTCAGGCGGTACCCCTGCAAAACCGTGGCCGCCCGTGGTCTCGTGAACGGGAGGGGCCCGCGCCGTAAGGCGTGGGAGGGATGAGCGAAGCGAAGTTTTGCAGGGGTACTGCCTGCGGCCTTCTGCGTCAGCAGTAAAAAACGTTTCAGAGAAACTAAACGATTAACTGTGAGAGAAAACGGATAAATGTCCGTCAATTTGCAGGCAGAAACCAACTGTTTGCAAAATGAAAGCGAAATACCTTTTCTACGGGCTGCTCTGCGCCCTTGCCCTGTCCGCCTGCGACGGGCAGAAAGACCCCCTGGATCTGCCGGAAGAAGAAGGCGGAGGACTTTTCACCCTGTCGGACGTCGCCAAAATCCTGTCCGACCTTCCCCTCGAACACGAACACCTCACCGAAGTGTACGACGCCGTCGGCGCCTCCTCCGGACACGGCTACGACGAAGAATACCGTCTCTGCGACCTCTTTGCGGCGCCCGGATCGGGCGTGGGCGACGACGCCGGCACGAAAGCCACCAAGGCCGGGAAATACCAGACTCCGCTCCGCGACCTGTTCGCAGACTATTTTGCCCGGAAATACGGCACCAAAGCCGGCGCGGGCGATGTCCAGCGCTATCTCGACGCCTTGAGCGACTCCGACATGCAGATCTACTGGCCCTATTCGGAAGAATGGGACGGAAAGGGCTTCCCCATCGTCACCTTCGACCCGGGATTCGGCGCCGAATCCAACTACGGCTACGAAGTCCGCATCGACAAGAGCGGCGCCCACGTGGTGGACTCCGTCCTGGTGACCGAACAGGTGGCGATGGAGCGGCCCGTCTGGGTCATCAACCGCAACGACGATGCCGCCTTCACCCCGCTGGAGCTCTTCGAACAGACGCCCACCAAGGCCGGGAGCAAGGACAAAGGGGACGACGGGAAGGAGTATCTTCTGAGCGTACTGAGCTTCAAGATGCTCCGCCATTACGACTCCTGGTTCGGCGGCGCGTCGGAGTTCTTCATCAAGTCGGGCGCCGTGGACGGGTTCAAGGCCACCAAGGACGAAGACCTGAAGAACTACTCCCCCAGCCTGACGGATTTCATGGTCGTCGTCCGGCGCAGCCAACTGGGCAAGAAAGTCCCCTTCAACGCCATCCTGCTGACGAATTTCACGGACCAGATGGAGAAGATCGCCTTTATGGTGATCGAGGATGACGGCGGCACGGTGACGAGCTGGAAATGCAGTGCGGTGGTCAAGTATAATTCCAAGCAATACGGCTTCGAGCTCGAGATTCCCTACAAGGACAAGGACGACATCGTCTGGCGCGGGCAGCTCACCCGCAACTATTTCAAGGAGGTGTTCGACCAGGGCGGGGGCAATCTGACCGGGCGCTTCGGCGACGTCGAGATCACCTTCGGGCTGAACTGATCAGGCCGTGACGGTCATCTCGCAGGCGGCGCAGTCGAAATGAAGGGCAAGGCGGCGGCCGTTGTTGAGAAGGAAAAGTTCCTTCGGCGGCCGGGCACCCTGGTACTTCGGGCAGAGACCAAGTTCATAACGGACACAGTACTTTGTCCGCATCAATTCCTTTTCAGTAATCTCGCCGGCGGCGGAGTCTTCCAGACGGGGTCCCCGAAAATCTGCGATTTTTGGGGTGCAGAGACGGGGCGGCCGGAAATTATTTTTCGGACAGGTTTGCCGAAAAACCAATTTCCGCTCCGCCTGTCCGCCGCCGGCGCCAAGTGAAGCGCTGTCCGCCGACTGGCTCTGCGACGGCTTCTGCCCGCAAGAGGCACTGGCACGCCGGGAGGCCATCAGTGCGTCCAGGTCTTCGGCGACGAGGCGGCGGATGCCGTTGATGGTGGAGGCGCTCAGCAGCGGCAGATTGCCGCCGGCAGTGTCCACCGACAGGTCCTCCACCGCGAAGCGGTAGACGCCGCTGCGCTTGGAGAGCTGCTCACGCAGCATCGCCTCGGCCCGTTCGCGGTTCTCGGCCGTCTCCACGTCCGTGTGGAAGGGACTGAAGACCTCGTGCCCGTCCTGACTGACGGCGCGCACCTCTACCACGTATTTCCCGTGGATACGCACCGACAGGCGCACCGGGATCTCCCGGCGGCACGCCCGCGCCTCGAGTTCCTTCTCGAAGGCGGTGTTGATATTGCGGTAAAGGAGCGTCCCTTCCCGCAGGTCGGGGACATCCTTGCAACGGACGGAAAGGCCCTCGCAGACGTCGCCCCGGAAACCGGTCACCCCGTCGGCGGTGGCGAAGGCGAAGCCGTCGCCGTTGCGCAGCAACAGGCCCGCCTGCAGCGGCTTGACGCGGAAGGACATCGTGCGGTCGCCCGGCCGGCGGATCTGCTGCACCGTCCCGACGGCCTCGCCCATCGACTTGGGCGCATCCATTGAAGACCACTTTCCGCGCCTGCCGTCCAGGAACAGTTCCGTATAGCCCCGGTTGAATGTCTTGGCCACATCGGGAGTGAAGCCGCCCGTCACCTCGCCGAAGGAGGCCCGGCGATAGCGCTCAGGATACTTTGCCACCAGCGCGTCCAGGGCCAGGGAATACGCCCGGACCACGTTCCGGACATAGGAGGCGTTCTTGAGCCGCCCTTCGATCTTGAAGGAGACGACGCCGGCTTCGGCCAGTTCTTCCAGGCGGGCTTTCAGGTTATAATCTTTCAAGGAGAGGACTGCCTTGTTGCGCAGCAGGACCCGCCCGTCCCCGTCCACCAGGTCATAGAGCGAACGGCAGGCCTGGATGCATTCGCCGCGGTCGGCGCTCCGCCCGTCGATGTATTCCGACAGGCGGCAGTCCCCGCTGTAGCACACGCACAGCGCCCCGTGGACGAAGAACTCCACTTCGCACTGCACGGCCGCACAGATTTCCCGCACGGTCTCGAGCGTGAGCTCCCGTTCCAGGATGATGCGTTCACAGCCCAGCGACTCGAAATACCGGGCCCGTTCCACGTCGCGGATGGCGCACTGGGTGGAGGCGTGCAGGGGCACGGTGATGTCCTGCCAGGCCGCGATCCGGGGCTCCCGGATAATGAAGGCGTCCGCCCCCGCCTCCTGGGAGCGGAGCATCTGCGCGTGGGCTTCCTCCTCCTCGCCTTCCCGCCAAAGGGTATTATACGTCACGAACACGCGCACCCCGAAACGATGGGCATACGCGCAGAGTTCAGCGATGTCTTCGAAACTGTTGCCCGCCGCCTTGCGGGCCCCGAAATCCGGGCCTGCGATATATACGGCATCGGCACCGCAGTCAATGGCTGCGATGCCGATCTCCTTGTTCCTGGCGGGGGCCAGCAGCTCCAGACGGGGCATTACTTGAGGGCGTCAAGCATCTTCTTGGCCTCGGCTCCGTACTTGGGATCGTTCAGGGCCTTGGTATAGAACTCCTTGGCCTTGGCGTTGTTCTTCGCACCCTGATAGAGGGCACCCACGGTGTAAGCGATGGCACCGGCGTTGCTGGCGTCCGGGGAAGCCTCCAGATACTTCTCGAAGTACTTGATGGCGTCGTTGTTCTTTCCGCCAAGCTGGGAAGCCTGTCCGGCGATCTGCCAGGCCTGGGCGTTCTCCGTGAAATCGTTCACCTTGACGGCGGCGGTCACGGCGTCGGCATACTTCTTGGCCTTCAGGGCGGCGGCAGCCTCCTTCAGGTAGATGTTGCCGAGCTGCTTGTTGGCCGTGGCGGCCTGCCCGTTGGCAGCGGCCTGCTCGAAGGCGGCCTTCGCCTTTTCGACGTCGCCGGCTCCGTTGAGCGCGACACCCAGACGCAGGGCGGCGGTGCCGTCGTTCGGATTCTCGGAAAGGATATCCTGATAGGCGGCGGCAGCAGCGGCATAGTCCTTGGCGTTCAGCAGGGTGCCGGCCTTGGACATCTTCACCTGGGGAATCAGGGTCTTCGCCTCGTCGAGCACGTCGAGGGCCTCATACTCCTCGGCCACTTTCTCCACGTCACGGAGAGCGGCGACAGCCTCGTCGAACTTGGTCTCCTTGATGAGATCCTTGGCGAGGGACATCTTCAGGTTGGGGATGATATTCTTGCAGTTCGTGACCACTTCCTGGCCTTCATCGCCAAGGGCTTCGGCCTGCTGAAGGGCATTTACGAATGCATTCAACGCATCCGCTTTGTTGCCGGCG
Source organism: Bacteroidales bacterium (assembly GCA_017561865.1). Lineage (GTDB taxonomy): Bacteria > Bacteroidota > Bacteroidia > Bacteroidales > UBA932 > Cryptobacteroides. Next base: position 9,486 of record JAFZBH010000061.1, on the reverse strand, counting down.
GCAACCGCTTCGGCACCGGAGTTGTACAGTTCGGTCACCGCAGCCAGATCCTGGGCGAAAGCGGCGCCGAGAGCAAGCATAAGCGTTGCAAGGGTAGCGATTAACTTTTTCATGTAACCTATTTGTTTATGTTAATTTAATCGTATTGACTGCAAATGTAATCATTTTATTTATACTTTTGCATCAGTCATGCAAAACTTCTGCAAGCATATATCGTGCCTGTTTTTGATTCTGTCCTTTTTCGCGGCGCACGGGCAGGAGCTTCCAAGCCTGGGAACCGCCCCGGAAATCCGGCAGGGAAGCCTTCCTGACGGTATCCGTTTCTATCTGGTCACGAACGCTGCACAGAAGGGTGTCGCAGACTTCGCGCTGGTGCAGCGCGGGCGGCAGGACCTCGCCCGGGCCCGCGAGCAACTGCGCGAGTTGCCGCATTTCGGCACCCGGGCGCCTTACCGCTTCCTCTCCGACCACGGCGTCGGCTACGCGCAGGACGGCTTCCTGTCGCAGCCGGCAGACGCGACCCTGTTCTCCTTTCACGACGTGCCCGTGGCGGAGGAGAGCGCGGCTGACTCCACCCTGCTGATGCTCTTCGACATTGCGGCCGCTTCGGGCGGGCCGCAGGCCGTCATCGTCTGCGGCGACATCGATCCAGCCCGGATCCGCGAGCGGATGGAGCTGCTGTCGATGATGGTCCCGACCCTGGAAGAAGACGCCGGACAGCCCGCCTACGCCTGGCAGCCTTCGGATTCGCTCTCAGTGCTCCTCTCGCGCAACGGAGCCGGGAAGCTGGCCGCCATCCACGCCACCTACCACGCGGAACGCACGCCCCGCGAGCTGATGAACACCCCGCAGCCGCTCGTCTCCCAGGCCTACGCCGAAACGCTCGGCGGCATCCTCGGCGAGCGCGTGGAGCGGAGTTTCCGCGCCGGAGGCATTCCCCTGGCCGGGTTCCGTTTCCGTTACCGCGACAGCGCGCAGGGGCCGGACGACGAGGCACACACATTCACGGTTTATACTTCCGCAGCGCAGCTGACCGAAGCCACCCGCCGCCTCGCCTCCGTGCTTTCCGCCCTGGACCGGGACGGCGCCGGGATGGATGAATTCCTGCTCGCGCGCGAAAACCGGATTGCCCGGGCCTGGCGCGAAGCCGCACGACCCCTGGACAACGGCGAGTATCTGCAAAAATGCGTCGCTTCCTATCTTTATGGCGCCAACCTGGCTTCCGGGCAGATGCTGAGCGCTTTTCTCGGCACGCATCGCCTGGGAGACGAGCGGGAACTGGACCTCTTCAACGGTTTCACCCGGGCACTGCTCGACCCTGCCCGCAACCTGACCCTGCGCTTCGACCTTCCCGTCCAGCCCGGTAACGCGGACACGCTCCGTCAGGCCTTCCGGCAAGGCTGGGCGGCACCCGACGACACCCCGGCACATCGGCCTGCCTCGCCTGCGGAACGCACCGTCCCGGCCGGAAAAGTCCGCCTGAGCGCAGATGCTCCCGAGCCTCTGTCGGGCGGTCGCCTGTGGACCTTCTCCAATGGTATCAAGGTGATATACAAAAAGATGGGAAGCGACCGGGAATTCCGCTACGCCCTGATGCTACGCGGCGGCGTGGCCGAAGTGGCCGGCCTGCAGAAGGGCGAAAGCGCCTTCGTGGGCGATATGCTCGGCCTGAGCCGCGTGGCCGGGATGAGCGGAGAGGCCTTCCGCCAGAGCCTCGAAGCGAACGGGATCACCCTGCAGGCGGCCGCCACGCTCTCCGACCTGCGCATCACGGGACGCGCCCCCGCGGAGCAGCTGCCCCTGCTGATGCGCTCGCTCCTCGCCCTGTCCGAAGAGCGGGAGCCCGACCGCGCCGCATTTGAAGCCTATCGAAGGGAAGAAGCCTTGCGCATTGACCGGGAGGCCCTTTCGCCCAGGGATGTCAACTCCTTGATGGACAGTATTCTGCGTCCGGACTATGCCTATCCTGAACGAAAGCGTATCGTCCATCTGGGGGATGATTTGCCGCAGAGGGCTGAAGGGTATTTCTCCTCCCTGTTCGACAAAGTCGGGGACGGCGTTCTCGTGCTGATCGGCGACCTCGACGAAGAGGCGCTCAAAAAGGAACTCAAAGGCACGCTCGGAGGCTTCCGCACCCAGAAACGCTACGCCAGCCGCCCGCGCGTCGACAGCCGCTTCGCCACCGGTTCCGTGACCCGCACCGACCAGGCTGCGCCGGGAGCGGTCGGCGGCCGGGAAGTCGGCGTGCACACGGCCCTCTCCGCCGCCGTCCCTTTCAGTCTCGAGGGTTACCTGTCCTTCCTGGTGGCCTGCGAGCTGGTCCGGGGACGGCTCGCCACGGCTTTGGCCGGACAGGGCGCAAGCGCCGCCCTGACGCAGCGGCTGGAGTTGTTCCCTTCCGAGCGGCTCACCCTTTATGTCCGCTGCCGGCCCTGTCCGGAGAACGGACTGCCCGAAGGTGTGGTGCCGGGCACAGCGGACGACTTGCTGGACGCGATGCGCAGCGTGACGCGCCGGCTGGATGCCCTGAAGGCGACGGACGCCGAAATACAGTTTCATAAAAACCGTCTCCTTTCGCAATGGGAGCGCCGCCTGGCGGATCCCGAAGCGCTGACGGACGCCGTCCTGACGCGCTACAGCGAAGGGAAGGACCTGGTGACGGATTATAAGGCCGCGCTTGGACAGGTCTCCGCCGCGAGCGTGGCGCAGATCCTTGCGCAACTGAGCCAGGGAGCGGAAGTTGAATATATCATTATCTGATGGGAAAAGGTAGATTCGGAACAATCATCCAGATCGGAGACATCCTTGTGTCGGAGGATGTGGTAACGGAGTATTTCGCCTGCGACTACGCGGTGTGCCGCGGGGCCTGCTGCATCGAAGGCGACAGCGGCGCGCCCCTGGACGAAAGCGAGTTGGAGGGGCTGGAGCGGGACTACCCCGCTTATAGCGGCTTGATGTCAGAGGCCGGGCGTGCCGCCGTCCAGGCCAAGGGCTTCTTTGAAGTGGACCGGGACAACGACATCGTCACAACTTTGGTATCACCCCAGAAATCAGAGATTTCCGGGGGCCCCGATTTGGCCGCCGCACAACGTTGCGAATGCGCCTTCTGCCATTTCGGAGAGCAGGGCGAATGTCTCTGCGCCATCGAGATGGCCGGCTGCACCAAGCCTGCTTCCTGCTCGCTCTACCCCATTCGCATCACGCACCTGACCGGCGGCGGGCTCGCGCTCAACGTCCACCACTGGGACATCTGCAAACCGGCCTTCGAGAAGGGCGGGCGCGAGCGGATCCGGGTGTATCAATTCCTGAAAAATCCCCTCACGAAGGCGTTCGGAGAGGATTTCTACGAGGCGCTTTCAGCGGCAGCTAAGCATCTTCACGGGTAGCCTCGAGCGCGGAGACGATCCGTCCGAGGTCGCGCGTCAGCCCCTCCGCTTCCCAGCCGTTCACGGACGGGGACAGGGTGATGCGGTCCTCCCACATCTTGAGCGCCCGGGAAAAGCCGGAGCGGCGCCGGAAGGAAAAACCGCCCTCCGCATCGTTTTCGAGCCCGTAGCCCAGGCCCTGCATCACGCGCATCACCGCAGGCCGCAGCTCCTCCTGGGAGCCGTAGATATGTATGGTGCGCTTCGAAAAACCGAAGCGCGGATAGAACAGCGCGAAGGCGAGCATGAACAGGGCGATCTGCCAGAGCGAATCGTATCCGTTGACGAACATCTTGGACAGGTCGGCCTCCACGAACCCCGTCAGGACCAGCGCCAGCACGATGATCGCAAGCAGGATCATCAGGTAGCAATAATACTTGAGAGAGCGGATGAAATACTTCATAATGACAAATTTAAGATAAAAAATGCTATTTTTGTGCGATTTTTCAAAATAGCAGTAATATGGAAAGAGAAGATCCTATCGAAAAACTTGAAAGAAAAGAGGCGGAGAAGAAGGCCAACGGTGGCCTGAAAGCCGCGATGATCGCCATGCTCGTCATCGCGCTCGGCCTGGCCGGCGCCCTCTATTATGTGCTGAGCACCAAGAACAAGCTCGTGAACGAACTGAATGAAGAGAAGGCCGACCTGACGGAGCAGATCGTGGCCCTGCAGAGCGACTACGAGAACCTGTCGTCCGAATATGATACGATCAACGCACAGCTCGACTCCTCCCGCGAGGAAATCGCCCAGCTGGTCGACCGCGTGAAGAACACCGAGGCGACGGACCGTGCCAAGATCCGTCAGTATGAGAAGGAACTCGGCACCCTGCGTTCCATCATGCGCGGTTACATCACCCAGATCGACTCGCTGAACACGCTGAACCACCGGCTTGCCGAAGAGGCTGCATCCGCCCGCAAGGAGGCCGAGGAGACCAAGCAGATCAACACCCAGCTGACCCAGCGGGTCGAAGACCTGACCAACCGCGTGACCGCCGGCTCCATCATCAAGGCGCACAACTTCGTGATGTATGCCTATAACAACATGGACAAGATCACGGACAAGGCCAACCGCGTCGTGCGCTTCCTGGTGAACCTCAGCCTCGCGGAAAATGAACTGGCCGCACACGGGCCCGTGCGCGTCTATGTGCGCGTGACGGATCCGGACGGCAACCTGCTGTCCGACGGCCGCGGCACCACGTTCACCTTCGGCGGCCAGACACTTGAGGCCACGGCTTCCCGCGAAGTTGACTATCAGGGCCAGGAGGTGGATCTGGGCATCTACGTCAACAACGTCGGCGCCTTCCAGAAGGGCATCTACACGGTCGACGCCTACACGACTCAGGCGCAGCTCGGCCACGGAGAGCTTCTGCTCCGCTAGATGGTCTATCTGCACGTCCCTTTCTGCAGGAGTTTCTGCACTTATTGCGATTTCTATTCGGAAATCGCCTGCCGGGGACGGGACGCGCAGCTTTTCGAGGCTTACACGCAGGCGGTCTGCGCCGAAGCGTCCCGGCGCCGGGATGAAATCGAGGCGACCCGCGACCTGAATACCCTCTACATCGGAGGCGGCACCCCATCAGTGCTGCCTCTGATGATTTTAAATCGAATTGTCGATATTTTCGGCTCTCGCCCCGCACCGTTTATTGAGTTTACGATCGAGGTGAATCCGGAAGATATCGTGGAGAAGGGGGAGGATTATGTGCGGGGGCTTCTCGATCTCGGGGTGAACCGGGTCAGCATGGGGGTGCAGTCGCTGGACGACGGGATCCTTCGCTGGATGAACCGCCGGCACGATGCCGCACACGCCCGACAGGCCTTCCGAATCCTCCGCTCCGCCGGGGTCGGGAACATCAGCGTCGATCTGATCTTCGGGCTTTCGCAGCTCTCCGAAGCCATTCTGTCGGAGACGCTCGCCGAAGTGCTGGCCTGGCGGCCGGAGCACGTCAGCGCCTATCAGCTCAGCATCGAGCCGGGCAGCGCCCTGGCCGGAATGGTACGCGAGGGGCGCTATGCCGAGGCGACCCAGGAGCAGTGTGCGGCGCAGTACCGCCTGCTCTGCGAGGCGCTGGGCGCGGCCGGTTATGTCCATTACGAGATCTCTAACTGGGCCCTCCCCGGCTTCAGAGCCATCCACAACAGCGCCTACTGGACCCGTCACCCCTACGTGGGCCTGGGCCCCGCCGCCCATTCGTTCGACGGCACCGCCCGCTCCTGGAACCCTGACGCTTTGCCCCATGCGCAGGCGGCAACTGCTTCCGGCAACCGTGCCACCCTGGAGTACCCCGGAAAAGCATGCTTTTCTGGGGGCCCCACCCTCGGCATCGTAAGAGGGGGGACCGCAAGCGAAGCGAAGCGGTGGGGTCCGACGAAGGAGGACGTTGCCGGAGGCAGTTGGCCGCTGCGCGGGGACAGAGAAGAGTTATCTGAAGAAGAAGCGAAGGAGGAGGAAATTATGCTGGGACTGCGAACGGCAAGGGGGATACCGGAGGGGCTGGTCGCGCCGGAACGAGCCGAAGTGATGCTTGCCGACGGACGGCTGGCGCGCCTTGACGGAGGGCGGCTGCGGATTCCGGAGGATCACTGGTTCGTCAGCGATGATATCATCGCCGACCTGATCTGAAAAAATCTATTTATAAGGGACACCGTCGGGCAGGTGGATATGGACGGCGGCAAGCAGGGCGCCGAGGCTGTCGGGCCGGTTGGCAGCGATGACCAGCGCCGGCCGGAAAGGTGAAGGCGCGGCGCCGTTCCAGGTGGCGATGCGGCCGCCGGCTTCCTGCAGAACCAACATCGCCGCCGCGAAATCCCAGGGCTGGAGACGCATCTCGAAGAAAAGTTCAACGACTCCGGAGGCCAGCAGGCAAAGCTCCAGGGCGGCGGAACCCCAGCGGCGCACATCATTGGTCTGCATATAGAGATCGTAGATGATGTCCGAGCAGACTTTCGCATATTCCTTGCGGTACAGGCTCAGCGCCGTGCACAGGATCCCGTCGGAAAAGGGCCGGTCGGACACGTGGATGGGATGGCCGTTGCAGGTAGCGCCACGGCCGCGTTCGGCGGCGTACATCTCAGCGCGACGCGGACTGTAGACGACACCGAGCTCCAACTCTCCCCGACGCGCCAGGCCCACCGAGATGCAGCAGTCGGCGATGCCGCGGGAATAATTGGCCGTGCCGTCGATCGGATCGATGATCCAGACGTACTCCTCCTCCAGGTCCCGGAAATCCTCCTCCTCGCAGAGGAAGCCGCAGCCGGGCAGCAGCGCGGCGAGCCGCTCCGTCAGGAAATGCTGCACGGCCAGGTCCGAACTGGTCACCAGGTTCGCCAGACCGTCTTTCTGCATCACGGTGAAATGGTCGGAGACCATCAGCGCGGCCGCCTCCCGGACAATATCAATTACTTCCTGTAGCATCGTTTCCTTGAATAATCTTCCACGAAGATACGCAGAATTTTGCTATCTTTGTCTTTACTATGTTTGACAAGGAAGTTTACATCTCGCGCCGCCAGGCGCTGCTGGAGCGCCTCCAAGGACAGAAAGGCATCGCCCTGTTCCTGGGCAACGTCGACGCTCCCGCCCAGTACAAAGACAATTGCTACAAATGGCGCCAGGACAGCAACTGGCTGTATTTCTTCGGTATCGACGAGCCGCGCCTGGCCGCGACCGTCGACCTGGAGACCGGCGAAGAGACCCTCTACGGCGACGATTTCGACATCGACGACATCATCTGGATGGGGCCGATGCCTTCCGTCCGTGCCCTTGCGGACGCGGCGGGCGTACAGCACACGGCGCCCTACGACGCCCTGGGCGCCGCACTGAAAGGCCGGCAGGTGCATTTCCTGCCCACCTCCAGATACTACAACCGCCTGAAGATGGGCGAACTGCTGGGCATCGACCCGGCCGAGACCACCAGCGCAGGCAAGGCCGGCTGCAAGCGGGCTTCCGAGCCGCTGGTGCGCGCCGTCATCGCCCTGCGCCTTGTCAAGGAACCGCTCGAGATCGCGGCCATCGACGCCGCCTGCGACCTGGGCTTCGAGATGCACACCGCCGCCCGTCGCGGTATCCGGCCCGGCCGCATCGAGCAGGAAATCGTGGGCGATATGGAAGGCGTGGCCCTCGGCAAAGGCTGGGGCACGAGCTTCCCGACCATCCTCACCCAGCACGGCGAGATCTTCCACTGCCACAGCCACGCCCTCCCCGTATGCCCGGGCAAGCTGATGGTCGTCGACGCCGGCGTCGAGTCGGGTGACCACTACGCCTCCGACTTCACCCGCACCTACCCGACCTCCGGCCTTTTCACCCGGAAGCAGCGCGACATCTACCAGACCGTCTATGAGTGCAATGAGCTGGCGTTCAGTATGATACGACCGGGTGTCGAGTACCGCGACGTGCACCTGGCCGTCGCCGCCCATATGCTCGACAACCTCCGCCAGCTGGACCTCGTGCGCGGCGGGATCGACGGGATGGTCGAGGACGGCATCGCCGGCCTTTTCATGCCGCACGGCCTGGGCCACAACATGGGTCTCGACGTGCACGATATGGAAGACCTCGGGGAAAACCTGGTCGGCTACGACGACGGCCAGACCCGCTCTCCGCAGCTGGGCCTGGGCAGCCTGCGGATGGCCCGCACCCTGACGCCGGGCAACGTCATCACCGACGAGCCGGGCATCTATTTCATCCCCGACCTCATCCGTCAGTGGAAGCGCGAAGGGACGGACGGCGGCCGCGTCAACTATGCCAAACTGGAAACATATTTCGATTTCGGCGGCATCCGCCTCGAGGACGACGTCCTCGTGACGGAAGGCGGCGCCCGCAGGCTCGGACAGAGGCGCCTGCCGATCGCCCCGGACGAGATCGAGACCGTCATGCAGAACGAACAACAGTAGAAGAAGATATGGGATTGTTGGAAGGAAAAGTCGCCCTCATCACGGGCGCATCGCGGGGCATCGGCAAGGCCATTGCCCTGAAGTTCGCCGCCGAAGGCGCGGACATCGCATTCACGGACATCAAGATTATCGAAGATACCGTCAAGGAGCTCGAAGCGACGGGCGTCAAGGTGCGCGCCTATGCGTCCAACGCCGCCGACTTCGCCCAGACACACGAGACCGTGGAACAGGTGCTCGCCGATTTCGGCCGCATCGACATCCTGGTCAACAACGCCGGCATCACCCGCGACGGCCTGATGCTCCGGATGGACGAGGCCCAGTGGGACGCCGTCATCAACGTCAACCTCAAGTCCGCCTACAACTACATCCACGCCTGCACCCCCATCATGGCGCGCCAGCGCGGGGGCAGCATCATCAATATGTCCTCCGTGGTGGGCGTGAGCGGCAATGCCGGCCAGTGCAACTACTCCGCATCGAAGGCGGGCCTGATCGGCCTGGCGAAATCCATCGCCAAGGAGATGGGGCCCCGCGGCATCCGTGCCAACTGCATCGCCCCGGGCTTCATCATCTCCGATATGACGGCGGCCCTGCCCGAAGACGTGCGCGAGGCCTGGATCAAGACCATCCCGCTGCGCCGCGGCGGCACGCCCGAGGACGTCGCCAAGGTGGCGCTCTTCCTCGCCAGCGACCTCTCGTCCTATGTCAGCGGACAGGTTATCCATTGTTGCGGCGCGATGAACTGCTGATCGGATGGACCCCCGCCTGAACACGCTGAACTTGAAAACTTTCCTGCCCGCCCTGCTGGACCTCGTCCTGCCCAGGGTCTGTGTGGCGTGCGGGCGCCCGCTCCTGCCGCAGGAGCGGCATCTCTGCCTGGAGTGCCTGTCCGACTTGCCGGAAACGCACTATGCCACCCTCGCCCACAACCCGATGGCGGACCGTTTCAACGCCCGGATCCAGCCGGACGAATATGAGCCGTACGCCTATGCTGCGGCTCTGTTTCATTACCGGGCGGAATCGCGCTACAAGAAGATCCCCCAGGCGCTCAAATACCACCGAGATTTCGGAGCGGGCCGCTGGGCGGCGAGGCTGCTTGGCGGGCGGCTCGCCGCTTCGCCGCTCTACGCGGACGTGGACCTGGTGGTCCCCGTCCCGCTGCATTGGGCACGGCTCTGGCG
>JAFZBH010000060.1 GCA_017561865.1 Bacteroidales bacterium | reverse complement strand
TTCGCAGACGCTGTGGTAACGGTCCCGCAGGGCCCTGATCTCGTCGCGGAAAGCCGCATCGCCCGCGGCGGCGAGCCGGGACGCGCGGATCAGCTGGTCGGTGACGCCGGACAGGGCTGAGACGACGACGATGGAAGGTTCCGGGCGGGAACTGATGATCTCTTTGACTCTGAGGATGCTCTCCGGCGTGCCCACCGAAGTGCCTCCGAATTTCAGGATTTTCATATGCTAACCAACAATAATCCATCCCAAAGTAAAGCATAATTTGGGACTTTTTCAAATTTTTAATAAATATTTTTCACTATTTCTTGCTTTTCCGGAAAATTAGTCCGACATTCGTAACCGGTATAGGGGCATTGTGCCCTGTAGTTAGTTATGGATTATCGTAGTAGTGTAACCTTTGAAGGTCGCAGGATGGCCGGTGCCCGTGCGCTTTGGATGGCGAACGGGATGAAGCGCAGCCAGTTCGGCGGGCCCGTCATCGCCATCGCCAATTCCTTCACCCAGTTCGTGCCCGGACACACCCACCTCCACGAGGCGGGCCAGATCGTCAAGGCCGAAATCGAGAAACTGGGCTGTTTCGCGGCCGAATTCAACACGATCGCCGTCGACGACGGCATCGCGATGGGCCACGACGGGATGCTGTATTCCCTTCCTTCGCGCGACATCATCGCCGACAGCGTAGAATATATGGTCAACGCGCACAAGGCGGACGCCCTGGTGTGCATCAGCAACTGCGACAAGATCACCCCGGGGATGATGCTCGCCGCGATGCGGCTCAACATCCCGACGATCTTCGTGTCCGGCGGCCCGATGGAGGCCGGCACGCTGGGGGAGGCGAAACTCGACCTGATCGACGCGATGATCAAGTCGGCCGACCCGTCGGTGAGCGACGCGGACGTGGAGCAGATCGAAGCGCACGCCTGCCCGACCTGCGGCAGCTGCTCGGGGATGTTCACGGCCAACTCGATGAACTGCCTGACGGAGGCGATCGGCCTCGCGCTGCCCGGCAACGGGACCATCCTCGCGACGCACGCGATGCGCGCGGAACTCTTCCGCAAGGCGGCGCGCCAGATCGTGGAGAATACCTATAAGTATTACAAGGAGGGCGACGAATCGGTGCTGCCGCGCAGCATCGCCTCGCGCGGGGCTTTCCTCAACGCGATGACGCTCGACATCGCGATGGGCGGCTCGACCAACACGGTGCTGCACCTGCTGGCCGTGGCGAGGGAGGCGGGAGCCGACTTCAAGATGGCCGACATCGACGCCCTCTCGCGCAAGGTGCCCTGCATCTGCAAGGTGGCCCCGAACACCGCGAAATACCATATCCAGGACGTGGGCCGTGCGGGCGGCATCGTCGCGATCCTCTCGGAACTCGCCGCCGCGGGTCTCGTGGATACGACCCTGCGGCGTGTGGACGGCCTGACTCTGGGGGAAGAAATCGACCGCTGGTGCATTCTCTCGCCGAACTGCTGCGAGGAGGCGAAGCGGATTTTCCGCGTGGCGCCCTGCGGCCGCTTCAACATCGAGCTGGGCTCGCAGAAAATGTACTACGACGGGTTCGACACCGACCGCGCCGAAGGCTGCATCCGTGACGTCGCCCACGCCTACACGCGGGACGGCGGCCTCGCCGTGCTGTTCGGCAACATCGCCCGCGACGGCTGCATCGTCAAGACGGCCGGCGTGGACGAGAGCATCTTCCATTTCGAGGGCCCGGCCCGCGTGTTCGACTCCCAGGAAGCGGCCTGCGAGGGCATCCTCGGGGGGAAGGTAGGCAGCGGTGACGTGGTCGTGATCGCCTACGAGGGCCCCAAGGGCGGCCCCGGGATGCAGGAGATGCTGTATCCGACTTCGTATATCAAATCGATGCACCTGGGCAAGGAGTGCGCCCTGCTGACGGATGGCCGTTTCAGCGGCGGGACCTCGGGCCTGAGCATCGGACACGTTTCACCCGAAGCGGCTTCCGGCGGCGAGATCGCCCTGGTCCGCGACGGGGATATCATCACCATCGACATCCCTTCCCGACGCATCGACGTGCGCCTGAGCGCGGAGCAGCTCTCGGAGCGGCGCCGCGAGGAGCTCGCCCGCGGGCCCAAGGCCTTCACGCCGCCCGTGCGCAGGCGGGAAGTGTCCCGCAGCCTGAGGGCTTATGCGGCCATGGTCAGCAGCGCGGACAAGGGTGCCGTCAGAATGCTGGAGGACTAGGCCTATGCTGAAGCGACTGACAGGAGCGGAGATTCTGCTCGAATCACTCATCGCCGAAGGCGTGGACACCGTCTTCGGCTATCCCGGCGGCCAGATCATCACCGTCTACGACAAGCTCTACGGCTATACCGACCGGCTGCGGCACATCCTGGTGCGCCACGAACAGGGCGCCATCCACGCCGCCCAGGGCTATGCCCGCGCGACGGGCCGCCCCGGTGTGGTGATCGTGACTTCGGGTCCGGGCGCCACCAACGTGATCACCGGCGTGGCCGACGCGATGGTCGATTCGACCCCGGTGGTCGTGATCGCGGGCCAGGTGGGCAACGCGATGCTCGGCACGGACGCCTTCCAGGAGACCGACGTGGTCGGAATGACCGGCCCGATCGACAAGTGGACCTTCCAGATCCGCCGTCCCGAGGAAGTTGCGCCGGCCGTGGCCAAGGCCTTCCACATCGCATCCACGGGCCGTCCGGGCCCTGTGGTGCTGGATTTCACGCGCGACGCGCAGGTCGGCATCGGCCTGTTCGACGAATATCAGAAATGCACGCACATCCGCAGCTACGCCCTGCCCGCGCCCGCGGACGAGAAGGCGATCGAGGCGGCGGCGGAGCTGATTGACAACGCCGAGCGCCCCTTCGTGGTGTTCGGCCAGGGCATCGTCCTTTCGCACGCCGAGGAGCAGCTGAAAGCCTTCCTGAAGAAGGGCGGCATCCCGGCGGCTTCGACGATGCTGGGCCTGAGCGCCCTGCCGTCAGACTTCCCGTATTACGTGGGAATGGCCGGCATGCACGGCAACATCGCCTCCAACCTGATGACCCAGCAGTGCGACGTGCTGATCGCCGTGGGGATGCGTTTCAGCGATCGCGTGACGGGCAAGCCGAACACCTATGCCCCCAAGGCGAAGATCATCCACATCGACGTGGACCGCACCGAGATCGGCAAGATCATTCCCGTCGAGGTGGGCATCCTGGGCGACGCCGCCGAGGTGCTGGAGCGCCTGACGGAGCGCATCCGCTTCTCCTTCCACGACGAGTGGGCCTCGCTCGCGCGCCGCTACGACCGCGTGGAGACGGAAAAGGTTTCCGAGCCCGAGACCGCGCCCGCCGAGGGGCCCATCCATATGGGCGAGGTGGTCGCGCGGGTGGCCGAACTGTCCGGCCGCGAGGCCATCATAGTCACCGACGTGGGCCAGAACCAGCTGATGGGCGCGCGCTATTCGCGTTTCGCGCATTCGCGCAGCTTCATCTCCTCCGGCGGCCTGGGCACGATGGGCTTCGGCCTGCCCGCGGCCATCGGCGCCAAGACCGGCGCCCCGGAGCGGGAAGTGTGCCTGTTCGTGGGCGACGGCGGCATCCAGATGACGCTCCAGGAGCTGGGCACGATCATGCAGGAGGGAACGCCGGTCAAGATCGTCCTGCTGAACAACAACTGGCTGGGCAACGTCCGCCAGTGGCAGGAACTCTTCTACGGCGAGCGCTACTCGCAGACGCACCTGCTGAACCCGGACTATTCGCTGATCGCGAAGGCTTACGGCATCCGCTACCGCTGCGTGGAGGACCGCGCCGAGCTGGAGGATGCCCTGCGCGAGATGCTTTCCTCGAAGGAGGCCTATTTCCTCGACGCGCACGTGTGCGAGATGGGAATGGTCTATCCGATGGTCCCCGGCGGACGCCGGCTGGACGAGATCCTGTTGAACAAAGAAGAATGGTATCGCGATGGAAAATAGCAGCATGTTCATCATTTCGGTGTATTCCGAGAACCAGGTGGGTCTGTTGAGTTCGATCTCGAACATCTTCTCCCGCCGGGGCATCAATATCGAGAGCCTGACGGTGTTCCCGTCCGAATTCCCGGGCATCCACCATTTCACCTTCCGGGCCATCACCACCGAGCGCGCCGCGCAGCAGGTGGTGGGCTTCATCGAGAAGAAGGTGGAGGTGGTGCGCGCCTTCTGCTTCCCGGACAACGCGACCAGCGCTGCGGAGCACGGCATTCTCCAAGATTATTTGAAAAACAGAAACCAATAAAAACAGCAAGAGTATGGCAAAGATGAATTTCGGCGGCGTGGTCGAGAATGTGGTCACCCGCGATGAGTTTACGGTTGAAAAGGCGCGCGAGGTCCTCAAGGACGAGGTCGTGGCCGTCATCGGCTACGGTATCCAGGGTCCCGGACAGGCGCTCAACCTCAAGGACAACGGCATCAATGTCATCGTCGGCCAGCGGGCCGGCAAGACCTTCGACAAGGCCGTCGCCGACGGATGGGTGCCCGGCAAGACCCTCTTCAGCATCGAGGAGGCCTGCCAGAAGGCGACCGTGATCGAGTACCTCCTTTCCGACGCCGCCCAGATCGAGCAGTGGCCCGTGGTGAAGAAGGCGCTCAGCGCCGGCAAGGCCCTGTATTTCTCACACGGCTTCGGCATCACCTTCAGCGACCGCACCGGCATCGTGCCCCCGAAGGACGTGGACGTGATCATGGTGGCCCCGAAGGGCTCCGGCACCTCCGTGCGCCGGCTCTTCCTGCAGGGCCGCGGCATCAATTCCTCCTTCGCCGTGTACCAGGACGCCACCGGCCGCGCGCTGGAGCGGACCCTGGCCCTGGGCATCGCCATCGGCTCGGGCTACCTCTTCGAGACCGATTTCAAGCGCGAGGTCTATTCCGACCTCACCGGCGAGCGCGGTACGCTGATGGGCGCCATCCAGGGCATACTTTCGGCCCAGTACGAAGTGCTCCGCGAGCACGGCCACAGCCCCTCCGAGGCCTTCAACGAGACCGTCGAGGAGCTGACGCAGTCGCTGATGCCGCTCTTCGCGGAGAAGGGCATGGACTGGATGTATGCCAACTGCTCCACCACGGCGCAGCGCGGCGCCCTCGACTGGATGGGCCCGTTCCACGACGCCACCAAGCCCGTGTTCGAGAAACTCTACAACGAAGTGGCCTGCGGCAACGAGGCCCAGCGCTCCATCGACTCCAATTCCAAGCCGGACTACCGCGAGGGGCTGGAGAAGGAGCTGAAGGCCCTGCGCGAGAGCGAGCTCTGGCGCACCGGCGCCGCCGTCCGCGAACTCCGTCCCGAAAACAAATAATCCCGCCATGGACAGCAACCGGATCTACATATTCGACACCACCCTGCGCGACGGCGAACAGGTGCCCGGCTGCCAGCTCAACACCGTGGAGAAGATCCAGGTGGCCAAGGCCCTCGAAGAGCTCGGCGTGGACGTGATCGAGGCCGGATTCCCGGTCTCGAGCCCGGGCGACTTCAAGTCGGTCGTGGAGATCGCGAAGGCCGTGACCTGGCCCTCCGTCTGCGCGCTCACCCGGGCGGTGCAGAAGGACATCGACGTGGCCGCGGAGGCGCTCAAGTACGCCAAGCGCGGACGCATCCACACGGGGATCGGTACCTCCGACCTGCATATCCGCTACAAGTTCAACTCCACGCGCGAGGAGATCCTGGAGCGGGCCGTACGCGCCGTCAAATACGCCAGACAGTTCGTCGAGGACGTGGAGTTCTACGCCGAAGACGCCGGCCGCACGGATAACGCCTACCTTGCTCAGGTGGTCGAGGCCGTGATCAAGGCCGGGGCCACGGTCGTGAACATCCCCGACACGACGGGCTACTGCCTGCCGGAGGAATACGGCGCGAAGATACGCTACCTGGTGGAGCACGTGGACGGCATCGACAAGGCCGTCATCTCGACCCACTGCCACAACGACCTCGGCATGGCCACGGCCAACACGATGGCGGGCCTGCTCGCCGGCGCGCGGCAGTGCGAGGTCACGATCAACGGCGTGGGGGAGCGGGCCGGCAACACGGCGCTCGAGGAGATTGCGATGATCTTGAAGAGCCACTCCGACATCCCGCTGACGAGCAACGTCAACACCCGGCGCATCTATCCGGTGAGCCGTATGGTGTCGAGCCTGATGAACATGCCCGTGCAGGCCAACAAGGCCATCGTGGGCCGCAACGCCTTCGCGCACTCGTCCGGCATCCACCAGGACGGCGTGCTCAAGGAGGTGAGCACCTACGAGATCATCGACCCCAAGGACATCGGCCTGGACGACAACAGCATCGTGCTGACTTCGCGCAGCGGCCACGCCGCCCTGCGCTTCCGCCTCGAGACCCTGGGCATCAAGCTCTCCGACGAGAAGCTGGACGCCTTCTACGAGGAGTTCCTCAAGCTTGCCGACAAGAAGAAGCAGGTCAATGACGACGACCTGCTGGTGCTGGCCGGCGCCGAGCGCGCGGCGGTCGCCCACATCAAGCTGGACTACCTCCAGGTCACGAGCGGCAAGGGCCTGAGGCCCGTGGCGAGCATCGGCCTGGACATCGGCGGCGAGAAGTTCGAGGGCGCGGCCCACGGCAACGGTCCCGTCGACGCCGCCATCAACGCGCTCAAGACCATCGTGCACCGGTCGATGGTGATCAAGGAATTCACCATCCAGAACATCACCAAGGGCTCCGACGACGTGGCCAAGGTGCATATGCAGGTCGAGCACGAAGGGCGCGTCTACTACGGTTTCGGCGCCAATACCGACATCGTGACGGGCTCCGTCGAAGCCTATATCGACTGTATCAACAAATTCAAGAGCTGATGAACACGCTTTTCGACAAGATCTGGGACGCCCACGTGGTCTCGCTCATCGCGGACGGGCCGACCCAGCTCTACATCGACCGGCTCTACTGCCACGAGGTCACGAGCCCGCAGGCCTTCGACGGTCTGCGCGCCCGCGGGATCAAGTGCCTGCGTCCGAAGCAGATCTTCTGCATGCCGGACCACAACACGCCCACGCACGACCAGGACAAGCCGATCGTGGATCCCGTGTCGAAGGCCCAGGTGGACGCGCTCGCGCGCAACGCCGCCGAGTTCGGCCTGACGCACTACGGGATGATGAGCCCGGACAACGGGATCATCCACGTGGTGGGCCCGGAAAAGGGCCTTTCGCTGCCGGGGATGACCATCGTCTGCGGCGACTCGCACACCTCCACGCACGGCGCGGTGGGGGCGGTGGCCTTCGGCATCGGCACGAGCGAGGTGGAGATGGTGCTCGCCTCGCAGTGCATCCTGCAGCAGAAACCCAGGTCGATGAGCATACGCATCGAAGGGGAGCTGGGAAGAGGCGTGAGCGCCAAGGACGTCGCCCTGTACCTGATGAGCAAGCTCACCACGAGCGGTGCCACGGGCTATTTCGTGGAGTACCGCGGCAGCGCGGTGAGGTCCCTGTCGATGGAGGGGCGCCTGACGCTCTGCAACCTGTCGATCGAGATGGGCGCGCGGGGCGGTTTCATCGCCCCGGACGAGACCACCTTCGCCTACCTGAAGGGCCGCGAATACGCCCCGAAGGGGGAGGCGTGGGACCGCGCCGTCGAAAAGTGGAAGACGCTGCGAAGCGGCGAGGACGCCGTCTTCGACAAGGAACTCGTCTTCGACGCGGCGGATATCCGCCCGATGATCACCTACGGGACCAACCCCGGGATGGGCATGCCCGTCGACGGGAGCATCCCCGCGGACGCCGCGCCTAAAGCGCTGGATTATATGGGTTTCCAGGCGGGTCAGAAACTGCTCGGACATCCGGTGGACTATGTGTTCCTCGGGGCCTGCACCAACGGGCGCATCGAGGATTTCCGTGCGTTTGCCTCGCTGGTGAAGGGCCGCCGCAAGGCGCCCGGCGTGACCGCCTGGCTGGTGCCCGGCTCCTGGGCCGTGAAACGGCAGATCGAGGAGGAAGGCCTGGATACCCTGCTCGCCGAAGCGGGCTTCGAAGTCCGTCAGCCCGGCTGCTCCGCTTGCCTGGCGATGAACGACGACAAGATCCCCGCCGGGAAGTATGCCGTCTCGACCAGCAACCGCAATTTCGAGGGCCGTCAGGGCCCGGGTTCCCGCACGCTGCTCGCCAGCCCGCTGACGGCTGCCGCGGCGGCCGTGACGGGCGTCGTCACCGATCCCAGAACTTTGTTATCCCCTGTTTGTCATCCTGAGCTTGCCGAAGGATCTCCTGCCTTATGAAACAGAAATTCGACATCATCGAGAGCACCTGCGTGCCCCTGCCGCTGGAGAACGTGGACACGGACCAGATCATCCCGGCCCGCTTCCTGAAGGCCACCACGCGCGACGAGAAGTTCTTCGGGGACAACCTGTTCCGCGACTGGCGCTACAACGCCGACGGCAGCCCCAGGGAGGGCTTCGTGCTGAACGACCCCCGCTACGGCGGCTGCATCCTGGTGGCCGGCAAGAACTTCGGCTCCGGCTCGAGCCGTGAGCACGCCGCCTGGGCCATCGCGGGATACGGCTTCCGCGTCGTGATCTCCAGTTTCTTCGCGGACATCCACAAGAACAACGAGCTGAACAATTTCGTGCTGCCCGTGGTGGTGTCCGAAGACTTCCTGTCGGAGCTCTTCGAGGGGCTTGCGGCCGACCCCGGCCTGAAGGTCCGCGTGGACGTGCCCGCCCAGACGGTGACCAACCTCAGTACGGGCCGCAGCGAGCGGTTCGAGCTGAACGCGTATAAGAAATATTGTTTGACCAACGCTTTAGATGATATTGATTATCTTCTTGAGCAGAAAGGAAAAATAGAAGATTTTGAGCGAAACAGACAATAGGATCGAGATCCTGGACACCACCCTTCGCGACGGCGAACAGACCGCCGGCGTCTCGTTCAATGCGGACGAGAAGCTGGCGATCGCCCAGCTCCTGCTCGAGGAGCTGAAGGTCGACCGCGTGGAGGTGGCTTCCGCCCGCGTCTCGCGGGGGGAGGGCGAGGCGTTCCGGCGCATCTGCGCCTGGGCCGAAGGGGCCGGCTGCCTGGATCGGGTGGAGGCTCTGGGTTTCGTCGACGACGGCGTGTCCGTGGACTGGATCGCCGACGCCGGCGGGCGGGTGGTCAACATCCTCGCCAAGGGGTCCCTGCGCCATCTGGAGAAGCAGCTGAACAAGACGCCGGAGCAGCACGCCGAGGACATCATCCGCGTGGTGGAGCACGCCGGCGTGCGCGGCCTGACCGTGAACCTGTATCTCGAGGACTGGTCCAACGGGATGTCGGATTCGCCTTTCTATGTCTTCGGCCTCCTGGAGAGGCTGCGCTTCCTTCCCGTCCGCCGCGTGATGCTGCCCGACACCCTCGGGGTCCTGAATCCCTGGCTGGTCGAGGAGTACATCCGGCGGATGCGCGAGCATTTCCCGCAGATGCGTTTCGATTTCCACGGCCACAACGACTACGGCCTCGCCGTGGCGAACACCCTGGCGGCCGTCAGGGCGGGCGTGAGCGGCGTGCACGCGACCGTCAACGGCCTGGGCGAGCGCAGCGGGAAC
>JAFZBH010000059.1 GCA_017561865.1 Bacteroidales bacterium | reverse complement strand
GGCGTCCGCGAACTCCGGCGCCGCGAGGCAGCGTGCCTCCGTGAGCTCCGCACAGCAAAGGTCATAGCGCCCGGCGGCCTGGGCCTCCTGCCGCTCCAGTTCAAGGATACGGTCCTCGCCGGCCTGGGAATCGAACAGGGCCTCGCCGAAGCGTTCACGCACGGCGATGAGCTGCTCGACCGTGCGGCAGTCGTGCTTTTTGAGCAGCGACCACAGGCGCGACAGGCGCGTCTCCACGGCCTCCAGGCGCTCGGGCGAGGCGTCCGCGCCATCCTGAAGCGTCTCCAGTTCGGCATCGACGTCGTCCAGTTCCACGCGCACGCTCTCCAGGCGTTCCCGCAAGGATGCCGCCGCCGGAAGATAAGCGGCTATATGGTCGAGCTGGCGGCCGGCCTCCTTGAGCGAAGCCGACATACCGGGCAGCTCTCCTTCCGGACGGAGCAGGGTCAGGCAGCGGCCCAGCGACTCGCGGATCTGCTCCGCGTGCGCAAGGCTCCGCTGCTCTTCCTCCAGGGACTCCAGTTCCCCGGGCCTGAGGGCCGCCTCGTCCAGCTGGCGCCACTGCGCCTCGTTATAGTCCCGGTCGGCAAGCAGGCGCGCCTGCCGCTGCCGGGCCTCCGAGAGCTGCGTCCGCAGGGTCTGGAGCGTATGCCAGGCCTCGCGGCAGGTCTCCAGCCGGCCGGCGTTGCCGGCGAAATGGTCCAGGACCGAAAGCTGGAAGCGCGGATCGCTGAGCAGCAGGCTCCTGTGCTGTGAATGGATGTCCACCAGGCGGGCCGAGACTTCCTGCAGCAGGCCGACCGGCACGGGGCAGTCGTTGATGAAACTGCGCGAGCGCCCCGAACGGGACACCACGCGCCGGATCAGCAGGCTGCCGTCCCCGGAGGGGTCCACGTCCGCCTCGGCGAGCAGTTCTCCCAGGGATTCATCCCAACCGGAGAACTCCGCCTCGACCACGCACGATTCCGCCCCTTCCAAGATGACCGACGCATCCGCGCGGCTCCCGGACAGCAGGCCCAGGGCCCCCAGCAGGATGGACTTGCCGGCGCCCGTCTGGCCCGTAATAATGACCAGACCCTCCGGAAAGACGATGTCCAGAGAGTCGATCAATATGTAATTCCTGATATGGAGGCTATGCAGCACCGTCTTCCTGGGCTACCCGGTAATAGAGTTCGCCGTCCTCGAATTCGGAAATGGCCACCAGGTCCGGCTTGGGCTGGCGCTCATAGTACTTGGAGATCTCGATCTGCTCCTTGTTCTCGAAAACTTCGTCCATCGTGTCGCGCTCGCCGCGGAAATCCTCCAACTTCTTGGCAAGTTCCTTCTTTTCGGCCAGGGCGATCTGGTTGGCGCGCTTGGCGAGGATGACACAGGTCTCGTAGATGTTGCCCGTCGGGGCAGCCAGGTCCCGGATATCCCGGGTGATGGTATTGGTAGGTATTTTCTTTTCCATATCCCTAGTACGGAACGGGGGTGCAGGAAAGTTTCATTATTTTTCTTTCACCTTGTTGTAAAGGCCGTCGAGCTCCTTGCGGTGGGCGGACTCGGGGTATTCGCCGATGAAGTTGAGGTAGTCGTCCTGGAAGATCAGGAAGCGCTCTTTCTGCTTGGACGGGACGCTGTTCTCGGCATATTTGTAGGACGACATCGCGGAGTAGTAGAGGATCTCCTCGCGGAACACGTTGTCGGCGTTGTTCTTGAGGATGTTCTTGAAAGCCACGCGGGAGGCCCGGTAGTCCTCCATCTTGTAGTACAGGCGGGCATTCTCGAACTCCTTCTGGTCGAGGCGCTCGCTGAGCTCCTGCATACGGAAGCGGCAGATGTCGGAATTCGCCCCGTCGGGATGCTCGCGCAGGTACTCCCCGATGGCGTTGATCGCCGTGTAGGTCGCCGTCTGGTCCAGCTCGTAGCGGAGCGTGGCGCGGTACAGGCAGTCGATGCGCAGGAACTCGGCCATCTCGGAAAAACTACCCTGCGGGAAGTAGGTCAGATACTGCTGGAAATTGGTCTCAGCGGTATAATAATCCTTATAGGAGTAGTTGCTCAGGCCCAGGTAGTAAAGCACCGTATCGTAGCGCTCCGTGCCGTTGGTCACCAGGGTCAGCGACTCGAACAGCGAGGCCGCCTTGGTGTACTTCCCGGCATTGAAATACTCGAAGGCCGCCGCATACTTGGCGTCGGCGTCGGTGCTTTCCAGCATCAGGTCATACTGCGACTTGCAGGCCGACAGGCCCGCGAAGAAGAGCAGTGCCGCCAGGGCGGCCAGAAGGGTGGATCGTTTCATCGTTTCAAATATTTTTCGGCGTCCAGCGCGGCCCGGCAGCCCGACGCGGCGGCATTGACCGCCTGGCGGTACACCGGATCCTGCACGTCCCCGGCCGCGAACACGCCCTCCACGCTGGTGCGGCTGCTGCCGCCCTCGGTGAGGATGTACCCTTGGGGATCGGTCGCCAGCCAGGGAGCGAAGAGCTCGGATGCGGGATGGTGGCCGATGGCCAGGAAGAAACCGTCGACCTGTATATCAAAAACCTCGCCATCTTTGCGCAGCAGGCGCGCGCCCGTCACGCCGGAGGCGTCGCCGAGCACTTCCTGCGTGTTGCAGTTCCACAGGATCTCGATGTTCGGGGTGTTCTTCACGCGCTCCTGCATGGCCGCCGAGGCCCGCAGGACGTCACGCCGGACGATCATATAGACCTTGCGGCAGAGTCCGGCCAGATAGGTCGCCTCCTCGCAGGCGGTGTCGCCGCCGCCCACGACCGCCACGTCTTTCTTCCGGTAAAAGAAACCGTCGCAGGTCGCGCAGGCCGACACGCCCAGGCCGCGGAATTTCTCCTCGGAGGGCAGGCCGAGATACTTCGCCGTGGCCCCGGTCGCGATGATCAGGGCATCGGCCTCCAGCTCCACGGTCCCGTCGACCGTCAGGCGGAAGGGGCGCACGCCCAGGTCGGCCGCCGTGACGACGCCGCGGCGGATGTCCGCGCCCAGCCGCACCGCCTGCTCGCGCATACCGGCCATCAGCTGGTTCGCGTCGACCCCGCCCGGGAAACCGGGAAAGTTCTCCACGACGGTCGTCGTGGTGAGCTGTCCGCCGGGCTCGTTGCCTTCATACAGGACGGGGGCGAGGGCGGAGCGGGAGGCATAGATCGCCGCGGTGTAACCCGCAGGGCCGCCGCCGACGATCAGACACTGGATATGTTCGCTATTCATACAATCTGCAAATATACTTCTTTATTTCACTTTCCCGGCCGGGCCCTTGCGCTGCGTCGGCCGGCAGAGGACCTGGACTTCGACGCCGTCTATCTTGAAGCCGCGGAAACGGCGCCCCTTGAAATGGGCCTCCACCTGCGCGAGCAGTTCCGGGTCCTCGAGGTCCCGCCACGCTTCGTTCCGCGTGTCGTACAGATGCAGGTGCCTGCCGGCGCGCACGTCGAAGACCATCTTGCCGGCCCGGCCGCAACGGCGCCCGTAGATCCCCTCGTCGGCAAACAGGGTCAGGATGTTGTATACCGACGCCGGCGCGACACGCACGGAATCCCGTTCCGCGATGCGGCGGGCCACGTCCTCCGCACTGGCGTGCACCAGCTCGCGCATCGCCGCGTGGACGGCCATGCGCTGCGGCGTGGCCTTCAGGTCACGGTCGCGGAGCATGCGCCTGAACTGGATGACGTCCGGAATGCCGCTTCCCTTCATACCTACAACTCCTTGCGCCAGCGGGCCAGCGGGATGCCGAGCTGGCCGCGGTATTTGGCGATGGTGCGCCGGGCGACCTTGTAGCCGCGGCGGCCCATCTCCTCCACCAGCTGCTCGTCGGTGAGCGGTTTGTGCTTGTCCTCGGCGTCCACGCACTCCTGCAGGGCTTTCTTCAGCTCGCGGGTGGACACTTCCTCGCCCTCCTTGTTCTCCATCCCTTCCGAGAAGAAGTATTTCAGGGGGAAGATCCCGAAATGCGTCTCGATATACTTGCTGTTGACCACACGCGAGATGGTCGAGATGTCGAATCCCGTCTTCTCGGCGATGTCCTTGAGGACCATCGGCTTGAGGTCGGCTTCGTCGCCGGAGACGAAATAGTCCCTCTGGTAGGCGAGGATCTCGGACATCGTCTTGTTGAGCGTGTTCTGGCGCTGCTTGAGCGCCTCCACGAACCACTTGGCGGAGTCGAGTTTCTGCCGCACGAAGGTCGCGGCCTCCTTCTGGGCGCGCTCCGAGGAGCCTTTCGCCTCGAGGAGCAGGTCCGCGTATTTCTTGTTGACCCGCAGTTCGGGCACGCTGAAGCGGGGCATCGTGAACGACAGGACCCCGTCGTGCTCCTCCAGCACGAAGTCGGGCACGATCTGCTGCGCCTGGTCGGTATACGTGTAGTCCACCTCGCCGCCCGGCGCCGGATTCAGCTTGACGATGCGTCCCATCGCCCGCTTGAGATCCTCCTCGGACAGGCCGAGGCGGGACATGATCTTCTGAAAATGCTTGTTGGAGAATTCCTGGAAGTAGTCCTCCAGGATGCGCTCGGCATTGACGGTGTCGGGCGTCTGCTTCCCGGCGTGCAGCTGCAGCAGCAGGCATTCGCGCAGGTCGCGCGCGCCCACCCCCGCCGGATCGAACTCCTGCACCACGCGGAGCATCTCCATCACCTCTTCGGGCGTCGTGCTGATGCCGGCGCGGAAGGCCATGTCGTCCACGAGCGAGTCGATGTCGCGCCGCAGGTAGCCGTCGGAGTCGAGCGAGCCGATGATGAAGGAAGCCACGGCATACTGCTGGGGGCTGAGGTTGCGGTAGCCCAGCTGGTCGGTCAGGCTCTGGGTGAAGCTCTGCCGCACGGAGAAGGTGTTGTATTCGGGCCTGGGGTCTTTGCCCCAGTTGTTCACGCGGGTCTTGTAGGCGGGGATGTCCCCCTCGTCGGTGATCTCGTCCAGGGACACGTCCTTGACCTCCTCGGGCTTCTCGGGGTCGGGCGAATCGTCCAGCACCGGATTCTCCTCCAGCTCCGTACGGATCCGCTGCTCGAGCTCCTGGATGGGGAGTTCGATCAGCTTGATCGTCTGGATCTGCAGCGGGGAGAGCTTCTGCTGCTGTTTGAGTTCGAGTCCCTGCTTGATCATCGCTAGTCTTCGCTTATGTCATAGGACCGGGCCGCAGGACGGCCGATCGAAGGATACTTGAAACGCTCCCGGACGATGAACGCGTCCGGAAAATCCGCCTTGAGCTGGCGCAGGAGCGCTTCGGCGTCCAGCCGTGTGCGGAAATTGCCCACCGTGACCTTGAAATTCGGCGAGGAGAAGGTCCGGTATGCCTGGATGCCGGGATACATCTCGTTGAAACGGCGGATCACCGCGGCAGACTCCTCGCGCGCCGTACGGCTGCTCGCGAAATAGAGGCGGATGCGGAAGCCGTTGTAGCTCTTGGCGGCGTTGGAGGAGACGTGCTTGGTCAGGGCCGAGCGCACGGCGGACGACTGCCGCACGACCACGCGGTCCCCCAGGGCCGAAAAAATGTCGCAGCCCATCAGCGAGGAGTCCACCTGGACTTCCGCCCCCGTGTGCTCGATCTCGCTCGAGTTTTCCTCCTCGAGGTTCTGCGCCGCGGCGAAAGGTGCCGCGACGAAGAGCAACAGAGACAGGGCCAGGATGCTATTCAGGATTGTCTTCATCATTATTCCGGTCAGTTTGCACGGCCTCGAGCAGGCTGCTCAGCGGCACGTCCAACATTTCAAAATTCTTGCCTATGCCGCTGCGGAGGGCCACCCGGCCCCGCAGGTCGAAGGTGACGTCGTCCATCTCGGCACCCTGCCCGAGCAGCCGGATAAGGCGCAGGACGCCGAATCCCGACGCCAAGCGCCCTTCGAGGGGGACCTGATAGAGGTCCTCGCTGCGGGCGGGCACCGACAGGGGCTCCGCGCTCAGGGAGACCACCTCCTCACCGTGGAATTTCGCCATCCCCTCCAGGTCCGTCAGGTTGAAAGCGGCCGAAGGGTTGCGGACCCCCACTTCCAGCACCGCCGAGACGCCGGTCAAGCCCTGCGGCACGATGGAGACGAGCCGGACGGAGGTCAGCTCCACGTCCTGCAGGCTCCTGCCCTTGCAGCCCGAAAGCAGCAACGGCAGCAGGATCAGCAGCGGGAGTATCTTGACGGCTCTTCTCATCGGATTCTTGCTTGTACTATCCTGCAAAGATAAGAAAAATCTCTATCTTTGCGAACGCGTATGAAAAAGGTATACATCGAGACTTACGGCTGCCAGATGAACGTCGCCGACACGGAGATCGTCTTCTCGATCCTCGGGGCGGAAGGCTATGAACGCACGGAAAAGATGGACGAGGCGGACGTGATCCTCGCGAACACCTGTTCGGTGCGCGACAACGCCGAGCAGCGCATCCACGGCCGCATCGAGCAGTTCAATTTCCAGCGCAAATCGCGCCCGGGCGTGGTCGTGGGCATCCTCGGCTGCATGGCCGAACGGCTGAAGGACACCCTGTTGGAGTCCGGCAAGGTCGACATCGTGGCCGGTCCGGACGCCTACCGCAGCCTTCCGCGCCTTGTCGCCGCCGCCTCGCAGGGGCACCCGCAGATCGACGTGCTGCTCTCCCGCGAGGAGACCTACGGCGACATCGCCCCGGTGCGCGTGGACAGTAACGGCGTGTCCGCCTTCATCTCCATCATGCGCGGCTGCAACAACGTCTGCTCCTACTGCGTGGTCCCCTACACCCGGGGCGCCGAACGCAGCCGCGACCCCCGCAGCATCGTGCGCGAAGCCTGTGCCTGCTCGCAGCAGGGATACAAGGAGATCACCCTGCTGGGGCAGAACGTCGATTCCTACCGGGTCGGGGAAATGGATTTCGCCGGCCTGCTGGCGCTGGTGGCGGAGAGCGTGCCGTCGCTGCGCATCCGCTTCTCCACCTCCAACCCGCAGGACATCTCCGACGCCGTGCTCGAGACGATGGCCTCGCACCCGAACATCTGCCGCCACATCCACCTGCCCGTGCAGTCCGGCTCGGACCGGATGCTGGAGAAGATGCGGCGCCGCTACACGCGCGAAGGCTACCTGGAGCGCGTGGCGAAGATCCGTTCGCTGATGCCCGACTGCGCCATCACCACCGACGTGATCGCCGGCTTCTGCACCGAGACCGAGGAAGACCACCGCGCCACCCTGTCGCTGTTCGAAGCCGTGGGGTTCGACGCCGCCTTCATGTTCCAGTATTCCGAGCGGCCGGGCACCCTCGCCGCGAAGAAGTATCCCGACGACGTGCCGCCCGAGGTCAAGACGCGGCGCCTCGAGGAGATCATCGCCCTGCAGAACCGCCTCTCGCTGGAGAGCAACCGGCGCGATGTCGGCAAGACCTTCCGCGTGCTCGTCGAGGGGCCGTCCAAACGTGGCGGCGGGCAGTTGTGCGGCCGCAACGGCCAGAACAAGATGTGCGTCTGGCCGGACACGCTTCACCGCTCCGGGGATTACGTGGATGTGGTGGTTGAAGACTGTTCCCAGGCCACGTTGCTCTGTCGTCTGGCATAAAGAATCGTATTTTTTTGTCGCGGCGCGACGATTCTTTCCGTTTTTTACGATTATTGTCCCTATCCTTGGCTCCTATGAGAATCAAGGATCTGCGCGCGGATGAAAGGCCGCGCGAAAAGTTGCTCGCCCGCGGTGCGGGGAGCCTCAGCAACGGGGAGCTGCTCGCCGTGCTGCTGCGCAGCGGCAACCCCCGCTGCAGCGTCCTGGAACTGTCCAGGCAGTTGCTCGACCTGTCGGACGGACGTCTGGGCGCCCTGTTCAACCTTCCCCGGGAGCGGATGCTCTCCCTGCCGGGCATCGGGGCCGGCAAGGCCGCCAGCGTGCTCGCGGCCTTCGAACTGGGCCGCCGTTTCCTGATGGAAGAATCCTCCGTGGTCAAGCGCCCGCTGCTCACCGCACAGGGGGTGCACGAGCTGATGCTGCCCCAGCTCAAGGGGCTCCAGCACGAGGAATGCTGGGTGCTTTTCCTCAATATGCACCGCTATCTGATCGGAAAGATGCGAGTCAGTTCCGGCGGGAGCAACTCGACCACCTTCGACATCCGGCAGATCATCCGGGCTGCCCTGGACAAAGGCGCCACCGCACTGATCCTCGTGCACAACCACCCCACCGGGAATCCCACCCCGGGCCCCTCCGACATCCGCCGCACGGAAGAACTGCGCAGGGGGGTGGCTGCCCTCGGGCTGGAGCTGACCGACCACGTGGTCGTGGCCGATGACAGTTGCTACTCTTTCGCAGACAACCGGATGTACCCGTTGCAAAAGTAGCGCGAAAAGCCTATTTTTGCAGGGTATGACGCATTTCGAAGATCCCGTCGCGCTGATGCAGGAGCACGACGTCAAGCCGACCGCCAACCGCATCCTGATCCTGAAGGCCCTCCTGCAGGCGGGCCGCCCGCTCTCGATGACCGAGATCGAGACCGCCCTGGAGTCGGTCGACAAGTCCATCATTTCCCGGACCTTGTCCGCATTCCGGGAGCACCGCCTGCTGCACGCGCTCTCCGACGGGGGCGAAGGCGTCCGCTACGAAGTGTGCCACTGCGCCGAGCAGGAGGAAGACAGCGACCGGCACGTACATTTCCACTGCCGGATGTGCGGACGGACCTTCTGCCTCGAAGACACGCCCGTCCCCGCGGTCGCCTGCCCGGAGGGATTCCGGTCGGAAAACGCGGAGTTTACCATCCACGGGGTCTGCCCGTCCTGCCGCAGGAAGGCCTAGTCTTCCTCCCCGCCCTTCATCGCCTCGATCATCGCCTTGGCGCGCCGGATGCGCGTGCGGACGGTGTTGAGTTCCATCCCCAGTTCTTCGGCAATTTCCTTGTACTGCAGGCCGTCCAGCAGTCGCATCCGCGCAATGGCGCGGTACAGCTCCGGCAGGCCCTCGATGCATCCTTCGAGGGTCTCGGCATCCTCCGACTCGACGATCTGCTCGAGGGGCGTGGCCGCCTCGTCGCCCAGCACGTCGATGATGGCCCCGCTGTGGTCGTTTTCCTTGTCGAGCGAGACCAGGCGGCTCTGCGCGCGGGTCTCGGCGTCGATGGTGTCGAGCGCCGTGTTGTGCGCGATGGTGCGCAGCCAGGTCGAAAACTGGCTCTTGGACGGGTCGAACGAGCGGATCTGCCGGAACGCCTTCTCGAAACTGCGCGAACAGATGTCGTCGATGTAGAAGTCGTCCAGGGTCTTCATCGCGCTTTTCAGATAGGCGCGCAGGGCCGCGATGTGCGTGTCCCAGAGTTCGGTGAAGGCGGTGCCGTCGCCGATGATCGCCCGGCGGACGAGTTCGTCAGTGGGCTTCGAGCCAAGTGTTTCCATCATTGCATTCTACGGTCAGGGGTACGGACAGGGAGATGACGTTTTCCATCTTCGAGACCAGCAGTTCGCGCACGGGCGCGATTTCTTCCTGCGGGACCTCGAGCAGCAGTTCGTCGTGGATCTGGAGGACCATCCGGGCGCGGTAGCCGCCTTCGCGCAGGCCCCGGTCCACGGCGGTCATCGCCAGTTTGATGATGTCGGCCGCCGTGCCCTGGATGGGGGCGTTGACGGCGTTGCGCTCGGCCAG
>JAFZBH010000058.1 GCA_017561865.1 Bacteroidales bacterium | reverse complement strand
GTGCGTGGGGTGCGACGGGTCGGCTGGCGCAATGGAGCGGAAGGCGAAAGGCCCGGGGTGTGTCCGGGCGGACGTTTATAGTCCGCCCGGGCGCAGCCCCGAGGCCTTCGCCGGGAAAGAGATCTTCCCACCACCAAAAAAAATCAAAAAAAATTTGGAAGTTTCAAAAATTGTCGTACCTTTGCGGTGTACTATTGAACTAATACACTACAAAGCGATGATAAAAATCCAAAATTTAGCGTTCAGCTACGGCAAAGAAGAGGTCCTCAAGAACATCTCGATGGACCTCGAGCCGGGCAGGATCTATGGCCTGCTCGGTGAGAACGGCGTTGGCAAGACCACGCTGCTGACCCTCCTCTGCGGCCTCAAGAAAACCCAGGCCGGTACGATCGACGCCGACGGGCAGGACCCCTACAAGCGCAATCCCCTCCTCCTCCAGGAGCAGTACTACCTTCCTGACGAGGTCGCCCCGGTGAACGACAGGGCCCTCGGCTGGGCCAAGGCCACCGGCAAATTCTGGCCCCGCTTCTCCCAGGAGAATTTCGAAGCCATCCTCAAGGAATTCGAAGTGAACCCCCAGCAGAAGATGAACGCGATGTCCGCCGGCCAGCTCAAGAAGACCTACATCGCCCTCGCCCTCTCCTGCGGAGCCCGGTACCTCTACCTCGACGAACCCACCAACGGCCTCGACATCCCGTCCAAGGCCCAGTTCCGCTCCGCCCTGATGAAGTACACGGCCGAAGACAGCACCATCGTCATCTCCACCCACCAGGTGCGCGACCTCGAGAACATCATCGACCCGATCATCATCCTGGACCGCAGGGACGTCCTCCTCAACGCCACCATCGAGCAGATCGCCGACAAGCTCTACTTCGACTACGGCACCACCCTGCACCCCGACGCCCTCTACTCCGAGCAGCTGCCCGGCGGCTTCATCCAGGTGCTCCCCAACAGCGGCAAACTCGACAGCAAGGTGAACATCGAAGCCCTCTTCAACACCGTCCACAAGCACAAAGAACTCGTCAAAAACCTCTTCAGCCATGAATAACGTATTCGACTTCAAGCGCTTCGGCCAGTATTTCCTGTATGACCTGCGCCGTGCCCGCAACAACTACGGACTCAGCCTGCTGATCCTGGGCACCATGCCCATCATCATCTTCGTCTTCTACGAACTCATCGACCTGATCTTCGTTCAGGAAGGCGGCTCGATGGACGACGCGTTCAAGTTCATGGCCATCTTCATCGCCATCATCGTCGCCGTGATGGGCGCCGGCACCAAGATCTACGGCTCCCTGACCGAGAAAAAGGCGGGATCCGACTTCCTGATGCTCCCCGCCTCCAGTCTTGAGAAATGGCTGTCGATGGGCATCATCGTCTGCATCGTCATTCCCCTCATCCTCTTCGGACTCCAGATCGCGAGCGACGCCCTGATGAGCTTCTTCTTCCCGAACCTGTACGGCGACCGCGTCTATGCGCTCCAGCCGCTCCAGGAAGCGAAAGACACCCTGATCGAGAATGGCATCCACATCAAGTTGGAAGCCATCGTCTTCCTGAACTGGTGCGCCAATATCCTGGTCTTCACCCTCGGCGCCATCTGCTTCAAGAAGAGCAAGGTCGCCAAGACCCTCCTGTGCATCTTCGCCTGCAGCTTCCTGCTCTCCACCCTCACCTTCGTTTTCTCCGGCTCCAACTTCAGCTTCTACATCAACCTCGCCGACCGCTTCGACGTCCCCGAGAAAGCGATCCGGGCTCTCAACTGGATGATGAACATCAGCTTTACGGTGATCATCGGCGGCCTGCTGGGCGGACTCTACTACCGCATCCGCACACTTAAACACTAATCATATGGAATTCGACAGCAACAAACCCATCTACATCCAGATCGCGGACAACCTCTGCGAGCGGATCTTGAGTGGGGAATTCAAACCCGGCGGGAGGATACCCTCCGTACGGGAATGGGGAGCCCAGATCGGGGTCAACCCCAACACCGTGGCCCGGTCTTACGAGATCCTCACGGACCGGAAGGTCATCTTCAACCAGCGCGGCATCGGCTTCTTCGTCACGGGCGACGCCCTCGACGTGATCCGCCAGAGCGAACGCCGCAAGTTCATCGAAGAGGAGCTGCCGCTCTTCCGCGGCCGGGCGGCCCTGCTCGGCATCGACCTCAAGGAATTCATCGACTAAAAAAAACAACACAATGAAAAAGATATCCACCCTCCTTCTGGCAGCCGCCCTGCTGCTTCCCCTCTCCTCCTGCCGTTTCATCCACGTCAACGAAGATGTCCTCAAGGACATGGAAGATTCCGGGATCGTGTTCCCCGGACAGGGGTCCGGGGAGAGCATCACCGCCAGCGACAACATCATCACGCGCGACCAGGTGACCGGCGATTTCCACTCCCTGGTCTGCAACCTGCCCGGCGACGTGAACTATACCCCCGGCGAGTGCGCCGTGTCCATCACCGCGCCCGACAACGTCCTCGAGCACGTGACCATCCGCAACGAGAACGGCACCCTGGACATCAAGTCCAACCTCGGCCGCATCCGCAACCTCAAGAAGATCACCGTCAACATCTCGAGCCCCGTGCTGGAGAGCGTGACCTTCAACGGCGCCGTCGACTTCAACGCCCCGGAGGGAATCACCGCCCTCGACT
The DNA here is from genome assembly GCA_017561865.1 of Bacteroidales bacterium. Taxonomy (GTDB): domain Bacteria; phylum Bacteroidota; class Bacteroidia; order Bacteroidales; family UBA932; genus Cryptobacteroides. The sequence goes on along the minus strand of JAFZBH010000058.1, from coordinate 16,301 downwards.
TCTCGGCCGTCGTCAACGGAGCCGGCGATATGGACATCGACGGACTGAGCGCCGGCAAGGCCAGCGTGACGGTCAACGGAGCGGGTGATGCGAACATCAGCAAGGTCGACTGCGACGCCATCGACATTGCCATCAACGGCGCGGGCGACGCGGTCATCGGCGGCAAGGCCCGCCGCGCCGACCTGGCCATCAGCGGCGCCGGCGACATCGACGCCCGCGAGCTCGACTGCCCCGACATCAACACCAAGGTCCGCGGCGTCGGAAGCGTCCGGAAACCCAAATAAACAATAAACTATATTCTATGCAAATTGACGGGCACCCTGTGAAGGATGCCCGTCAACTTTTCGGAGCGTGTTGTTAAACTTAAATAATAAAAAATCCTATAATAAAACCTTTTTAAAAATTGATGGTAACTGGTTTGTTCCGGGTACAAACATAGAAAAACCGGGCCGCATCCGGTCCGGTTTTTCGACGAATTGCCCGATTTCTTCGACGAACTACTCTTCCGCGGGTTTCATCGTGGTGTAGACGCTGGTCACGTCCTCGTCGTCCTCCAGCATCCCGATGAGCTTGTCGAGGGTCGCCCGCTGCTCGTCGGTGACCTCCTTGAGGTCCACGTTGGGGATCTGCTCGAAGCCGCCGGAGATCAGCTCATAGCCGTTCTCTTCGATGTACTTCTGGATCTGGCCGTAGGCGCTGTAGTCGCCGTACATCACGATCACGGGGGTCACGTTGCCGTCCTTGTCCTCCTCTTCCTGGCGGAAGAGCTCCTCCACGCCGTAGTCGATGAGCTCGAGCTCGAGCTCCTCCAGGTCGACGCCCTCCTTCTCCTTGACGCGGAAGGTGCACTTGCGGTCGAACATGAAGCTCACGGAGCCGGTGGTGCCCAGCGAACCGCCGCACTTGTTGAAGTAGCTGCGGACGTTGGCCACGGTGCGGGTGTTGTTGTCGGTCGCGGCTTCCACCAGATAGGCGATGCCGTGGGGGCCGAAGCCTTCGTAGATGATCTCCTTGAAGTCGCCCTGCTTGCTCTCGGTGGCCTTCTTGATGGCGCGCTCGATGTTCTCCTTGGGCATCTGCTCGGCACGGGCCTCGGCCATCAGGGCACGGAGGCGCGGGTTGCCGGTCACGTCGGGACCACCCTGCTTGACGGCGATGGTGATCTCCTTGCCCAGCTTGGTGAAGGTGCGGGCCATATGGCCCCAGCGCTTCAGCTTGCGCTCCTTGCGGAATTCAAATGCTCTTCCCATACTACTCGGCGACTCTGGCGATGTGCTTGGCGATGTCGTAGGCTTCGAGCGACTGCGGATAGTCGCTCTCGATGCGCTTGTAGCAGGCAAGGGCGTCGGCCGTCTGGCCGAGGGCCTCGAGGGCGGAACCTTCCTTGAGGAGGTAGCCGGCGGCGAAGACGTTGTCGGCGCGGTCGACGGCGGCCTTGTAGGCGCGCACGGCGGCGGCGTAGTCGCCCAGACCGACGTAGGCGTCACCTTCGCAGGCCTTGGCGCGGGCAGCGAGGATAGGCTCCTTGCCGCTGTACTTCTTCAGGTAGGAAAGCGCCTCGTCGAAGTTGCCGAGCTGCAGCTCGCAGATGCCGGCGTACAGATACACGGCCTTGCCGGCCTTGGTGCCGTAGTCGTCGATGATGTCGGCGAAGCCGAGGTTGTTGCCGTCGCCGTTGAGCGCCAGGTCGTACTCGCCTTCCTGGAAACTCATCTCGGCGGGATAGCTCTGCTGCATCGCCTCCACGCACTTGGGCTGGTAAATGAACTTGTTGTAAGCGAGGATGCCGAGGCCGATCACGAGGACGGCGGCCACGATGCCCAAAATCAATTTCTTGTGTTCGTTGTAGAACTGCTCGGCGGCGGAGACGGTCTGCTCGAGATTCTCTTTCCGCTGGGCTTCCTTGTCTGTCAGGTTTTTCTGAGCCATATTGTAACTATTTTGATATTCTCGTTTTGTTTTAGCCCGCAAAATTAGAAAAAATCCTTTAACTTTGCAATATATGGCCATTCTGAAGAAAATCGTCATCCAGGACTTCCGCAACATCCGGCTGCAGGAGCTCACCTTCTCGCCCAACATCAACTGCATCAGCGGGGGCAACGGAGAAGGAAAGACCAACCTGCTCGACGCCATCTGGTACCTGTCGATGACCAAGAGCGCCTTCAGCACCACCGACCGCTTCAACTTCCGCCACGGCACCTCCGCCTTCGCCCTGTCCGGCACGTACGACATGCCCGGCGGGACCGTGTCCCGCTTCAGCATCCGCGTCCAGGACGGCGGGCAGAAAGCCGTCCGGCGCGACGACAAGCCCTACGGGAGGATCTCCGAGCACATCGGCGTGCTGCCGATCGTGATGGTCTCCCCCGCCGACATCGCGATGGTCAGCGAGTCGGGCGAGGAGCGGCGCAAGTTCGTCAACTCCGTGCTCTCGCAGATGGAGCAGCCCTACCTCGCCGACGTCCAGCAGTACAACCGCCTGCTGCTCCAGCGCAACAAGCTGCTCAAGGCCGGCGTCTGGGACGAAGAGCTGCTGAGCACCTTCGACGAGCGTCTCTCGGCCCTCGCCAGGCCGGTGTTCGAACGGCGCAAGGCCTTCTGCGGCCAGCTCGTCCCGGTGGTGCAGCAGTACTACGCCGAGATTTCCGGCGGACGCGAGCAGGTCGGCATCGACTACCGCTCCGACCTGCAGAAAGGGTCCCTGCGGGACATCCTGTGCGAAAACCGGGACCGCGACCGCGTCTGCAAGTTCACCACGGCCGGGGTCCAGCGCGACGATTTCCTCTTCACGATGGACGGCCACCCAATCCGCCGCTGCGGCTCTCAGGGGCAGCAGAAGTCCTTCCTCGTGGCCCTCAAGTTCGCCCAGTACGAGGTGATGAAAGCCGCCTGCGGCTATCCCCCCATCATGCTGCTGGACGACCTCTTCGACAAGCTGGACATGTCCCGCGTGGGCAACCTGCTGCGGCTGGTCGCCGACAAGGAGTTCGGCCAGATCTTCCTGTCCGACTCCAACAAGGTCCGCACGGAGTCGATCGTGGACACGCTCACCGCGGACCGCAGCTATTTCGAGACGGCAGGAGGCGTCTTCACTCCCGTCAATGAGTAGAGTCGCCCGCAAGACCGCCATTCCCCTGTCCGAGGCCATCCACGAATACCTCAAGGCCGCCCGGCTCACCGCCCCGCTCAACACCCAGCGCGTCTTCGCCGCCTGGGACGCCGCCTCCGGCGCGGGCCGCTACACCGTCCGCCGCTTCTTCCGCGACGGCCGGCTCTACATCACGGTCGACTCGTCCGTGGTCCGCAGCCAGCTCTCCTTCCAGCGCGAGGGCCTGATTGAAAAGATCAACGCCCTGCTCGCCCAGGACGAACTCTTCACCCGGGACGGCGCCGGCAAGGACTACGTCAAAGAACTGATCCTGAAATGAAATTCGTCATCGACCGCGCCATACCCTTCGTCGAAGGAGTCTTCGAGCCTTACGGGGCGACGGTCGTCTATAAGGAAGGGACCGACATCGTCCGGGAGGACGTGCTGGACGCTGACGCCCTCGTGATCCGCACCCGCACGCGCTGCGACGCCGCCCTGCTGGAAGGGACCGCCGTCAAGCTCATCGCCACCGCCACCACCAGCCTCGACAACGTCGACCTGGCCTGGTGCAAGGAACACGGCATCTTCGTCCAGAACGCCTCCGGCTGCAACGCCGGCGGCGTGACGAACTACGTCTTCTCCGCCCTGTTCGGGACCGCCTCCCGCAAGAGCATCCCCCTGACAGGTGCCACGATCGGCATCATCGGACTGGGCGCGGCGGGCTCGCGCGTCGAGGAGATGGCCCTCGCGCTCGGCTTCAAGACCTTGCGCTACGACCCCCTGCGGGCCGAAAAGGAAGGGAACGAAATGGAGTTCCACGACCTGGAGACGGTCCTCGAGGGCTCCGACATCGTCACGATGCACATCCCGGTCAACGTCCGCACGCGCGGGATGGCGAACGCCGACTTCTTCGCCAGGATGAAACCCGGCGCCTTCTTCATCAACACCGCCCAGGGCGAGCTCGTCATGGAGCAGGACCTGCTCGACGCCATTCCCCGGCTCGGGCCCGTCGCCCTCGACACCTGGTGCCACGAGCCCGACGTGAACCGCGAACTGCTGGAGCGGGTCGACATCGCCACCCCGCACATCGCCGGCTACACCCTCCAGGGCAAGCTCATCGGCACCTCGCTGGCCATCCGCGCCGTCGCGCGCTTCTTCTCGCTGAGCGCCCTGTACGAGTTCTTCCCCACCACGGAGATCGTCGAATACCAGGCTGTTCGGATCGACGCCCACGACAAGACGCAGGGCCAGATCGCCTCGGTCATCCAGTACAACTACCCCATCTTCACGGACGACTTCATGTTCCGGATGGACCCGGGACGCTTCAACGAGCTGCGCCTTAACTACAGCTACCGCCGCGAATTCTATTTCTGACAAACCGCATAACACTGAAACCCTATGGACAAGACCACAATGAATGCTCAGATCGAGCGCTTCCGCAAAGGCTTCCCCTGGCTGAAGATCGTCGCCCCCGCCACGGCGGGCCGCGGCATCGAAGTCCTCTCCGAAGAGCAGCAGGACGAAGCCGTCCGTTATGCCGAGGAGGCCGAAGTCGACGGCCGCTGCAAGTTCGTGCCGGCGTCCGGCGCCGCCTCCCGTATGTTCAAGGACATCTTCGCCGGAATGGACACGCCCAACGCCGCCACCGAAAAGCTGGCCGCCAACCTGGAGAAGTTCGCTTTCTACTCCCCTGAAGTCTTCGGGACCGCACCCTTCGATCCCGCCGGGACCGCCCGCAAGCTCCTCACCGACGCCGGCCTGGCTTACGGCAGCAAGCCCAAGGGCGTGCTGAAGTTCCACCGCTATCCTGCCGAAGTGCGCACCGCCCTGGCGGAGCATTTCGTCGAGGGACAGGCCTATATGCGCAACGCCGACGGCAGCGTGGACCTCGTGGTCACGATCTCCCCGGAGCACCAGCCCCTGTTCGAAGCCGCCGTGGAGGAGATACGCGCCGAATACGAGCAGCGCTACGGCGTGCGCTACAACATCCGCTTCACCTTCCAGGCCAAGGAGACGGACACCCTCGCGGTGGACGCCGAAGGCAAGCCGTTCCTCAAGGAGGACGGCAGCATCCTCACCCGCCCCGCCGGCCACGGAGCGCTGATCTACAACCTCAACGAGCTGGACGCCGAGCTGGTGAGTATCAAGAACATCGACAACGTCTGCGTGGAGCGCATGCAGCCCGCCACATACAGGTGGAAGAAGGTCCTGATGGGCCGCGCGCTGGAACTGCGCGACCGCATCCACGGCTACATTTTCGCGCTGGACCAGCTGACCCTGATGCGCAGGGAAATGCGCGACTTTGCCTTTATTCCGGGCAACAACGTGTTCCTGGACGATCCCTTCGCCACGCCGGAATGCCAGGAACTCTGCAACGAGATCGAGGAGTTCCTTCGCGACGAGCTCTGCATCGAACTGCCGGAGCCCAGGGACAGCCGCGACCGCGCCGAGATGCTGCGCGCCAAACTCGACCGTCCCATCCGCGTCTGCGGCATGGTGAAGAACCTGGGCGAGCCCGGCGGCGGCCCCTTCATCATCCGGGACAAGGACGGCGCCACTTCCCTGCAGATCCTGGAAGGAGCCCAAATCAATCCCGACGATCCGCAGGCCGTCGCCGCCCTGAAGGCCGCGACGCACTTCAACCCGGTGGACCTCGTCTGCATCCTGCGCCGCCACGACGGCACGAAGTTCAACCTGCTGGACTATGTCGATGAAGAGACGGGCTTGATCAGCTCCAAGAGCTACCAGGGCCGCGAACTGCGCGCGCTCGAACTCCCGGGCCTGTGGAACGGCTCGATGTCCGACTGGAATACCCTCTTCGTCGAGGTCCCCATCGAGACCTTCAACCCCGTCAAGGTCGTGCTCGACCTGCTTCGCGACGCCCATCAATAGCGTCATAACACGCTGAAAACCAATTATATTAACCCTAATAACCAAAAAAATGAAAAGGATTGTATTCATTGCCCTGGCGCTTGCAGCTTGGACTGCTTCCGCCCAGCCCAGAAACAACGTCGTGCCGTCATTCGCCGGTGCCGTTGAAGATTTCCAACCGGGCCTGACGAACCAGATCGGCCGTCAGTACCCCATGGTCAACTCCCAAGGTGCCGTCCGCGCCCAGCTCCGTGCTCCGCAGGCCAGCTCCGTCCAGCTGGATATCGGCGGCAGAAGGTACGAGATGGTCAAGGATGAAAACGGCGTATGGACCGGCACGTCCGATCCCCAGGATGTCGGCTTCCACTACTATCAGCTGAACGTGGACGGTGCTTCCGTGCCCGATCCCGGAACCGTCTATTTCTATGGTGCCGGCCGTTGGGGCAGCGGCATCGAGATCCCTTCCGCCGATATGGATTTCTGGCAGACCAAGAATGTCCCCCAGGGCTCGATCGTGGAGAAATACTATTGGTCCAAAGCCACCGAGAGCATGCGCCACTGCTATGTCTATCTGCCCGCAGAATATGACAAGAACCCCGGCAAGAAGTATCCGGTGCTGTATCTTCAGCATGGTAATGCCGAGAACGAGCAGGGCTGGTCGGCCCAGGGCCACACCGGTCAGATCCTGGACAACCTGATCGCGGAGGGCAAGGCCGTTCCGTTCATCGTCGTGATGGATTACGGCCAGGGACAGAACATCCATCTGGTCGGGGAATATGCCGAGCAGCTGCCCCAGCCCCAGCCTGGCCAGCGCGCCAGCAACGACGGTTTCCAGGTGGTCCTCCTCACGGATATCATCCCGATGGTCGAGAAAGAGTATCGCGTCATCGCCGACGCCCGTCACCGTGCCATGGCCGGTCTGTCGATGGGCGGCGGCCAGACCCGCAGGATCACCCTGGCCAACCCCACCACCTTTGCCTATGTCGGCATGTTCAGCGGCGGCGTGATGAGTGTCGAGGACATTCAGGGTGCCAAGGGCTTCCAGCAGACCAACAAGCTCGTCTTCATGAGCAGCGGAAGCAAGGAGAATCCCCGCGTGATGGAAGCGGCCGAGAGCCTGAAGCAGATCGGGGTCAACGCGGTCGGCTACATCTCGGAAGGCACCGCCCACGAGTGGCACACCTGGCGCCGCAGCCTCTACCAGTTCGCGCAGCTTCTCTTCAAATAGGCGAACCAGTCAGACAAAGAGAGGAGGGTGACTAATAGTCGAAAGACCGATAGTCACCCTCTATTTTGTTGTTTTCCGCCGGGGCTGCGAACCGTCAGGCTGCAGATCCCGGCGGGACTTCGTTCGCCGCGCTCCACGCGGCTGCACTCCGGCCCCTCCCACAATCTCCATCGTCCCGCTGCGCGGAACTCGTATCTTGCGGGCCCCTCCCCCTACCCGTGTCCGGGGGTGGACACGCCCGCCAGGACCTACAGCCTGCCTGTTATCTCCGCCCGGCGGCAGAGATTAATAGCTATTCTTCTGAAAACCAGTTGAATAAATATTATTGTCCGTGGCGGCCGCAAGTGTCCGGACGGCAAATAGAAAGAGGACGACCTCAAAGTCCAATAGACTTATCTGCCATCCTCTTTATCTGTCTGGGTGACTCGACTTGAACGAGCGACCTCCGATGCCCTTCATTGTCCTCTAACTCTTGCTTAAATGCCCGATTATTCGTATCATTGCATTTGTTAACACATAAGCTATCTATTATGGAAGATACACAAAGGCTAATGTATGAAGCTCCTGTGATGAAGGTGATCGAGCTGTCAGCTGAAACTTACATCCTCCAGGCCAGCAGCGACGGGCTTGGGTTGCCCGGCTATCCTGCCGGCACATTCCCGGAATCTTAAGTGTTGAACCCTTTAAATGAGTCTGACGTATGAAAACGACAATACGCACTTTACTGATGGGTTTGATGGCACTTCTGGCCGGCAATGCCCTGACCTCATGCAGCATCGATGATGAACTGCAGGCTGTCCCGGAAGGACAGAAGGGCTATGTGGAGTTCTCGCTCTCACGCGGAGCCGAAACACGCACAGCTTATGCATTGAACGATGCTAACGGACTGAATGTGACCTGGAGCGAGGGCGACAAGGTGGTGGTAGAAACCATAACCGGGGATATTATAGAGGTGTTTGATCTGGTCAGCGGGGCAGGTACTGCAACAGCCAGCTTCGCCAAGTCCGACAGCCAGCTGGCAGACAAGTCAGGCAATGTTTTAATAATAAATGCACCTGGTTACAGCAGCGAGATGGACCCAAAGGAGTATTTTGTCGATTTATCCGACCAGGAAGGCAAGCTTGATGATTTGTGGAAATATGATTACTTTATTTTCAACGCCACATTGAACAACGGCAAGATTCAGAGTCCTGAATTCCAACCCGTTGTTGCCATTCTTCATTTCCCAAAGGACATTGATCTTGGTATAACAGCACCGAAAGCAGACCTTGTGTTTCGTGGTGGTGACAATAAAATTGGTCCGCTTGATGCTGCAGGAGACATCACCGTTAAGGATGTCAGCCTGACAGATGGAAAACTGGATGATGACATATATGTAGCTGTTTATGGGACCGGCACTGTCCCTACCTCGCTCAAAGTGAGCAACAAGACCTTTGCCCTGCCGGCAATAGCGGAAGCTGGCAAGATTTACAACTTTGCCAAGAGCAATCTGAGGGAAATGAACAAGGAGCCATTGACCTTGGAGGCTGTTTCAGACGGAACGACCATTACTGTCAAGAACCCGGGGGGCTTGGTCATGAGCTACATGGTGAATGGCAGCGACATGGTGACAAGCCCTGCGGGCAACACAAGTAACATCACCATCGCCGTGAATGCCGGCGACAAGGTAAAGTTCTTCGGTAACAATCGGACGTATTGTGACGACACGGATAATACCAATATTACCAGCGACAAGGAATGCTTTATTTATGGCAATATCATGAGTCTGATAGACGCTGATAATTTTGGTACTGCCACCGAGCTTATTGAGGCTCGTACGTTCTCTCATTTATTTGAGAATAATACTCGTATCAAGAATCATGACAGAATGGCTTTGATACTGCCAGCCACCACATTGGCATCAGATTGCTATAATTCCATGTTCTCTGGCTGCACTGGCTTGACCAAAGCCCCCGAACTGCCAGCCACCACATTGGCATCAGATTGTTATGTTTGGATGTTCTATGGCTGCACTGGCTTGACCAAAGCCCCCGAACTGCCAGCCACCACATTGGCAGATGAATGCTATAGTGGCATGTTCTACGGCTGTACTAGCTTGACCAAAGCCCCAGAACTGCCAGCAAAAGAACTAAAGAATTATTGTTATAGTGGCATGTTCTATAACTGTACTAGCTTGACCAAAGCCCCAGAACTGCCAGCAAAAGAACTAAAGAATTCTTGTTATAAAAGCATGTTCTACGGCTGTACGAGTCTGAATTATCTAAAGTGCCTTGCAACAAGTATTGCATCTGATGCTAGGTATTCACCCACATACGATTGGCTGAGAGGAGTTCCTGCTTCCGGTACATTTGTGAAGGATGCCAGTGCGGAATATGGGTCCAACAAATTCTGGGATACCACTGATAAGTATGGCTCCACTACCACATGCGCAGCTAAAGTACTTTTAGATGGGAATTGGACGGTGTCTAACGCAAAATAATCCCCTGATGGTACCTTAACCAAGCAAGAAGGACGAGGATGATCCCTTCAGAGGAGTCCCCGTCCTTTGTTTTATTTCAAAATAGTCCGTATATTTGAAAGTTAGTTTTATTTTGGTAATGAGTGCGGCGCTTTCATATCTGATTTCAAAGCGGGACTGCTTTCCCAGCGCAAAGAACTAAATCCATAGGCTTATGAAGATTACACAGACAAAAGAACTGTACACCCCGCCGAGGTGCGAGGTGGAAGTCGTAACCCTGGAGGGCGTCATCGCCGCCAGTGGCGATGCCGATTCCACGGCATCGTGGGGAACGGAAACCTGGCCGCCGACTAGTTAACAGGGAGGACATGGAAATGAACAAGAATCTTTTCAAAACCGCGGGTGCGGCCGCCATTGCGGCGCTCCTGCTCCTGGGGGCCAACGGGTGCTCCAAGGTCAATGACCTGTCCGGAGAGGCCCCTGCCGCCTCTTCCACGTATTTCGTTACGCTAGGCGCCGACCTTCCGGGCACGCCGGACACGCGTTCGACGGGTGTTCTCACGGATGGCACCTGGACGCTCAATTTTACCGATACGGACGAACTGTTCATATCCGGAGAAGCTGTCGAAGGGAATGAGAATCTTTATCTGACCGGCGTCCTGAAGATCGTGCCGGAAAGTCTGGATCCGGGCAATCCTCGGCATGCAAAGTTCGCCGGCGAACTGACGGTGTATGAAAGGAAGGATGTAATCGGTGGATATTATGAAATGGAGTATCCGGAGGGTTCAGGTAATTGGATAGAGAACCCGGATGACCCCTGGTATGAGACCGAATACAATGAGAAGGAGTATGATTTAAGCGCCTATGACAATCCCCTGATGGCATGCGAATATAATGTTTATGTCACCTTGATTCCTTCGGGAGACTGGAGCGTCTTTGAGTATGATAACCCGACGTGGGTTTATTTTCGCAGCGACCTGGCTGTGGCGAATTCCGTCGAGGACCTGATGGCAAGCGGCGTAAACGTCACAGGAAGGTTTGACTATGAAACAGAAAGCATCGAATTGGGGGGCAATGACACGATCCTTGATATCTGGCTGTCCGGCCTGACGAAGAATGCTGCTTATAAGATTGAACTGTACGTTGCCCCGAGCGAAGACTTGATCGATAACGATAAAGAGACTTGGCCGATGCTGCAGACAGAGACGCCGCGTACTGCTTCTGCGACCGGGACGATGCATTTCGTCATCAATGCCTGGGATGAGTCTTATTGGCCGGAAGATGCGGATGAACCGGTTCCGAGTTTTTATTTCCTTAAGCTGACAGGAAAATACAATGATTCTTATACCGTCCGGCTTGGAACCAAGACCCTGGAGAACAAGGTTTATAAAGTCGAGCGGACGGCAGTAGCGGATCCCGTGGACGAAACGCTGCCTGTGGTTACGGGCGACTTTGAGTATGAATATTATTACAGGTATTTCTCCGTTGACGGCACCTGCACGGTGTCCGGGACGGGAACCGATGTGGAGTTCTATCTTGACGATAACAGCACCCTTTGCCTGAACGGAGCCGATCTTAGCAGAAGTGACGATGAAAGCGTCATTTATGGTAGCACTTTTAATATTGAACTTCAAGGAGATAACCTTGTTTCGTCGAGGGCTTCGTGCACTGTCTCCGGCAGCGCCATCTACGTCAGCGGTGACGGTACGCTGACCGTGACCTCGACGTATGATAATACAGAATCTTTTATGGGCTACTATTGTTTCTACGCCGCCTCCGGATATACTTTGACCAATTCCGAATTGAAGGACAACGAAGACGGTACGTACACATTCTCGATATCCGTGTGTCCGGAATAAGCTGCCGACGCAGGGGAGCACGAGGGGGAACGCCCCCTCGGTCATAAAGCGGAGCAGAGTCACCCAGACAAAGAAAGAGCTGCAGATTGCTGCAGCTCTTTCTTTGTCTGGGTGACTCGACTTGAACGAGCGACCTCCTGGTCCCTAACCAGGTGCGCTACCAACTGCGCCACACCCAGATACCCTCGAAAGGGAGTGCAAAGATAGCAATTTTTTCAGAAAAGCATCCCCTTTCCGGAAAAATCTTTATTGACCCCGAAAAGCGCCCCTATCTTCGGAAGGTAAAGAATCTGCCTGTCCGCTGCTTGTAAGCGAGGTATTCTTCGCCGAAATCGGCTTCGAGGCGCTTTTCTTCGGAGCGCACCTGCAGCATCATCAGCAGTGCGACGAGGGCGAACACCGCCAACGCCCACCAGCTCCAGAGAGCGATGCAGACGCCTGAATAATAAAGATAGGTCCCCGACAGCATCGGATTGCGGCTGAACCGGTAGGGGCCGTCAGTCATCAGGTGCTTCGTGCGGGGCGCGACTTCGTGGCCCATCGCATCGAAGGGGTTGCCTTCGCCGACCCGCTTCATATAGACGATGCTCCATACGCTCAGGGCCAGTCCGCCCAGGGCGATCAGGCCCCCCGCGAAGAGTCTGGCCGGCGGGATCTCCGAAAGGGACGGCATTCCCGCCACCCGCCACATCAGCGCCGGGATGCCGGCGATGAAGACGGCAAAGCCGAGCAGATAGCCGAGGATCTGTCTCATGGCTCCGTCACTTTCCACCGGACCCGCCAGCGGCCGTCTTCGAAGTCGTGGCTCAGGATACGGAAGGTGCCGATCTCGGCGGTGTTCCTGACGTGGGCGCCGATACAGGCGCAGGCGTCGTAGTCCCCCACCCGTACGATGCGCAGCGTCTCGGACACGTTCTCCGGAAGCTTGCTGAGGTCCACGATAGCGGCCGCTTCCGCCCGGGGAACGAACTCGACGGTGACGTCCAGATGCCGCCCGATCACCTCGTTGACGGTCCGCTCGATCTGCGCGACCTGCTCATCGGTGGGGCAGGCTTCCAGCAGGTAGTCGCATTTCGATTTCTTCCGCTCGATGTGCGCGTTGCGCGAACGGGGGCAGCCGAACAGGCGCACCATCGTCGCATTCAGGATGTGCTCCGCCGTGTGCATCGGCGGATATTCCTCCTTGTTGTGGCTGTTGAGTTCCGGCATTTGATACGCCAGCCTTTCATCTCCGTTTGCCAGATGGATGATGCCGCAGTAGCGGAAACCGTAGCTGAGGATGCAGTGCTGCATGATGCGGTTGTCGCGGTGGGTGTCGATGCGAAGGTTCCCGTCCCGCGCGGCACACCAGTCCAGGATGGTCCGGAAGATGCCGTGCACTTCCGGCACGCTGGCGATGCGGTGGATGACGTGGTAGGGCCGGGTGTCATCGAGCCACCGGCCCTCATAGATGATGGAATAGGTGGGCTCGGGCGAGGGCAGGAAGGCAAAATAGGCCGCGATCCGATCCCCTTCCAGGACGACGAATCCTCCCTCCCCGGCAATATCGCACAGGATATCGCTCTCCGCAGGGTAACCGGAGCGCCACTGCGAGAGGTTGCCGCTTCCGGCCATGATGCCCCTGGCGGCTTCCAGGACCGTCAGGATGGCCGGCAGGTCGGCGGGACGGGCGTTGCGGACGGACAGACTCATATCGTGGCGTTCAACTGACGGCGGACGGCTTCCTGGTAGAAAGACCGGCGCTGGTCCTGCGTGATACGGTGGCGGATGAGACGGGAACTCTCCTTGAGGCCGTCGTCCAGGTTGCAGACGAACAGGTCGTCCACGTCCGCCAGGTACAGGCGGTTGTAGCGGATGTCGAGGTATTTCTGCAGGGAGATGGTATAGTTCATCGCCTTGACGGCCTCTGCCGAGCCCAGATTCTCCCGGGAGAAGATGAACAGTCCCATCCGGTCGAAATGCCCGTAGAAGCCGTTGCCGACCTTGGCGACCTTGCTCTCCAGGATGCGGCGCAGCGGGAGGGCCATGCTCCAGTAAGCAAGCTCCTTCACGCCGATGTATTTCCCCTTCTGGAGGCCGAACGCGTAGCCGTATTCCAGGATCTGGTCGATCTCGGAACCGCGCGGAGGCGGCGTCTTTCCGGACACGTCCAGCAGCATCTCGTCCGCCGCCCGCTTGCTCTCCTCCATCGCCCGCGTGACCTCGATGCCGATCGAGCGGCCGTCGGGGCTCTGCAGGTCCGGCCGGTCCCGGTTCACGAGCTCATCGAACTCCCGCCCCAGCAGCGCCGAAAGGGAGATCTGGGCGTAGAGCTCGAAGAAACAGGTGCCGAATTCGCGGGTGCTCATAACAAACGCAAATTTACGCAAAGAAAACTATTTGGCAAAAACGCGAAGAAAGCCTATCTTTGCAGACCAGTGAAACCTAACCGCTGATGATCAGGCACGCAGACACCGTCAGGACCCGTATATTTCAATTCCCTGCCACCGCCCGGGGCGCGGCGGAATACCACGCCACCCTGCAGGTGGAAGACGATACCCTCCCCTATGAAGACCAGCTCCAGGCCATCCTGGAGGCCTATGCCGACGCCGCCGACGGGAAAACCGTCCTGCTGCGCCGCTTTTTCCTGAGCGACCCCGCCAACCAGGCCGCCCGCTTGGAAGAACGGCTCGCCCGCCTTCCTGCCGCAGCGACCTCCGTCATCGGCCAGAGTCCGCTGAACGGGACCAAGATCGCCGCCTGGGTATATGCCGTCTCCGGTGGCCAGTGGCGCGACGGCGTCTTTTCCCACAACGGCTACAAGCACATCTGGCTGGGCGGGAGGACCTCCGGCGAAGAAGGGTCGGAAGCCCAGATGGCCGCCCTGTTCCGGGAGTACGATGCCGCCCTGGCGGAAAAAGGGATGGACGTGGCAGGTAACTGCCTGCGCACCTGGATTTTCGTACGCGACGTGGACACCCACTACGGCGGCGTGGTGAAGGGACGCCGGGATTATTTCAACGGGATCGGACTGACTCCCCAGACGCATTTCATCGCCAGCACGGGCATCGCCGGCTACTCCGCGGATCCGCACAGCCTCGTGCAGATGGACACCTGCGCGACCGCCGGCCTGCAGCCGGAACAGATACGTTACCTGCACGCTTACGACCACCTCAGCCCCACCGCCCTGTACGGCGTCACCTTCGAGCGCGGCACCGCCGTCACCTACGGCGACCGCACGCACGTTCTGATCAGCGGCACGGCCAGCATCGATTCGGCGGGGCAGGTGGTGCACGTAGGAGATCCCGTGAAGCAGACCGGGCGCCTGCTCGAAAACGTCGGCGCCCTGCTCTCCGAAGCCGGCGCCGGGTTCGGGGACATCACCTACAGCATCGTCTATCTGCGGGATACCGCGGATTACCGCCGCGTCCGGGAGACTTTCGCCCGCCTTTGCCCGGGGCTCGATCCGGTCTACGTGCTCGCGCCCGTCTGCCGGCCCGCCTGGCTGGTGGAGATGGAGTGCTACGCCATTACGCCCGCTGGAAACCCCGCCTACGCGGCATTCTGATCCTGATCCGGAGCCTGGGGTAGCGCCGGGATGTCATCCACGTCGACCAGCGCCCTGACCGGATGCGCGCTGCTGTTGCGTGCCCCCAGCTTGATAAGCTGACGGGAGGTCGTGATGATGCTGCGCCCCTTGTCCTCGAGCTTCTTCTCCCCTTCGTCGTAGGCGTCCTTGGCCTTGCGCAGCGCCGCGCCGACCGCCTCGTAGTGCTCCATGAACATCCCCACGCGCTCGATCATCTCGTTCGCCAAGGCATAGACCTTCTCGTGGTTCTGGGCCTGGACGACCTGGGTCCAGGTCATCCGCACCATCTTGAGGGCGCCGTAGAGGCTCTGCTCGTCGGCGATATAGACATTCTTGTCGGCCGACTCGCGCCAGAGCGAAGGCTCCGCGTCGAGCGCCGTCCACAGGGCGCCCGTGTTGGGCACGAACATGATCACGTACCCCGCGCCCACCTTGGGCGGCTTGATATAGCTGGAATAATCCTTGGCCGACAGCTCCTTGACGTGCTGGCGTATGCTCGCCAGATGCGCCTTCAGGGCGGCCTGGCGGGCCGGCTCCGTTTCGGCGTTGACATAGTCGACATAGGCCGTCAGGGACACCTTCGAGTCGATCACGACCTCGCGCCGCTCGTCCAGGTGCAGCAGGATGTCCGGGCGCAGGAGGGCGCCGTCCCCGCTCTGGACCGTGCGGCCCTTCTCGTCCCGCAGGGTGGCCTGCGTGTCGAAATGCACCCCCTTCGTCAGGCCCTGCGAGGCGAGGAGCTCCTCGAGCACCGCCTCACCCCAGTCGCCCTGCACCTTGCTGCCGTGCTTGAAGGCGGCGGCCAGTTCGTCGGCGCTCTTGCGGGCCGCCTCGCTCTGTTCCATCAGGCTCTGGATGCGTTCGCGCATCTCGCCGTTGCGCTCCGCCTGCTCCTTGCTGCCGTCCTCCATCGCCTTCCTGAGCTCGGCGATGTTCTCCTTGAGCGGATTCACGATCTGGCCGAGACTCAGGTTGCTGGTCTCGGCGAATTCCTTCTGGCGGGCCTTCAGCATCTCGCCGGTGTCGGACTTGACCTGGGCGCTGACCTTCGCCATCGTCTCGTCGAAACGCTCCTGCAGGGCAGCCATCGACTCGCGGTGCGCCGCGGAGGACTCTTCCTTATATTGTTGCAGCGCGCGGGCGCCTTCGTCCCGGGCCTCCTGCACCAGGCGCCGGGACTCCTCCCGGGCGGCCTCCAGCTGGCGCGTCAGCGAATCGGACTGCTCGCGGGC
>JAFZBH010000057.1 GCA_017561865.1 Bacteroidales bacterium | reverse complement strand
GTTGGTGGACTTCACCTCGAACACACCGTCGCCCAGTTCCAGGATGGAGATATCGAAGGTGCCGCCACCGAGGTCGTACACCGCGACCTTCATGTTCTTGTTCTTCTTGTCGAGGCCATAGGCAAGGGCCGCGGCCGTCGGCTCGTTGATGATTCGCTTGACGTTCAGGCCGGCGATTTCGCCCGCCTCTTTCGTTGCCTGGCGCTGGGAGTCGCTGAAGTATGCCGGCACCGTAATGACGGCCTCCTTGACTTCCTGTCCGAGGTAATCCTCGGCCGTCTTCTTCATCTTCTGGAGGATGATGGCGGAGATCTCCTGCGGGGAGTAGAGGCGTCCGCTGATGTCCACGCGCGGGGTATTGTTCTCGCCGCGGGCGACCTTGTAAGGTACGCGGGCGATCTCCTTGCCCACCTGCTCATAGGTCTCGCCCATGAAACGCTTGATGGAGAAGATGGTGTTGTGGGGGTTGGTGATGGCCTGACGCTTGGCGGGGTTGCCCACCTTGCGCTCGCCATTGTCGGTGAATGCCACGACGGACGGCGTGGTGCGCGCGCCTTCGTCATTGATGATCACGGTCGGCTGATTGCCTTCCATCACGGCCACGCAGGAGTTCGTGGTGCCGAGGTCGATTCCGATGATTTTTCCCATAATATCTGACTTTTAAAATTTCACTTTTCTGTGCCTGCCACTTCCGGCAGGCCGGGAAGGATATCATCAAAACCTTTGCCACGCCCCGATTGCTGACAAATTGTCAATAATGCATCCGGGCGGGTGCGTGAGCTGGCGTTGTGGAGGGCGGAGCAGAAATTGGTTTTCCGGCAAACTTGTCCGGAAAATAATTTCTGTCCGCCCGCTGGGGCAGCACCCGCCCGTTCTATTATTTGATGATGCGGTAGTACCCTTCCTTGCGGGGTTTGACCGTGGGAGGGAAGGCGGCGGGATAGCCCAGGGCCAGGGCGCCGATGCCGATCAGGCCCTCCGGCAGACCGAGTTCGGCCATCAGGGCCTTGCCTTCCGGGGTGGCGAACATCTCCCGTTCGCGGTTGATCCAGCAGGAGCCGAGCCCCACGGCGTGCGCCGCCAGCATCATGTTGCCCAGCACGAGGGACCCGTCAGGTACGGAATTGGCCCACTCGGCGGGGTCGCTGCCGAACACCAGCACGATGGTCGGGGCGCCGTAGAAGGGCGCCGGACGGCCCCAGACGGCGGCGTTAAGCGCGTCGATGCGCTCCACCAGGTCGGGCCGTTGCACGGCTACGATCCAGGGATCCTGCCGGCCCATCCCCGTGGGGGCCCAGGTGCCGGCTTCGAGCACGGCCCGGAGTTCTTCGTCGGTGATCTGTTCCGGCTTGTAGCGCCGGATGCTCCTGCGGCTGCGGAGCGCTTTGAGTACTTCGTTGTCCATAAACACAAAGATAATAAAAAAGCGGCTCGCTGGTGCGGGCCGCTATGGATAAAGGTGGCGGGGAAGGATTACTCCTCCTCCAGGCGCAGGTGCTGGACGTAGATCGCCTTCTGCTTCGCGATGCGACGGATCTCCGACGGCTTCTGGAAGTTCTTGCGGGCGCGCATCTCGCGGACGGCACCGGTCTTCTCGAACTTCCGCTTGAATTTCTTCAGCGCGCGCTCGATGTTTTCGCCTTCTTTTACGGGTACGATAATCATTGCTTTACCACCTCCTTTTTCTTTTGGGGATGCAAAGGTAGTAAATTATTTCAACATTCCAACAAATTCTTTCATTCCTTCGGTCGCAACTTTCTTGATGTGCCTGACGCGCTTGTCATAAAGCGTCACGTCCGCCGGGTCGATCAGGTAGATGGGCGCGTCGTTGCGCGCGTAGCGGTAGAGCCCGGCGGCGGGGTACACCTGCAGGGAGGTGCCCACGATGAGGACGATGTCGGCGGCGCCGACCAGCTCGACCGCGCGTTCGATCTTGGGCACGGCTTCGCCGAAGAAGACGATATGCGGGCGGTACTGCGCCCCGTTGGGCGCCTTGTCGCCCAGGTGCACCGCGCCGTAGCCGATGTCGACGACGAGTTTCTCGGAGAAACCGTCATAGTCGTTGCACGTGTTCTCCGGGCGGATCTTGGTGGCCTCGCCGTGCAGGTGCACGACATGCGTGGAGCCGGCCCGCTCGTGGAGGTTGTCCACGTTCTGCGTAATCACGTCCACGACGTAGTCCTTTTCCAGCGCGGCGATGAGGCGGTGCGCCTCGTTGGGCTGCACTTGTTTCAATTTCTCGCGCTGCATGTTGTAGAAGTCCAGCACGAGCCCCGGGTTGCGGGCCCAGCCTTCCGCGGAGGCGACCACCATCGGGTCGTAATTGTCCCAGAGACCGCCGTTGTCGCGGTAGGTCCCCAGGCCGCTTTCGGCGCTCACGCCGGCGCCGGTCAGCACTGCGATTCTCTTTTTCATTCGAAGGAAAGGTTGAAATAATACTTGCGGACCCAGTACTCGAAGAGCGGGTCCAGGATAACGGGCGTGTCGTCCGGGGCGAAGGTGACGATCTCCTTCTTGCAGAGGGCGTCCTTGAGCCGCCGTACGTTGGCGGACGAGTTGAGACCATAGTGGCGGATCACCTCGGAGCTGCTGAACCGGGTCTGTCCCTCCAGGATGGCGCGCAGCAGCTGGACCTGGAAGGTGGTCAGGTCGTTCATCGTTGCCACGAACCGGGGTTCGTGGATGGCGAGCAGGGTGCTGAGGGCGTCGGTGAGCGTCTGCTCCATGATATATCCGCGCGTGAGCGAGTCGCAGATGGAGCTGAAATGGTTGATGTACCAGATGTTGCCGCGGAAAAGACGGCACACGCCCAGCACCAGGTCGCGGTCCACGACCTTGCCGGTGGTCAGGAAACCCTTGACCACGTGGTCGATGATCTCCTTGGTGTCGATGGGCTCGACCTTCAGGCGCTCCACCTGGCCGTAGAACCAGTGCCGGATGCCGAAGATCCCGTCCATCGCGTTGACCTGCGAACCGAGCAGGACGTAGGAGGCGCAGCCGATCAGCTCCGCGGGCAGGTCTTTCATCACCTGCTCGAGCAGTTTGCAGGCCCGCTCGCCGTCCTCGGTGAGCAGGATGTTCTGGAACTCGTCGATGACGACATAGCGACGCAGGCCGGTCTTCCGGGCAATCTTCCAGGGGAGCAGGAACGCGGCCCGCAGGTCCCCGTCGTCCAGCGTCCAGCCCGCCGAGACGACCTCGCCGCAGGTCTTGTAACGCTTGTTGTCGAAGACGAGGTGCGTGCCTGCGAGCAGGTCCTCCGCCAGCAGGGCATAGTCCTCCGGTCCGCTGCCGGCGCTGCCCAGGGCGTTTCCGGCGAGCCGCAGGGTCAGTTCGGACAGGCTCCTCACGTCCAGCAGGCTCAGCTGCACGGGCTCGAACCGGGCCCCCGAAGCCTTCAGGTTGAAGAAACACTGCTGCACGAGCGAGGTCAAGCCGGTCTTGGGGGGCTCGTAGATGACCACGTGCGCCCCCTGGGAAAGGAGGTTCGAGAGGGTCCGCGTCTCCGTGGTCCGGCCCACGAACTGCCGGCCGGTCACGGGTTTGTAGTACTGAAACAGACTGTCCATAGCACAAAGTTAGAAACAATTGTGTTATAAGCAAAATTAGCGAAATATTTGGCAGTTCCGTGTTTTTTTCCTAAATTCGCAGCCCAAAATGAATTTGATGACCGTTAAGCCATTGATTAAGAGCTGCCTCGAGGCAGACGCTTACGGCCGAAACTTTTGATAAAGTTTTATTATGTACGCAATCGTAGACATTGCAGGCCAGCAGTTTAAAGTGGAGGCTGGCAACGAGATCTTTGTGCAGCGGCTCGCCGATGCCAAGGGTGCTGATGTGGAGTTCAAGAAGGTCCTCCTCGTCGCGGACGACGCGGCTGTGAAGGTGGGCGCTCCCTATGTCGACGGCGCCGTGGTCAAGGCCACCGTCCTCGATGACAATGCAAAGGCTGACAAGGTGCTGGTCTTCAAGAAGATCCGCCGCAAGGGCTTCCAGACCCTGAATGGTCACCGTCAGAAACTTACCAAGATCAGAATCAACGAAATCGCTTAAGAGTTATGGCACACAAGAAAGGTCAATCCAGTTCGAAGAACGGTCGTGAGTCGCAGAGCAAGCGCCTGGGTCTCAAGAAATTCGGCGGCGAGGTCGTGAAAGCCGGCAATATCATCGTCCGCCAGCGCGGTACGGTCCACAATCCTGACCGCAACGTCGGTATGGGCAAGGACCACACCCTGTACGCCCTCGTGGACGGCACGGTGAAGTTCACCCGCAAACGCGAGAACAAATCCTACGTGTCGGTGGTTCCCTTTGAGAACTAGTCTCGGGGACTGAAGTTGAATCAAAGGACTTGCACTTCGAGACAGGTGTGGGTCCTTTTTTATTTAGAAGAAGATTATGTTGACGCTCAAGATGCTTCGCGATGACCCGGAAGGCGTCATCGGGAAATTGAAAATCAAGAATTTCGACGCCCGTCCCATCGTGGAGAAGGTGCTCGAACTCGATGCGCTCCGCCGCTCCCTCCAGACCGAGAGCGACGCCCTGCTCGCACAGCAGAAACAGAAGGCGGCCGAGATCGGCGGCCTGATGAAGCAGGGGCTGCGTGACGCCGCCGAGGCCGCCAAGGCCGAAGTCGCCGCCCTCAAGGCCCGTTCCGGCGAGCTCCTCGCCCGGATGGATGAGGCTTCCGCCGAGCTGGAGAGGCAGTTGGTGCTGATGCCGAACGTCCCCTGCAGCCTGGTCAAGCCTGGCCTGGGCGCCGAGGACAACGAGGTCGTGAAGATGGGCGGTCCCGAGGTGAACCTGCCCGAGGGGGCCCTCCCGCACTGGGAGCTCGCCCGCAAGTACGACATCATCGACTTCGACCTGGGCGTCAAGATCACCGGCGCCGGCTTCCCGGTCTACAAGGGCAAGGGTGCCAAGCTGCAGCGCGCGCTGATCAACTTCTTCCTCGACTGCAACACGGCGGCCGGCTACAAGGAGGTCGAACCTCCCGTGATGGTCAACCGCGATTCCGGTTTCGGCACGGGCCAGCTCCCCGACAAGGAGGGCCAGATGTACCACGCCGAGGTGGATGATTTCTATATGGTCCCGACGGCCGAGGTGCCCGTGACCAACATTTTCCGCGACGTCATCCTCGCCGCCGACCAGATCCCGCAGCGCCTGACGGCCTACACGCCGTGCTTCCGCCGCGAGGCCGGTTCCTACGGCAAGGACGTCCGCGGCCTGAACCGCCTGCACCAGTTCGACAAGGTCGAGATCGTGCGCGTGGAGAAGCCGGAGGATTCCTATGCGGCCCTCGACGAGATGGTCGCCCACGTGGAGTCCCTGGTGAACAAGCTCGGGCTCAAATACCGCATCCTGCGCCTTTGCGGCGGGGATTTGAGCTTTACCTCCGCCATCACCTACGACTTCGAACTGTGGTCCGCGGCCCAGGGCCGCTGGCTGGAGATTTCCTCCGTGTCCAATTTCGACACCTTCCAGGCCAACCGCCTGCACCTGCGCTACCGCGACGAGAACGGCAAGACCCAGCTCGCGCACACGCTGAACGGCAGCTCCCTTGCGCTTCCGCGCGTGGTGGCCGCGCTGCTCGAGGACAACCAGACCCCGGACGGCATCGTCATTCCGGAAGTGCTCCGTCCCTACACCGGTTTCGATAAAATTGACTAAGGAAAAAGTCATCCTGGGCATCGATCCCGGAACCAACCTGCTTGGTTTCGGGATCGTGCGCGTGGATGCGGCCGACCGGCCGGGCTTCATCGATATGGGCGTGGTGGACCTGCGCAAGGTGGAGTCGGTGTACGACAAGCTGGAAGTCATCCACGAAAAGGTGGGGGCCCTGTGCGACCTCCATCATCCGGACGATCTCGCCATCGAATCACCCTTCTATGGCAAGAACGCCCAGGTCATCCTCAAACTGGGCCGCGCGCAGGGGGCTGCGATGATCGCCGGCCTGAACCGGGGGGTGAAAGTATATGAATATGCCCCCCGAAAAGCCAAGATGGCCATCTGCGGCAACGGCGCCGCATCAAAAGAGCAGGTTTGCCTGATGGTCCAGCGCACGCTTGGCATTAAAATTGATAGTAAATACCTGGATGCGACAGATGCCCTGGCTATCGCCATGTGCCACTTCTATCAGTTGACCAGTCCGCTTGCGGCGACGCCGGCGAAAGGTAGTTGGGAGAAATTTGTAGCATCCAATCCGGAGCGCATAAAAAAGTAAGTGTATGAACTTTACGAAGATCTTCCTGCTTACGGCAGGAATGTTGTTGGGTGCATCTGTCTTTGCCCAGAACAACATCAAGGGAGTGCTGATCGACGAATCCACGGGTGAGCCCGTGGGATTTGCCACGGTTTCCCTGACCCGCGACGGGCAGACCCGCCCCACCAAGTACTCGCTGACCGACGACAAGGGCGCATTCACCCTCGAATCGGTACGCAACGGATCCTACGCCATCGTGGCCGAGCTCCTGGGCTATGAGCCTTACTCTTCCCAGATCAAGATGGAGTCCAAGACCATCGACCTCGGCGAAATCAAGATGAAGGTGGACCGCGAGCAGCTGGAAGCTGCCGAGGTGAACGCCGTCGGAAACCCGGTCATCGTCAAGAAGGACACGATCGAGTACAACGCCGGCTCCTTCCTTTCGACCGACAACGACAACCTCGTGGACCTGCTCAAGAAGATGCCGGGCATCGAGGTCGCCGACAACGGTACGATCACGGTCAACGGCCAGTCCGTCAGCAAGATCACGGTCCAGGGCAAGACCTTCTTCCTGGACGATCCGACGGTCGCCTCGCAGAACATCCCCGCCAAGCTCGTCAAGAAGCTCAAGGTCATCCGCAAGAAGTCCGAGCAGGCCGAGTTCACCGGCATCGATGACGGAAACGAGGAGACGGTGATCGACCTCTCGCTGACGGAAGGTTCCAACCTGAACGGTTTGGTCGGCCGCGTCACGGCCGGCGTGGGCCACGACATTCCGAGCGAGCAGAACCCGCTGAACGAATACCGCTTCTCCGGCAACGCCTTCCTCGGCAACTTCTCCGGCAATACGCAGATTTCCCTCATCCTCAACGCCAACAACGCCAACGTCCAGGGTTCCACCAACTTCTCCGGCAACATGATGGCCGGCATGATGGGAGGCGGCGGTGGCGGCGGCATGGGCGGCGGCATGGGCATGGGTGGCGGCGGTGGCCTCACCACCTCCTATATGGCCGGCCTCAACGCAGCTGCGGACGCCTTTGACGGACGGATGGAAGTGGGCGGAAACTACAACTACAACAACAACAACAGCATTTCCGGCTCCGAGTCATCGACGACCAGCTACCTGTCCGGTATGAACCAGTTGCAGAACAGCGAGAGCAACAGCACCACCGGTTCCTACGGCCACAACTTCGGCCTCCGCCTGGAGCACAAGTTCTCCGACAACACTTCCATCGTGTTCGAGCCCCGCGTCCGTTTCGGCGGCAATACCAACGTATCGTCCAGCAAGAGCGAGACCTTCCAGGACGTCGGCGTGACCGGCAACTACAACAAGGTCAACGACGCCGTCACGGACAACACCAACGACAACAAGAACATCAGCACGAGCGGTTTCCTGCTGTTCCGCCAGCGTCTCGGCCTCCCGGGCCGTACCCTCACGGTGAACACGAACTTCAACCTGTCCGACAACAAGATGAATTCGTTGAACAACAGTACGACGAACTCCTACGTCGGCGGGAACGTCTCCCAGCGCCTGGTGAGCCAGAATTCGGACCAGGACCAGCAGAGCTACTCGGTCAGCACGCGTGCGACCTATACCGAGCCGCTCGGCAACTACTTCTACCTCGAGGCGAACTACTCCTTCAACTGGAGCAAGTCCCTGTCCGAGAAGAACACCTACGACCTGCTGAACGGCGGCATCCTCGACCCTCAGTATTCCAACGCGATCGAGAACCTGAACCGGCGTCACGAATTCGGCGGCAACGTCCTCTATCAGGACGACCGTATGCACCTGCAGGCCGGCTTCACCGCCATCCCGCAGTACACTTACAACAGCACGACCGTCTATGACGCGGTGACCAACTCCAACAAGCCGCAGGAGTACGAAGACAACCGCTGGAACTTCTCCCCGACGGTGATGATGATGTTCGACCTCAACGACAACGACAACCTGCGTTTCTTCTACCGGGGCAACTCCAGCCAGCCGTCCACCCAGCAGTTGATGCCGGTTCCGGACAACACCAACCCGCTGCGCGTCACCTTCGGTAACCCGACGCTGACCCCGTACTTCACCCACAACATCAACGGTGAGTTCCGCCATAGCAACCGCGCGAACTTCTCGTCTTTCAACATCCGGGCGAACGGCGGCTTCACGCAGAACCAGATCTCCAACGTGGTGATCACCGGCTCGAACGGCGGCCAGTACACGATCCCGTTCAACGCCCCGGTCACGGGCAACGCCGGAATGAACTTCTTCAACAACTTCCCGCTGGACAAGAACGGTATCTTCTCCGTCAACAACAACACGGGTGTCAACTGGCGCCAGTCCTTCGCCTATGAAGGCGTGAACGTGGATATGACCAAGTACACCGACGGCGGTTTCTACGAGTTCATGAACTGGTTCATCGACCAGTTCAACGATCCGGCCTACTACAAGGCCCACATCGTGGAGAACTTTACCGACAACCTCAGCGTCAACGAGCGTCTGCGCGTGACCTACCGCGGCATCCAATTCCAAGCTACCCTGGGCGCCAGCACCAATATGAACCAGACCTGGTACACCCAGAAGGGCGATGCCGTGGCCCAGTCCACCAAGGCGGCCCGCAACACCCAGACCTGGAGCAATGCCGTCACCGGCGAGCTGACCTGGAACTGGCTGTTGACCGGCATGTCCCTGACGGCGAACGCCAACTACCGCTGGTACAACGGCTACACCACGCCGGTGGACCCGCAGTGCATCATCAACTTCACGGTGGCGAAATCGCTCGGCCCGGTCAACCTCTCGCTCTACGTGGCTGACCTGCTCGGCCAGTCCCGCGCCCTGTCGGTCACCGACCAGTCTTCCCGTCACGCCGAGACCCTGAGTACGACGCAGCTCGGCCGCTACTTCATCGTCTCGCTGTCCTACAACTTCGGCACCCTGGGCGGTCGCCGTGGCGGTATGCGCGGCGGAATGGGCGGCGGACGCCGCGGCGGCGGTGGCGGTATGCCTCCGATGGGTGGCGGAATGCCTCCTATGGGCGGCGGCGGACGTCCCCCGATGATGTAAGATTTTTCCGCAAGATGGAAGGCGGCCTGCAGAAGCGGGCCGCTTTTCTTTTTATTTATTATCTTTGTAAGATTTATAGGATAATGGAGTACCTCAAGGCACTGCTCGCCGGCCTGATCGTGGCCGTTCCGATGGGCCCCGTCTTCGTGATGGTGGTCCAGCGCACTCTCTGCCACGGCCGTCGCGCCGGGGCGATGGTGGGGCTGGGCGCTGCTGCGGGGGATGCCATTTTCGCAGCCGTGGGCCTGCTCACGCTGACGCTCGTCCAGCAGCTGGTTGCGGACTACCGGGGCTGGCTGTTGCTGCTGGGCGGCCTGCTGCTGGGATTGATCGGGTTCGGAATCCTGCGCCGCGGGGGATCCGTGGAGCTTCCGCCCGACCGGAAGGACCTGTCCGGTTGGACCTGCGCGCTGCAGGCTTTCGGCAGCACGCTCTCCAACCCGGGCGCCCTGGCGGCGATGCTGGCCGTGCTGGCCATCCTGAAGGTGGACGTGCAGGCGACGCGCCTGCCTTTCCTGCTGCCGGCCGCCTGCGGAGCGGGAGAGTGGCTGTACTGGCTCTCGCTGGTGTACCTGATGGGCCGGTACCTCAGGCTCAATCCCCGCACGCTCCGCCTGCTGAGCCGCATCGCGGGCGTGCTGATCTGCGTTTTTGCGCTCGTGCTGCTCGTGCGGGGCATTTTGATGTTGACAGAAAGTTGATGAGATATGAATTATAAAGGGATTTTCAAGAACTGGATCGTGCGGAATCTTCTCCTGGCGCTGGCCTTCGTGCTGGCTCTGGTGCTGGTTCTGAACCTGCTGCTAAACCTCGGGACGCAGCACAACCGGGAAATCGTGGTGCCTGATTTCACGAACCTGACCTGGTCGGAGGCCCGCAGCGCCGCTTCGGACGCGGGGGTCCGCATCCTGCTCACGGATTCGGTCTATGTCAAGCGCCTGCGCCCGGGCGTCGTCTATCTGCAGACACCCGAAGCCGGGTCGCGCGTCAAGCGCGGCCGCCGTGTCCGCCTGACCTGCAATACGATGGTTCCCAAGGAGGTCGTGATGCCTTCGCTGGTGGGCTACTCGATGAAGCAGGCCAAGGCCGAACTCGCCCGCACCGGCCTGACCCTGGGGCGGCTGATCTACACGCGCGACATCGCCACCAACAGCGTGCTGCGCCAGCAGCGCGGCGGGGTGGACATCAAGGCGGGCACGCGCCTGGCGAGCGGCACCACCATCAACCTGGTGGTGGGCCTCAACCCCAATGACAACATGACCTACGTGCCGAAGCTGATCGGCAAGCAGTACCTGCCGGCCGTGGACCAGACGCTCGAGAGTTCGCTCAACGTCGGCAAGCTCCACTTCGACGAGACGGTCAAGACCTACGCCGACTCCGTGAGCGCCTTCGTGTACCAGCAGCGTCCCGCCGCTTCCGAGAAGCTGCGGATGGGCACCGAGGTCACGATGTCCCTGACCAACGATCCTTCCAAACTCCCCGCCGCCGGGAAGAAATGATGGACCCCGCGCCGCAGGAGATGTTCGAGCACTTCCGCCTGGAAGTGGATCCGGGGCAGGCGCCCGTCCGGATCGACAAATATATGTCCACGCATCTCGAGGACACCTCCCGCAACCGCATCCAGCAGGCCTTCAAGGAAGGCTACGTGCGGGTGGGGGAGACGCCCGTCAAGGCCAACTACATCGTCCGTCCGGGAGACGTCATCCGTTTCGTGATGCCCTACCGGCGCCGCGGGCTGGAGATCATCCCGCAGGACATCCCCCTGAACATCGTCTATGAGGACGACGACGTGCTCGTGGTCAACAAACCCGCGGGGATGGTCGTCCATCCGGGTCACGGCCACTACGAAGGGACCCTCGTCAACGCCCTGTCGCATCACCTGGGCATCAGTCAGGACTCGGAGGCGCTGGACGAGCGGATGGGGATCCTGGTGCACCGCATCGACAAGGACACGAGCGGCCTGCTGGCCGTCGCGAAGAATGACGAAGCTCAGCTCAAGTTGGCCAAACAGTTCTTCGACCACAGCATCGAGCGCCGCTACAATGCCATCGTCTGGGGCGACCTGCGTGAGGACGAGGGCACGGTCGAGAGTTTCATCGGGCGCGACCCGGGCGACCGCCTGCGCTTCCGCTCGGTGGCCGACGAGGAGCACGGCAAGCGCGCCGTCACGCACTGGAAGGTGCTGGAGCGCTTCGGCTTCGTGACCCTGGTGGAATGCAAGCTGGAGACCGGCCGCACGCACCAGATCCGCGTGCATATGTCCCAGATGGGGCATCCCATCTTCAACGACGAGCGTTACGGCGGCGCCGAGATCCGCAAGGGGACCATTTATGCCAAATACCGCCAGTTTATCCAGAACTGCTTCGCCATCTGCCCGCGGCAGGCGCTCCACGCCCGCACGCTGGGATTCACCCATCCCCGCACCGGGGAGTGGCTGCAGTTCGGATCCGACCTCCCGGAGGATATGACCGCCCTCCTGGACAAATGGCGCAAATACTGCGGTCAGATGCCTGAAGAATGAGAAAGCCGCAGATCACCCTCTGGCTCCTGTCCGCCCTGTCGGTGCTGCTGTTGAGCCTGCCCTGGCTGGTGCCGCACACCGGTGCGCTGGCCCTGGTCGCCTTTGTCCCGCTGCTGCTCGCCGACGCCCTGTCGGACGAGTACAGGGTGCGCGCGAAGTGGCTCTTCCCGGCGGCCGTGTTCGTCGCGTGGAACGCCGCCACGACCTTCTGGGTATGCAACGCCACCGTGGGCGGGGGGATCTTTGCGATCCTCGCGAATGCGGCCCAGATGATGCTGATGTGGCTGCTGTTCCGCCTGGCGAGAAAGAAACTCCCCGGGGTGCTGCCGTATGTGTTTCTCGCGGCGATGTGGATGGCCTGGGAGCGGCACTACTTCGACGTGGACATCTCTTGGCCCTGGCTGACA
Source organism: Bacteroidales bacterium (assembly GCA_017561865.1). Lineage (GTDB taxonomy): Bacteria > Bacteroidota > Bacteroidia > Bacteroidales > UBA932 > Cryptobacteroides. The sequence continues at coordinate 47,924 of JAFZBH010000057.1, read as the reverse complement.
CTCGGCGGCGCCTTCGCGCAGAGCACGCGCACGGTGCAATGGTATGAATACACGGGAATGCTCGGCGGCTCGCTCTGGATCTGGGTGGCCAATCTGGGCATCTACGGCCTGATCGTGGCCGTGCTGGACGGCCGGTGGCAGAAATGGAACGGTCTGGCGCGCGGCTGCGCCTCCGTGGGGATCCTGCTCGTGATCGCGGGGCCCGTGGTGGCTTCCAAGCTGATCTGGTCCTCTTATGAGGAGCGTTCCGAAGGGACGGTCGAGGTGGTGGTCGGCCAGCCAAACTTCGATCCCTACGAGAAGTTCCAGTCCCTCTCGCAGGACGAGCAGACTTCCATCCTGCTGGACTTGTTTGACGGGGCGCTGGCTTCGCGGCCTGCCGGGAAGAGCGTGCTGACACCCCAGAAATCAGAGATTTCCGGGGACCCCGTGCTCCTGCTTGCTCCCGAGACTTTCACCGGCGACCTGGTGCTCAACGATCCGGAGAATTCCCGCACCCTGCAGCGCATCCGTGCTTTCCTGCGGGAGCATCCCGGGGCGGAGATACTCTTCGGTGCCACCAGCTACGACATTTACCGCACCCACGCCTCGCCCACGATCCTGGCCCGGCCTTACGGCGAGGGCTGGATCGTCTCGCACAACAGTGCCGTGATGGCGGACGCGGCGGATTTCTTCGAGATCTACCACAAGAGCAAGCTGGTCGTCGGCACGGAACTGACGCCTTATCCGCGCATCTTCGTCCCGCTGGACAACTGGCTGTCGAAAAAGATGGGCGTGAGCGGTCTGATGGCGCGCTGCGTGGGGCAGGACGAGCGTACGCTGCTGCATTTCGGCGATGTGCCGCTGGGCTGCGCCATCTGTTATGAGTCCATCTACGGGGAGTTCTGCACGGAGTACGTGCGCGCCGGGGCGCAGGCGATGACCATCATCACCAACGATGCCTGGTGGGGCAACACGCCGGGCTACCGCCAGCACCTCAGCTATGCCCGCCTGCGGGCGATCGAGTTGCGCCGCGACATCGCCCGTTGCGGCAACACGGGCATCTCCGCCTTCATCGACCAGCGGGGGGAGATCCTTTCCCAGTCCGAGTGGTGGACCCGCCAGACCCTGAGCGGAGAAGTCAACCTCAATTCGGAGCAGACCGCCTTCGTGCGCCACGGCGACATCCCCGGCCGGGTCTGCACCCTGCTTTTCCTGCTGCTGGCGGCCGTGCTGCTGGTCAGCCTTTTCATCCCCGGGAAAAAGCGGTAACGAATCCGGGAAAACAACTTGCCAGGGGCAGAATGATATGTTTCTGCCCCTGGCAACCGTTTTTTTCCGTCGCCAGGGGCAAAATAGGCGGGGATTGCCCCTGGCGGACTCGGCGGCAGCAGGTTTGCCCCCGGAGAGCAGAAAAAACAGCTTTCGCTAAATGCTCTCCGGGGGCAAACTGCTGTCCGCCTACAGTTTCCAGTCGACGGGCGTCTGGCCGTGGGCGACGAGATAGTCGTTGCAGCGGGAGAAATGGCGGCAGCCGAAGAAGGCGCCGCGGGCCAGCGGCGAAGGATGCGCCGCCTCGAGCACGAGGTGGCGCGTGGCGTCTATGAGCGGCGCCTTGCTGCGGGCGTAATTGCCCCAGAGCAGGAACACCACCCCTTCGCGCCGCTCCGAGACCGTCCGGATCACGGCGTCGGTAAAGGTCTCCCAGCCGATGCCGCTATGCGAAGCTGCTTCCCCGGAGCGCACGGTCAGCACCGCGTTGAGCAGCAGCACGCCCTGCCGGGCCCAGGGCGTCAGGTCCGGGCTGCCGGACATCCGCACGCCCAGATCCGTCTCGATCTCCTGGAAAATGTTCTTGAGCGAAGGCGGGGCGGGAACGCCCGGCGGCACGCTGAAGCACAGGCCCATCGCCTGCCCGTAGCCGTGGTAGGGGTCCTGGCCCAGGATGACGACCTTCGTGCTGCCCAGCGGACAGAGTTCGAAGGCCCGGAAAATCTGCCCGCCGGGCGGGAAGATGGTCCGCCCGGCTGCCTTCTCGGCGTGCAGGCGCTGCGCCAGGGCGGCGAAATAGGGCTGGTCGAATTCGCTTTGGAGCGCTTCGCGCCAGGAGGGTTCGATTTTTACGGTCATATTCCAAAGATACGCTTTTTTTCCCTATCTTTGACAAATATGAACACAATCGCTTTATTTCCCGGCTCTTTCGACCCGTTCACCGCGGGCCATCTCAATATCCTCGGCAGGGCCTTGACAATGTTCGACGTGGTCGTCGTGGCCGTCGGCATCAACCAGGACAAGAGGGGTTTTTTCACCGGCGAGCAGAAGCTGGACATCATCCGGCAGGCGACCGCCTCGCTGGGAGACCGCGTGCGCATCGTCGAATATGACTGCCTGACCATCGACATCTGCCGCCAGCTGGGCATCCGCCATATCGTGCGGGGCATCCGCAATATGATGGACTTCGACAACGAGAAGGCCATCGCGGACGCCAACCGCCGGCTCGCCCCCGAGATCGAGACCATCATCATCCCGACGGCGCAGGAGTTCGCCCACATCTCCTCCTCGGCCGTGCGCGACCTGCTCCGCCACCACGGCGACACGTCCCAGTTCCTCCCCGAAGGGGTCGTCCTGCCCGAAGTGAAATGAGAAGGTGGCTCCTGTCGGTCCTGGTCCTGCTGGGCTGCGGTCTGAACGCCGCGGCGCAGGTTCAATCGGGGCCCCCGGAAATCTCCGATTTACGGGGTGATTCGGATACAACCGGGCGGTATGCCCCGCTGGACAGCCTGCTGACGCAGTTCTACGGTGCTCTCGCGTATGAGGAAAATGACGTGAAGTGCAGCGAATTCGACGGTCTGATCGCCTCCTGCACCGATTCGCTGATGCGCCAGCACGTGGCTCTCGCCGTATTCGACCACTACCGTTACAGCCGCATCATGGGCGAAGAGGCCGTGGCCGTGCACATCTTCGACGAATGGATCGATTCCGGCAAGGTGCAGCCCCGCAGCGAGTTCGAACTCTTCGAGGCGGAGCGCTTCGCCCTCGAGAACCGCTCGACCCTGCTCGGGATGAGCGCCCCGCAGTTGACGCTGCGCACTCCCTGCGGCGGACGCCGGACCCTTCCCGCCACCGACCGCGCCTCGGTGCTTTTCTTCTATTCGCCGGGCTGCTCAAAATGCCGCCTGGAGACCTATGCGCTGCCCTCGGTGCTCGCCCAGGTCCAGTTCCCGATGTACTTCTACGCCATCGACGTGGACGCCGACCGCAAGGAGTTCAAGGCTTTTCGCAAGGCGCTGAAGAGCAGCAACCGCAACGTGAAGATGATCCATCTCTGGGATCCGGAGAACGAATCCACCCTGCTGCTCGACTACGGCGTGTTCTCCACGCCCAAGGTGTTCGTCGTGTGGGAGGGCGAGATCCTCGGCCGCCGGCTCGAGATGGACAGCCTGCAGAAAATCATCCAATACATCAATATGCTCTATGGCCAGGAAAAAGAAGAGTAACAGGAAGTTCTCCGGCGTCGATCCCGCCTACCTCGACAAGCAGCGGGACTCACTCCGGCGCATCCACCGCAAGACCGTGCTGTTCAACGCGCAGGAGCTTGCGGCCATCGACACGTATTGCAAGCGTTTCAAGGTCTCCTCACGCTCGGCCCTGATCCGCCAGGCCGTGATGGAGCAAGTCCTGTCCGGCCTGGAGGAGAATCATCCGAAACTGTTCTGATTATTTCCCGAGAAGGAAACGGACATCACTTTCCGCCACACGAAGCATGCGGCGTATTTGTTGGACGCCTGCCTTATAATCGTAATACATCATCTTGGCGAGTTCTCTTTTTTTGTCTGGAGGCAGGATGTCCGGGCGGGATGATCCGTACTTGTCTTTGCTGATCTGCCGGATGATGATAAACAGTTCATCATCTGTGCAGAAAAACCGATCTCCCAATAATTTGGCGATATCTTGAAAGCCCTCCACACTGCGGGATATCAGGGAGAAATAATGTCTTGCATTCCTGAAAAGGCTTTCCCCTAAATCAAGATTACAATAGTTGACCGGAGAAACATACCCGTCCACCAAGCTGTGCATCTCAGGATATTCGATGGTGTTACTGCGGAACAGGTGTCTTTTTTCGTCGTAGGATAAGTCTTGGTAGTGTCCATCCTGCCTGAATCTGGCATCGGGATTGAAATAGAACCGGTTGGCACCCCAGGGATAGGAAAACGGCGTGAACTTCGGTTGGACCAGATAGCCGTTCCGGTTGACGTAAGCGATGGAATTCCGCAGGAAGGACAGATCATTGATCGGGATAATATTGGGCTGGAAGTTACTGAGGTCCCGGACTCGCCCGGTGGATTGATAATAGCGGAAGAGGCGTTTCCGCAGTTGTCCAAACCAGTCATTCGCTCCCGGAGGCGGTCCTTCGGCAATTACGTGCAGATGGGAATCCATCACCTCAAACGTGATGATGTTGACATCCGGGCTAAGGTGTGTCACCAGCGCAACCAGATTCATGGCGAAACGAAAATCTTCATCCGTTTCAAATAGGATCAGGGTATCCTCCCCCGGTGTGCACAGATGATAAAAGGGACCTCGCAGAAGAAACACTTCTTCGCACTGCCGTTCGAGTTCTGCAAATGAACCGGGCCTGGATGGATTATGCATATAGTCTTTCATGGGAGCAAAACTACAGAATCGGATCCGTTTAAGCGGCTGATTAATCGTTTAACTGCCGAAAAAAGATTATCTGTCTGACAGTATGCTGATTAAGAGAGACCCTCTGCACGTGGAAATAGAAATAATATTCCTTTTTGCTATGATTATTTATCTTTTCGTAGGTTTGCCAGGGGCGTAAAGACCCTGTTTTGCCCCGCGCGACAATAAAACAACATCGCCAAGGGCAAATGGCTGTGATTTTGCCCCTGGCGACTTGTTAGCGGCGGGAGATCGCCTCAGAAGATGAAGCTGATGACGTCCTGGATGGTCTTGACGTAGTGGAACTCCAGGCCGCGGATATAGATTTCCTTGATATCCTCGATGTCCTTGCGGTTGTCCTCCGAGATGACGATCGTGTGGACGCCGGCACGCTTCGCGGCCAGGATTTTCTCCTTGATGCCGCCGACCGGCAGGACGCGCCCGCGCAGGGTCATCTCGCCCGTCATCGCGATGCCGTGACGCACCGCCTGGCCGCGCAGCGCGGATACCATCGAACTCACCATCGTGATGCCGGCCGAAGGACCGTCCTTCGGGGTCGCCCCCTCGGGCACGTGCACGTGCAGGTCCTTGGCGGCGAACTGCTCGGAGGTCATATTGGCCATTTCGGGATGGGCCTTGATGTACTGGTAGGCGATGGTCGCCGATTCCTTCATCACGTCGCCCAGGTTGCCGGTCATGCTCATCACGCCCTTGCCGCCTGAGACGGAACTCTCCACGAAGAGGATTTCGCCGCCCATCTGGGTCCAGGCGAGGCCGGTGACCACGCCGGGGGCTTCGTTGCCCTTCTGCAGGTCGTGGAAGTTGGTCGGCAGGCCGAGATACTCCTTCAGGTGCTCCTTCTTGATGGTCTGGGGATACTCCTGCTCCATCGCGATCTTCTTCGCGGTGACGCGGGCGATCTTGGCGATCTGCTTCTCCAGGCCGCGCACGCCCGACTCGTGGGTGTATTCGTCGATGATGGCCGAGAGGGCCGGCTTGTCGATCTTGAGCCCGCTTTTCGGGATACCGTGCTCCTCCAGCTGCTTGGGCACGAGGAACTTCTTGGCGATCTCCATCTTCTCCTCGGCCAGGTAGCCGGTCACGTTGATCAGCTCCATACGGTCCAGCAGGGCGGCCTGGATGGGCGCGGTGCTGTTGGCCGTGGTGATGAACAGGACGTGGCTGAGGTCGTAGTCCAGGTCGAGGTAGTTGTCGTGGAAGGTGGAGTTCTGCTCAGGGTCGAGCGCCTCCAGCAGCGCGGAGGACGGGTCGCCCTTGAAGTCCGCGGCGAGCTTGTCCACCTCGTCCAGCACGATCACCGGGTTGGAGGTGCCGGCCCGGGCGATGCCGTTCAGGATACGGCCCGGGAGGGCGCCCACGTAGGTCTTGCGGTGGCCGCGCAGTTCCGCCTCGTCGTGCATGCCGCCCAGGGCGATGCGCACGTACTTGCGGCCGAGGGCCTTGGCGATGGACTTGCCGAGCGAGGTCTTGCCCACGCCCGGAGGACCGTAGAGGCAGAGGATCGGGGACTTCATATTGCCCTTCAGCTTGAGCACGGCGAGGTACTCGATGATGCGGTCCTTGACCGTCTCGAGTCCGTAGTGGTCGTCGTCCAGCACCTTCTGGGCATGCTTAAGGTCCAGGTTGTCCTGGCTCATCTCGTCCCAGGGGAGGTCGAGCATGAACTCCAGGTAGTTGTACTGGACGCTGTAGTCCGGCGAGTTGGGGTTGTGCTTCTCGAGCTTGGCGAGCTCCTTGTTGAAGGCTTCGGCGATGGCCTGGGGCCACTTCTTCTTTTCCGCGCGCTCGCGGAACTTGTCGATGTCCTCCGACTCGTCCATGCCCAGCTCTTCCTGGATGGTGCGGAGCTGGTTGTTGAGGTAGTACTCTCTCTGCTGCTGGTCGATCTCGCTCTTGACCTTCTGGTTGATCTCCTGCTTGATCTTCATCAGCTCGATCTGCCCGTCCAGGATGGAAAGGAGCTTGAGTGCGCGCAGCTTGACGTCATCCAGTTCCAGGAGCTGGATCTTCGACTCGAAGTTCTCGACCTCGATGGTCGTGGCGGTGAAGTTCACCAGGAAGCGGAAATCGTCGATCGCCTTGAGGGCGCCGATGGTCTCGCGCGTGCCGATGTTGCTGGCGCGCAGGATATGGATGGATTTCTCCTTGAGGGCCTCGCTGATGGCCTTGATGTCCGTGCTGTGGGGATCCTCCAGCAGAATGTCCGGGAGGTAATGCACGCGGGCGGTGATATAGGGTTCATAGCCGAGCACCGCATCCAGCGACAGGCGTTTGAACGCCTGGAGGATGGCCGTGATGGTGCCGTCCGGCATCTCGAGGGTCTTGAGGACCTTGCAGACGGAGCCGTAGCGGCAGAGATCCTCTTCCTGCGGCTCCTCGACCATCACGTCGTTCTGCGGCACCGCGCCGATGAAGAAACCGTCCTTCTCGGCGTCCTGGATCAGGCGGACGGACTTCTCGCGTCCGATCGTGATCGGGAACACCGCGCCCGGGAAGAGCACGGCGTTGCGGAGCGCCAGCACGGGCAGGACCTCGGGCAGCTCGGATTCGTCGATTTTCAGCAGGCCTTCTCCCTGCACGACGGGGATGATGCTGACTTCTGCGCCAGCGGGGAGGGTGAATTCTGTATCTCGTTTCATAATATTGCCAAAATGTCAGTAAAAGTGGACACAATAATCCGGTCCATTATATTGTCAATCTCCGTGCCACTGCCAAAAACTGCAAATATCATTTTGAATAATAAAAAAATAACTCTATTTTTGCATCCCAAAATCGTTGATTACAACATTACTAAATATTTACAGACATGACTAAAGCAGAAATCGTGAACGAAGTGGCAAAGGCCACCGGCGTCGAGAAAGTGACCGTCCAGACTGTCGTCGAGGCCACTATGGAGAGCATCAAGGCTTCCTTGATCAGGGACAACAATGTGTACCTGCGCGGATTCGGGTCCTTCATCAACAAGCAGCGCGCCCAGAAGGCCGCCCGCAACATCACCCGCCAGACCACGATGACCATTCCCGCCCATTGCATCCCCGCCTTCAAGCCTTCCAAGTCTTTTGCGGCTGCCGTTAAGGAAAGTGTGAAACCCAAATCCAAATAATCTATGCCTAACGGAAAGAAGCATAAGAGACACAAGATGGCCACGCACAAGCGCAAGAAGCGCTTGCGTCTGAACCGGCACAAGAAGAAGTAAGAGTCGAGGAAAGCCTGACGGGAGATCCGGCGGGCTTTTTCTTGATATCGTAATGACAATGGAAACCGCGAAGACAGACAAAGACCTGGTGGTGGACGTATCGTCCGCCGAGGTGAGGATCGCTCTGCTGGAAAACCACCGGCTGATCGAGCTGAACCGGGAATCGAACCAGGGTCAGAGCTATTCGGTCGGGGACGTCTTCCTTGGCAAGGTCAAGAAGATCCTCCCCGCGCTGAATGCCGCCTTCGTGGACATCGGTGACAACAAGGAGGCTTTCGTCCATTACCTCGACCTGGGCTTGTATTTCAAGGCTTTCGACACGTTCGTGCGCGACAGCAACCCCAACAGGGACCTTGGCAAGCTCTATTCCGGGATCAAGATCGGCCCGGCCCTCGCCAAGGAGGGACGGATCGAAGACCATCTCAAGGTCGGGCAGATGATCATGGCCCAGATCACGAAGGAACCGATTTCCACCAAGGGATCCCGGTTGACTGCGGAGATTTCATTGGCAGGACGCAATATCGTACTGCTCCCCTTCGCCGAGAAGGTGAGCGTTTCCCAGAAAATCTCCTCCAAGGAGGAGAAAAAGAGGCTTGAGACCCTCGTCCGAAGCATCCTCCCCAAGAACTACGGCGCCATCATCCGGACCGCCGCGGAAGGCAAGACGGCCGCCGTCCTGGTGGCCGAGCTGCGCCTGCTCATCGAGAAATGGGAGGGCTCCTGGAAGAAGGTGGCCGCATCCAAGGGGGTGAAACTCCTCTTCACAGAGTACTCCAAGACCACGACCGTGCTGCGCGATCTGCTCAACGACTCGTTCACCAACATCTACGTCAACGACCGGAAGGTGTTCGAGGAGACGCGCAAGTACATTTCCCTGATCTCTCCCGAACAGGAGAAGATCGTCAAGCTCTACGAGGGCAAGGAGCCCATCTTCGACCATTTCGAAGTGACCCGCCAGATCAAGAGCTCCTTCGGCAAGGTAGTACCGATGAAGCAGGGTGCGTATCTCGTCATCGAGACCACCGAAGCGCTGGGCGTCATCGACGTCAACAGCGGCATCCGGGCCAAGACGACCGACCAGGAGGAGAACACCTTCGAGGTCAACAAGCTCGCCGCGGAAGAAATCGCCCGCCAGCTGCGGCTGCGCGATATGGGCGGCATCGTCATCGTCGACTTCATCGACATGGCCAAGCCCGAGCACCGCAACGACCTGTACAGGTATATGCGGGACCTGATGGCGAACGACCGGGCGAAGCACAACGTGCTGCCTCTGACCAAATTCGGGTTGATGCAGATCACCCGCCAGCGGATCCGCCCGGTGACGGAGATCAACACCACCGAGAAATGTCCCCTTTGCCACGGCACCGGCAGGATCACCTCCACCGTGGTCATCGACGAGCAGATCGAGCGTCAGATCGCCGACCTCGCCGAGAAGGGACACCAGACAATGACCGTGCAGGTCAGCCCCATCCTCGGGGCCTACCTGACGCGCGGATGGAATTCTTTCCTCCGCAGATGGAAACGCAAGTACAGATGCAAGCTGGGGCTGGTCGAAATGACCGACCACGGCATCCTGCAGTATGAAATCGTGGATGAGAAGGGAAAGGCGCTCGAATAGGGGCGCCTTTCTTGTTTTTGCCGGCGATTTTGCTTAACTTGCAGGACAAACTGATAACACGGTAACCATTATGAAAAAGAAATTCAGATGTCTTGTTTGTGGCTATGTCTATGAAGGTGAGAATCCTCCCGCTGAATGCCCTCAGTGCCACGCGAAGGGCGACAGGTTCGCTGAGGTGAAATCCGAGGGCCTGCAGTGGGCCTGCGAGCATCACCTGGGCGACGGCGTCGTCGAGGATGCCGAGGTCATGCAGGGCCTCCACGACCACTTCAACGGCGAGTGCTCCGAAGTGGGAATGTACCTCGCGATGAGCCGCCAGGCCGAGCGCGAGGGCTATCCGGAGGTGGCCGACGCCTTCCGCCGCTACGCCTTTGAAGAAGCGGAGCACGCCGCCAAGTTCGCCGAACTGCTGGGCGAAGTGGTGTGGGACACCAAGACCAATCTCAAGAAGCGCGCCGAGGCCGAGTGCGGTGCCTGCGAGGGCAAGCTCGCCATCGCCAAGCGCGCCAAGGCCCTGGGTTATGACGCCATCCACGACACCGTCCACGAGATGGCGAAGGACGAAGCCCGCCACGGTGCCGGCTTCCAGGGACTGCTGAAGCGTTATTTCGAAAAATAATGAGCATCTGGTTTCTGATCATCGCCGTGATGGTGGCTTCGTTCATCATCCAGCGGGTCCTGAGCAGCAAGTTCAACAAATACAGCAACGTCCCCTCGCCCCACGGCGTCACGGGCGCGGACGTGGCGCGCCTGATGCTCGCCCAGAACGGCATCACCGACGTCAAGGTCCAGTCCGTCTCCGGGAAGCTCACGGACCATTATAACCCCAAGGACAAGACGGTCAACCTCAGCGAGAGCGTTTTCGGCAGCGCTTCCATCGCGGCCTGCGCCGTGGCGGCCCACGAGACGGGCCACGCGCTGCAGCACGCCCAGGGCTATGCTCCGCTGCGCCTCCGTTCGGCGCTGGTGCCGGTCGTGACCTTCGCCAACAACACGGTCCAGTGGGTCCTTCTGGCCGGGGTGCTGCTGATCAACGTGTTCCCGACGCTGCTGTGGATCGGCATCGGCCTGTTCGCGATGACGACCTTCTTCAGCGTGGTCACGCTTCCGGTCGAGATCAATGCCAGCCAGCGCGCGGTGCAGTGGATGGAGGGTTCCGGGATCGTGGACGCCCAGACGCGCCCGATGGCGGTCGATGCCCTCAAGTGGGCGGCCTACACCTACATCATCGCGGCCATCGGTTCCCTCGCCACGCTGTTCTACTACATCTCGATGGGAAGCAGCCGCCGTTAGTCCTATGGACAGCGTACGGATAGACAAGTTCCTATGGGCGATCCGGGTGTTCAAGACCCGGAGCGAAGCCACGGACGCCTGCAACGGCAACAAGGTCAAAATCGCGGGCGTCAACGCCAAGCCGTCCAAGGCCGTCAAGGCCGGAGACGTGCTGGAGGTCCGCAAGGGACCGGCCCTGTTCTCCTACCGGGTACTCAAGGTCACGGAAAGCCGGATGGGCGCGCAGCTCGTCCCGGAATACGCCGAGGACCTGACCCCGGAGGCCGAGCGGGCCAAACTCCACGCCCCGCGCGAGACCGTCGTGCTGCAGCGCGACCGCGGGGCGGGACGCCCCACCAAACGGGATCGCCGCCAGCTCGAAGAAGTGATGGATGCGCTGGATTATTGACGGAAAATGCGTACCTTCGTGCGTTTTTTGTACCAATAATCTGAGTCGTTATGTGCGGAATCGTGGGATACGTCGGAGGGCGCCAGGCCTATCCGATCCTCATCAAGGGTCTGACCCGCCTCGAGTACCGGGGCTATGACAGCGCCGGCGTGGCGCTCGTGGGCGACGGCGGCGACCTTGTCATCTACAAGACCAAAGGCAAGGTCCGGGACCTGGAAAAGGTGGCCTGCGGCAAGGACGTGTCCGGCACCGTCGGCATCGCCCACACCCGATGGGCGACCCACGGCGAGCCGAGCGACGTCAACTCCCATCCCCATTATTCCGAGAACCACAAGCTCGCCCTGATCCACAACGGCATCATCGAGAACTACCGTTCCCTCAAGACCGAACTCACCCGCCAAGGTTACCATTTCCAGAGCCAGACGGACACGGAAGTGGTCATCCAGCTGATCCAATATATGATGGATTCGCGCAAGGCGAGTTTCGAGCAGGCCGTCCCGATGGCCCTGCGACACGTGGTCGGCGCCTATGCGCTGGTGGTGATGGACAAGACTCAGCCGGACCTGCTCATCGCGGCCCGCAAGGGCAGTCCGCTGCTCATCGGGGTGGGCGAGAACGAGTATTTCGTCGGCTCCGACGCCTCCCCGATCATCGAATACACCAACAAGGTCGTTTACCTGGGCGAAGAGCAGATTGCCTATATCCGTCGCGGTGAGGAGCTGCGCATCACGGACCTGAGCAGCGTCGAGCAGACCCCGGAGGTCCGCGAACTCGAGATGAGCCTGAGCGAGATCGAGAAGGGCGGTTTCCCGCATTTCATGCTCAAGGAGATCTTCGAGCAGCCGCGTACCCTTCGCGCCTCGATGCAGGGCCGCCTTCATCCCGAGCTCGGCGAGGTCAAGCTGTCCGGGGTCATCGACAACCGTGAGCGCCTGCTCGGCGCGAAACGCATCATCATCTGCGCCTGCGGCACCTCCTGGCACGCCGGCCTGATCGGCAAGTATATGATCGAGGAGCTGACGCGCAAGCCGGTCGAGGTGGAGTACGCCTCGGAGTTCCGTTATCGCCGGCCGGTCATCTTCCCGAGTGACGTGGTGATCGCCATCTCCCAGTCCGGCGAGACGGCCGACACGCTGGCCGCGGTGAACCTGGCCCGCGAGGCGGGCGCTTTCCTGTTCGGCATCTGCAACGTGGTGGGTTCGTCCATCGCCCGCGCCACGCACACCGGCTGCTATACGCACATCGGTCCGGAGATCGGCGTCGCGTCGACCAAGGCCTTCACGGCCCAGGTCACGACGCTTTTCCTGCTGGCGATGAGCCTGGCGGAGCAGCTGGGCACCGTGACGGAGGAGCGCCGCTCCGCGCTGGTGAAGGAGCTGCAGGTCATCCCGGACAAGATCGCGCGTATCCTGGAGCACGATGCGCAGATCGCGGACCTGGCGAAGATTTTCACCTATACGCATAATTTCCTCTATCTGGGCCGCGGCTACAATTATCCGGTGGCGCTCGAAGGGGCGCTGAAACTCAAGGAGATTTCCTATATTCACGCCGAGGGCTATCCGGCAGCGGAAATGAAGCACGGGCCGATTGCGCTGATCGACGAGGAGATGCCGGTGGTGGTGATCGCCCCGCGCCGGGGCAATTACGAGAAGATCCTGAGCAACATCCAGGAGGTGAAGGCGCGCAAGGGGCGGATCATCAGCGTGGTGACGGAAGGGGACACCGACGTGAAGGCGCTGTCGGACTGGTCGTTCGAGATTCCGGACACGGAGGAGTGTTTTGAGCCCATCCTCTCCATCATTCCGCTGCAGCTGCTGGCTTATCACATCGCAATCGCCAAGGGGCGCGATGTGGATCAGCCCCGCAACCTTGCAAAATCAGTAACCGTAGAATAATACGCTAGTCTAAAAAGAGCGCGTGGGCAACCTGGGCGGCGACAGCGTCGCCTTTGATGCCGCGGAGGATCTCCAGGGCGAAGGCGATGGCGTGGCCGGCGGAGCGGCCGGTGACGATGCGGCCGGCTCGGACGGCAGGTGCGGGCGTATAGCGGGCGCCCTGCGCGATGAGCGCATCCTGGAAGCCGTCGAAGCAGGTGAATTCCATTCCCCGGAGGATGTCCGGCCGGAGCTGGCTGAGCACGAGTCCCGGAGCGGCGCAGATGGCTGCCAGGGAGCCGCCGGCGTCATAGTGCGCCTGCATCAGGGCGATGAGCGGCGTGCAGGCGGCGAGGCTCTTCGAGCCCGGCATCCCGCCCGGGAAGATCATCACGTCCGCCGCGTCCGTGCCGGCGTGGTCCACTTCCATTTCGGGCAGGAAAGTCTCCGAGAAGACCAGGACTCCGTGGGAAGATTCGACCATCGGGTCATCGGTCAGGGCGACCAGAGTGACGTCGACTCCGCCCCGGCGGAGCACGTCACAGGTGGCGAGGGCCTCGACATCTTCGAAGCCGTCGGCCAGGAAAATATTCACTCCTTTCATAGATGCAAAAATAAACAAAGTTGCCTAACTTTGTATCGTCTATGGAACAAGAAAAGAAATTATATCCCTTCTCTTTCTGCACTTTGCAGGACGACTATCCCTGGGGGGAGGAGGAGTTCAAGCTGGCGGACCTGGGCTACCGCGACTCGCTCGTCCGCGAGGGCTGGCTGGCAGGCAACAGCCTCTCCGAGCTGATGGACACGTATCTGGACCGCGTGGTCGGGGACAATGTGTACGACTACTACGGCCGGCAGTTCCCGCTCTGCGTACGGGTGCTGCACGTGCACGGACGAATGCCGCTCCGCGTGCATCCGGACGATGAGACGGCCGCCCAGCGCTATGATTTCCTGGGTAAGGAGAAGCTTTGGTATGTGTTGCGTTGCGGCCCGGAGGCCCGGCTGATGGCGGGTTTTCGGCGCGACACCGACGCGTCGGAGTTTTTCACCGCCTGCCAGGACGGCAGTGTGGAGGGCCTGCTGAACGTGATGACCCCGAAGGCCGGAATGTTCCTGCGCATCCCCGCCGGGACGCCGCACGCCGCCGCGGGCGAGGTGGAGATTCTCGAGATCGGGGAATCCTCGCCGATGGATTTCTGCCTGTGTGGCTGGGGCGGGGAGGTCCATCCGGACGAGTTCGACCCGGCGCTCACCCTGGTGGATGCGCTGGATTTCATTGATTATAAGCAATTTGCTGCTAAGTCATTCGTGCCGGGGAAGAAAGGCGCTTCGGATGCTGTTCCCGGAGCGGAGCGGCTCCTGGACCAGCCGCAGATGCGCGTGGACCGCTTGCGGCTGGACGCTTCGCTCGCCGTCAGCCGCGAGGCCGGTCCCTTCGTGCTCTACTGCTGCCTGCAGGGAGCGGCTTCGGTACAACTGCCCCTCGCCGGGGGCGCCGTCGATTTCCCGGTGCGCTCCGGCCAGACGCTTCTCGTGCCTGCCGAGTGTGAAGAATACCGCCTGGTGCCGCTGGAGAAGGGGACCGTCCTGCTGGAGTGCACGGTGCTGCGCGCCGACGCCGATCCCTACATCAATCCCGCCGCCGACCCCACGCCCCCTGACGAAGGGTAAGAGTTATTGGCCGGCGTTTTTGTAATTAATTGATTAATAATCAGTTGTTATTTTGCTTGAGGGGATTTACCCTCAAGCAAAAATGTAATTGCCTTGTAATAAATCAATTGTAAGAACGGCTTATTTACAGGCGACGGCTAGCGCCTGTTCCAGATCCGCGATGACATCGCGCGGGTCCTCCAGGCCTATGCTCAGGCGCATCAGGCCCGGATCCACCCCAGCTTCACGCAACTGCTCGTCGGAGAGCTGGCGGTGCGTGTGCGATGCCGGGTGCAGGATGCAGGAGTGGCAGTCGGCAACGTGGGTCTCGATCGTCACCAGCTGCAGGTGGTCCATAAAGCGCTTGGCTTTTGCCCTGTTACCCTTGATGGCGAAAGCCATTACTCCGCAACTTCCGTCCGGAAGGTATTTCTGCGCCAGCGCGTGGTCCGGATCGTCTGCGAGTCCGGGATAATGGATCCAATCCACGGCCGGATGGTCGTGGAGGTACTGGGCGACCTGCTGGGCAGACTGGCAGATGTGCTTCATCCGTACAGCCAGGGTCTGGATGCCGAGATTGAGGTAGAATGCGTTCTGGGGGCTCTGGATGGAACCCAGGTCGCGCATCAGCTGGCTGGTGGCCTTGGTGATGTAGGCCAGCTTTCCGAATTTCGTGGTATAGGTGAGGCCGTGGTAGGACTCGTCCGGGGTCGTCAGGCCGGGGAACTTTTCCGCGTGGGCCTCCCAGTCGAAATTGCCGCTGTCGATGATGGCGCCGCCGACCGTGGTGCCGTGGCCGTCGAGGTATTTCGTCGTGGAATGCGTGACGATGTCGGCGCCGAACTCGATGGGACGGAGATTGACCGGCGTGGGGAAGGTGTTGTCCACGATGAGGGGTACGCCGTGGCCGTGGGCGATGCGGGCGAGCCGCTCGATGTCGAGCACGCGCACGCCGGGATTGGTCAGGGTCTCGCCGAAGAGGAGCTTGGTGTTGGGCCGGAAGGCGGCCTCGATCTCCTCGTCCGAAGCGCTCTGGTCGATGAAGGTGACCTCGATGCCCATCTTCGGGAAGGTGACGCCGAAAAGGTTGTAGGTGCCGCCGTAGATGGCCGAGGTGGTGATCATATGGTCGCCGGCCGTACAGATGTTGAAGCAGGCGAAGAAGTTCGCGGCCTGGCCGGAGGAAGTCAGCATCCCCGCCACACCACCCTCCAGGGCTGCCAGGCGCGCCGCGACCCGGTCGTTGGTCGGGTTCTGCAGACGGGTATAGAAATAGCCGGACGCTTCGAGGTCGAAGAGGCGGCCCATCTCGTCGGAAGAGGCATATTTGAAGGTCGTGCTCTGGATGATCGGCATCTGCCGGGGCTCTCCGTTGCCGGGTTCATAGCCGGCGTGGACGCAAAGGGTGGAAGGATGGAGCTTCTGTTTCATTTCACTAATACTAACCGTAAACGCAAAAATAATAAAAACCAACCAACTTATCAACTATTCCAGCTGATACTTTCCCGCCGCCCCCATTCGCCCCGTTTTTGTAAGAATATGATAATCAGTTATTTGCGCTTTTACTTGAGGGAAATAGCCCCAAAGCAAAAATGTAATTAATTGGAAATCAGAATTTTGCTAAAACGGCCGCTAATTAGAATCCGCTTTCGGGGCGGACAAAAGCGTGATCAAAAGACCGATAATCCCCACGCCGAGGGTGATCCACAGCAGATCGAAAGCCTGCAGGACCACGGGATAGGACTGGAGGAAGAACCCTCCCGGCATTTTGACGAGGCCAAAGTGCTGCTGCAGCAGCGCCAGGACCACACCGACCACAAGGCCGGCCGCGAGACCGACCAGTGACACCAGGCAACCCTCCCAGATGAAAATCCGCCTCCGAAGCTTTCCGTCCGCCCCCAGGGCGCGCAGGGTCTGCATATCCTCCTGCTTGGCGATGGCGAGCATCGAAAGGGAGCCGAAGATGTTGGAAGCGATGATGAGCATCACGAACAGCAGGATCAGGAAGATCGCCAGTTTCTCATAACGCATCATCTTATAGAGGTCGCTCTGCTGCTGGTAGCGGTCTTGGACGAGGAACTCCTCTCCCAGGAGTTCCTGCAAAGAGCGAAGGGTCCGGCGGTCCGCCGTGCCCGTCAGGCGCAGCTCGATCCCGCTGACCTCATCGTCGAGCCCCAGCAGGGAGCGCATCTGCTCCAGCGGCACGATCAGCAGCTCCTCGTCGGTGGTGGCATTCACGCTCAGCAGGGCGGAAGGGGATACTTTCACGCTTCCCAGGGCCGCGGCCGGTCCGGCCAGCGGAATGCGCGCCCCGCGGCGCGGATAATAAAGAACCAGCGGCTCCACGAAATGGGGATGGATCCCCAGTTTCCGCGCCAGAGTGGCGCCGACGGCCGCCTGGGGAAGACTTCCGTCGTGCAACGAGAAACTCCCCTCGACGACGTGGTCGCGCAGCCGAGACTCTTGCTCATAGACGGCATCGACCCCCTTCGCACGGGCCAGTTCCTGCTTTCCGCCGTAGGAAATGAATACTTCCTCTTCCACGATGCTGCATATCTGCGCGATGCGCGGATCGTCCATCAGCGCGTCGAAGGCCGGGCCTTCCGGGACGAAATATTTTCCGTGGACGGGCGTGACGAGCACGTCCGGCGAGAGGTCGGAGATGCTGTCTTCAATGACCCGGTCGAAGCCGTTGTAGACCGACAGGATGAGCACCAGCGCCGCCGTGCCGACGGCCATCCCGATGGCGCTGAGCCACGAAATGGCGTGGATGACGCCCAGCGACTTGCGTGCCACCAGGTAGCGCCGTGCGATATAGAAATCGGGTTTCACGGCCGGGAGAGCCTATTTGCGCAGGAGCTCCTCGATGTGCTCCGCGTAGTCGAGCGTGGAGTCCAGATGGAAATCGATTTCCGGCACGATGCGCAGTTGGGAGGCCACCCGGCGGCCCAGTTCGCCGCGGATGCTGCGCTTCTCTTCTTCAAGAAGATGCATCACCTGCGGCGCGCGGTCGGAAGGGAAGATGCTCACGAAGACCTTCGCGATGCTCAGGTCGGGGCTGATGCGGACTTCGCTCACGGTGACCATCGCGCCGCCGAAAGCCGCCATCCCCCGGCTGCGGATGATTTCGGAGAGGTCGCGCTGCAGTTCACGAGCGACCTTCAGTTGTCTGGTAGATGCCGGCTTGTCCATTTATACGACCTTGATGATGAAATAATCCTTCTTGCCCTTCTGCGCCAGGATGTACTTCCCGTCGACGATGTCCGCCTCGGACAGCTCGTAGGCGATGTCCGTGAGCTTGTCCTTGTTGAGGCTGAAGCCGTTCTGCTGGATCATCTTGCGGGCCTCGCCCTTGGAAGGGAAGATCTGCGTGCTGACCGCCAGGGCGTCCAGGATGCCGAGGGGCAGGGCGCTGCGCGGCACTTCGAAGGTCGGCACGCCGCCGAACACGTCCAGGAAGGTCCGCTCGTCGAGCCGGCGCAGGTCCTCGGAAGTCGACTTGCCGAAGAGCATCTGGGAGGCGCGCACGGCGTTGTCGTACTCCTCCTGGCCGTGCACCATGATGGTGACCTCGCGGGCCAGGAGGCGCTGCAGTTCGCGCCGCTCGGGAGCCTGCCGGTGGGCGGCGATGGCGTCCTCGATGGTCTGGCGGGGAAGCATCGTGAAGATCTTGATGAAGCGCTCCGCATCCTCGTCGCTGACGTTCAGCCAGAACTGGTAGAACTGGTATGGCGAGGTGCGGGCCGGGTCGAGCCAGACGTTGCCTTTCTCGGTCTTGCCGAACTTGGTGCCGTCGGCCTTCTTGATCAGCGGGCAGGTGAGGGCGAAAGCTTCGCCGCCGTCCATCCGGCGGATCAGTTCGCTGCCGGTGGTGATGTTGCCCCACTGGTCGGAGCCGCCGAGCTGCAGGACGCAGCCCTTGTTCTTCCACAGCCAGTAGAAGTCGTAGCCCTGCATCAGCTGGTAGCTGAATTCGGTGAAGGACATCCCCTCGCGCGACTCGCTGGAGAGGCGCTTCTTGACGGAGTCCTTGGCCATCATATAGTTGACGGTGATGTGCTTGCCGATGTCGCGGATGAAGTTGATGAAGGAGTAGTCCTTCATCCAGTCGTAGTTGTTGACGAGCTCGGCCTTGTTGGGCGCGTCGGAGTCGAAGTCGAGGAAGCGTCCCAGCTGGGCCTTGATCCCTTCGACGTTATGGGCGAGGGTTTCTTCATCCAGCAGGTTGCGTTCCTGGCTCTTCATCGAAGGGTCGCCGATCATGCCGGTGGCGCCGCCGACGAGGGCGATGGGTTTGTGGCCGCAGTTCTGGAAGTGCCTGAGGATCATCACGCTCACCAGGTGCCCGATGTGCAGGGAGTCTGCCGTGGGGTCGATGCCCACGTAGGCGGCCTGCGGGCCTTCCATCAGTTTCTCTTCCGTTCCGGGCATGATGTCCTGGATCATGCCCCTCCATTTTAACTCTTCTACAAAATTCTTCATCGAATACATACTAAAAAGTCTGCAAATTTAGTAATTTTGTAAGTTGAAACAATTTATTACAGTCATTATATGAGAAAGAAAATCGTTGCAGGCAACTGGAAGATGAATACGACCAGACCTGATGGCATCGAACTGGCGAAAGCCGTTGCGGAGCGCTCCGCGCAGGTCCCCGCCGGCGTCGGCCTCATCATCGCCCCGCCCTTCACCCACCTCTGCTGCTGCGCCAAGCAGCTCGAGGGCACCAAAGTCGAACTTTCCGCGCAGAACTGCGCCGATCACGTCAAGGGCGCCTACACCGGCGAAGTCTCCGCCGAGATGCTCAAGGCCGTCGGCTGCCAGTGGACCATTCTGGGCCACTCCGAGCGCCGGCAGTATTATGGCGAGACCGACGAGAAACTCGTCGTGAAGGTCCGCCTGGCCCTCGATGCGGGCCTCGGCGTCATCCTGTGCGTGGGTGAGAACCTCGACGAGCGCGAGGCCGGCAAGCATTTCGAAGTCTGCGCCACCCAGGTCAAGAACGTCCTCTACAACTTCTCCGCCGAGGATATGGCGAAGATCGTCATCGCCTACGAGCCCGTCTGGGCCATCGGCACCGGCAAGACCGCGACCGCGGAGCAGGCCGAGGAGATCCACGCCTTCATCCGCAGCGTCCTTGCCGAGAAGTTCGGTGCGGCTCTCGCCGACGAGGTCACGATCCTGTACGGCGGCTCCTGCAAGCCGTCCAACGCGAAGGAGCTCTTCGCCCAACCCGACATCGACGGCGGCCTGATCGGCGGCGCCTCGCTCAAGGCGGACGATTTCATCCAGATAGCCCTGTCATTCTAGGATACGTACCGTCAGGCCGATCCGGCCTGCGTTACTCCATAGCCAGCATTCATCACCCTCGAGGCGAACGACTTCGAGGGTGAGGTTTTTTCTGCTCAGCACCTCCCTTTCCGTCGTCCAGACCAGGTCCGCCGACAGGCGCTGGCCCAGCGTGGACGGAATCTCGGAGAACTCCGCCACGAAGAAATCCGACATGTTGTCGGTATGTGCCCGGAACTCTTTCAGGTCGCGGCTGAAAGCGAGTTGGCAGGTGTTCGGCTCATAGGTGAACGCGATCGTGCCGCCCACCATCAGCCGGATCTCGTCGTTCTCGCAGAAGGCGTTCAGCTGGCGCTCGTCCTGGCAACCGGACAGCAGCAGGAGGCAAAGCAGGGACAGGAGGAAGGCGGCGTTTCTCATCATAAGACGGTGATTTGCTTGAACAGGCTCTCCGAGGAGCCGTCGGTATGGATGACCCGGGCCCGGAGCGTGCCGCTGCGGCGCAGCGTAAAGCGCCCGTCGGCCTCCGGGAAGATGCGTTCGCCGTCCAGCGTCCATTCCACCTCCTCCACGTCGGTGGCGTTGAAGACCCGCAGCGGGATCTTGCTGCCGGCGGGGAAGCTGCCGTCCACGTTACGCAGGGTGCCGCTCAGATAAATGTAGGGATAGGTGCCTTTGCGCAGGACTTTCGTCACGAAGCCCCCGTCCACGGAATAGCGGTCGCTGCCGTCCATCCGCACCTGCACGGAGAAACGGTAGGCGGTTTGCGCCTGCAGGCCTTCCAGGGTGAAGCTGGTGGAGCCGGGAGGCAGTTCGTGCTCCCAAGTTTCTTCACCGTCGGTCCAGCTGACGGCGAAGCCGCGTATACCCACCAGGGCCGGATCGGCCTTCCAGCGCACCACGGCGGCGTCCTGATAGACCGAAAGGTCGAGGAGCGAAAGCGGTTCGATGACTTCGAAACTCACCCCGCCCGCGCCGTCCGGGCGGATGTTCGTCAGGGCCAGGCCCGGCGAGCGGCCGCTCCAGGCACGGAAAGCCGCCGGGGTGTCGGAGCCGAAATTGCCGGAGCCCCGGCCCGGGAACAGGATACCGTTCCCGTCGGTGGCGTCAGGGTCTGCCGGAATCAGCCGGGCGCAGGGGTGGTCGGGGTTGTTGTTGACCTCCCCGTAGTCCCAGCGGTCGCGCGCCGTGAGCTCCTCTTCGTGGCGGGGGGAAGGACCGGCAGTATTGTCCGAGCGGTCGATGTGGCTCACCCGAAGCCCGCCGGCGACGGCTTCGAAAAGGTAAAACTCGTCCTTTCGGTCCATCGGGGCCTTGAGGTAGCGGCGCCCTTCGGACAGGGGGGCGAGGGTGTAGGAACCGGTCCGGAGCGTATCGCATCGGCCGAGGCCCAGCAGCTCATACTCGAGCGCGCCGAAATCCGGCACGGGGTCCCGCCGGCAGCCCTCGTCCAGCAGGGAGGTGCCCAGGTAGCCGCGGGCGATTCCGCCACTGTCCTCGCCGTCGGTATCGTAGAGGTCCGGCAGGCCGAGCACGTGGGCGAACTCGTGGCAGAACACGCCGCCCTGCCCTTCCGGGCTGACGGCGAAACGGTCGATCCGCCTGCCGCCCAGGTTCAGCGGGCTGCTGCCCGGGGAGTGCGAGCCCTGCTGGGGATAGATGTCCTCTTCGCGGCCGCTGTCGTGTTCGCCGGGACCGGCGAAAAGCAGGAAGACGTTGTCCACCTCGCCGTCGCCGTCGCCGTCGTACAGGGACCAGTCGGTGCCGGCGGGAAGCCGGCTGCAGGCGTCGCGGACGGCTTCGCCGAGGCGGACGTCCCGGCGGTCTGGGTAGTTGGTCCCGTACCAGGAGAGCTTGCGGGGGAGGGTCACGACGGGACCCAGGTCGAACTGGAAAGTCTGTCCGCTGCCCTCGAACTGCCGGTTGAAATAGTCCTGGGCCTGCTGCACGAGGGCCTGCTGCTGCGCGGCCGACGTCTCCAGATTCCGGTCCTCGAACTGGACGGGAATCACGATCATCCGGAAGACGGTTATCAGCGCGAGCAGTGTCATAAACAGGATAAAGGTACAGAGAATCCGGCAAAAAAGCAAAGAACTGCGGGGGCGCTTGCCGTTTTGAAATAAATGATTAACTTTGCGCGCTCATTAAAACCGGATAAGGTTTTGGTGCAATGGGATTTGGGCGATGCCCCAAATTGAGTAACACATTTTAAAAGCAAAGCAATGCAGCATTTTGAATTGAAAGGCACGACCCGCAAGGTCGGCAACAAGGCCGTCATCAAGGCATTCCGCCGCGAGGGCCTCGTCCCGTGCAATCTGTACGGACTCGGTATGGAGAACGTTCTCTTCACCGTCGACGCAAAAGAACTCAAGGCTCTGACCGACACGCCGAAGTCCTACATCGTGGACCTCGTCCTCGACGGCGCGAAGCCGCAGACCGCGATCCTTCACGAACTGCAGTGGCACCCGGTGACGGACGCCTGCCTGCACGTCGATTTCCTGGCCGTCAATGAGACCAAGCCCATCGCCATCAGCGTTCCCCTCGTGATCGAAGGCCACGCCAAGGGTGTGCAGCAGGGTGGTAAGTTCTACCAGAACGTCCGCAGCCTGAAGGTCTCCGCCCTGATGAAGGACCTCCCCGACGAGCTGACCATCGACATCACCCCGCTCGGTCTGGACAAGCGCATCAAGGCTTCCGACGTTCAGGTGAAGAACGTGACCGTCGTCTCCGACAAGGACACCATCATCTGCGGCGTCAAGACCACGCGCAATGTTACTGCGGCTGCTGCGGAGGCTTAAACCTGCCCCCGCCGTGTCAGAGAAGTGCTTCCTGGTGGTCGGGCTCGGCAACATCGGTGCCGAATACGCCTCCACGAGACACAACATCGGCTTTATGATATTGGATGCCTGGGCCCAGGCATCCAATGTCGTTTTCGAGACCTGCCGCTACGGCGACGTGGCCGTGGTGCACGACAAGGGTCGCGAATTCCACCTGCTCAAGCCTTCGACCTATATGAACCTGTCGGGTAACGCGGTGCGTTACTGGCAGCAGAAGTTGGACCTTCCCCTGGAGAGGATCCTGGTGATCTGCGACGATGTCAATCTGCCTTTCGGCACGATGCGCCTGCGCAAAGGCGGCCGCACCGGCGGGCACAACGGCCTGGAGAACATCGAGGAGATGCTCGGTACGCAGGACTATCCGCGCCTGCGGCTCGGCATCGGGAACGACTATGCCCAGGGCCAACTGATCGGCTACGTCCTGGGGGGCTTCGCCGAGGAGCAGCTGAAGGAGATTCAGGAGATGGCCAAGAAGGTCGTCGCAGGTGTGAGGACCTGGGCTTTCGTCGGCATCGAGCAAGCGATGAACCAGCTCAACACCCGCCCCAAACCCGCGGAAGAGAAGGCTTAAATTTTTTTTCATTTTTTTGCAACGTTCCCGAACCACCCTGCATCTATGTTGTAGGTTTAGGTTTTAGTACACGTCTAAGAGTCGGCGAGCCGCGAGGTTGCCGGCTCTTTGCTTTTTGCCCTTGCCAAAAAGCAAAGAGCCTGACGCTCCGCTATGACTGGGGGGCGTTCCCCCCAGACCCCCTGCGTCGCTCAAGTCCCTTTCCAACTTTGCTGCGCAAAGTCCCGGGACCGCGGCGGTCGGCTGATGCCGACCTCGCTTCGCTCAATGCCACCGTGCTCTGGCCCGCGCACACCCACCCGCCGGCTGCCGCAGAGTATTTTCGAAAATGGCAGGAACACCTGGGTGCCCCAGAGCTCCTTCTGAGCAGGGTCCCCGTTCCTGCCAATTTTCAACAACGCCGTTTTTGGCTATTTCCGCCAGGAAGACAAGAATAAACACGGGTTCAAGATACCGAGAAATGTCTTTTTCAAAATCAGAGCGCGGGGTAAGGTGCCTCTGGCGCCATTGTGGTGGGGGTGACCTCGCTCACTGAAGGCCTCAGGCCCTCACTGCGCGGGGTAATACGGCTCAAAGTGCCTTCTGAGGCCGGTTACCCCGCGCCCTGATTTGCAGCAAGGCCGATTTTGGCCTCCTTGAACGAGAAAATGGGATAAAACACCTTCTTCCAACCTTCTTGTCGTTCGGTTAGGGCAGCGGGGGCGCGGAGCGGGCCTTCCGTCGAGCCCGGCGACGCGCCTCCCGCAGCCGCCGACCACCGTAACCGGGAGGCGGCGGTGCCCCTTCCCGCTGCCTCTCATCCCTGTACTATTTGTAAAATAGTAGGAAAATTCCTACATTTGCATCATCGACTCCGTCTTGTGAAATACTATGAAGAAGGTTAAAGTGTTCATCGAGAAGTCCGAATACGGATTCTCTGCGTATATGGACGATACGCCCCTTGATTACAGTTGCATCGGTGAAGGAAAGACTGTCGAAGAGACCATTGATGATTTCAACAACTCTTACTCCGAGATGCGTTCTTTCTACGAGGAAAAGGGTAGGCACTTCGAGGAGATTCGTTATGAGTTCTATTATGATACGGCCAGTTTCCTTGAGGAATACTGTAAGGCATTCAGCCTGGCAGGTTTGGAACGCATCACAGGCGTAAGCCAGACGCAGTTAGGCCACTATCTGCATGGCCGCCGCAAGCCCTCAGCCAAGACCGTGGCCAGAATCCAAAAGGGTGTCGAGCAATTCGCCCGTGACCTCACCGCCGTGCGTTTCGCATAATCTTATTCCCGTCATTCGAGCGAAGCCGAGGGATCTCTAGAGCAAAGAGATTTTCTCCACCGAAGCGGCACCGCCGCCTCCCGATTACGGTGGTCGGCGGCTACAAGACGGCCGTGTGTGGGGGGCTCCGGGCAAGGGCCCTCCTCCCCGGCCGCTTGTTGCCGGACCCTCCAGATGTTCTGCATCCGACAGAGTAATAATCTGCCTCTTAATCAATATGTGTTTTTAAAACTCATTGGTTGCCAGTTGATTATATTTTTACTTGCGGGAAAATGCCCCAAAGCAAATCTATAATCGTCCTATAATCAAGTACCTCCAGAAACGCCCTCGAAAGAACTCTCTGGGAGAAATGGCTCCGGGCAGCGGGGGCGCGGAGCGGGCCCTCCGGCCGAGCCCGGCGACGCGCCGCCCGCAGCCGCCGACCACCGTAACCGGGAGGCGGCGGTGCCGAATGCATTTGTTATCATTCTGGGGCTACATCGCGGGCTGTCCCGCAATCTCCATCCTGTCTCTGGTTATGCCAGCCTTGCAGTGGCTTGTTCAAAATTGGCAGGAACGGCAGGGTGCCTCTGGCGTCATTGTGGAGTGGGTAGGTGTTCCTGCCGACGATCTGAGGCCCCCGGCGGGAACATCCATATGCTCCAGAGGGTCTTCTGGACAGGGTTCACGCTCCCGCCAATTTTCAATAAGGCAGATTTTGTCCTCCGCTGGCGGAAAAATGGGATAAAACCGGGCAGCGTTTAGCGTTTCACGGCAGCGCCGCGGCGGGTGAAGCGGTGGGCGTCGGCGTCGCTGAAAGCGGCGTCGGAGGGGTCGCGGTAGCGGCTTTTTTCGAAGAAAAAGAGTTCGTGGGTGTCGGCCGAGATGAGCATCTTGTAGCAGCTGGAGCGGGGCCCGGCGGGGTCGGGGGCGATGGTGACGGCAAGCAGGGCGCCGGCTTCTTCCCGCAGGAAGGCTTCATCGGCCGCGTCGGGGTCCAGATATACGGTGCGGCCCCGGAGGCTGAGGGCGTTGCCGGCCGACAGGCCGCCGTAGGCCGTCTTGTCGGAGATCATCGCTTCTTCGACGAAGCGCTGGATGACGTCGAGGAAGGCGCCCATGAACACGAGTTCGCGCCCCGTGGGGTCATCCACGCTCGCCATCGGCATACGGACTACTTCGAAAGCCTGTCGGAGCTGGTCTTTTTCGCCTTCCCTGCCGCCTTTGGAGAGGACCAGGAAGGCGATTCCGTCGTCCTGGGCGAGGGTGAGAAAATAGTAATCGGCGGAGCTGCGAAGGCGTCCGTATTCGTCCGGAGAGCAGAATTCGAAGGGGGAGATGCGCCAGCGGGCGGCGATCTCTTCTCTCAGGGCCAACTCCAGGAAGGAATTGCCTGCGAGTACCATCTTGGTGGTCTTGGTGGGGAAGTCCGCCAGGCGCAGTTTGCGGGTGTACACCTTGCCCTGGCCGAAGGCCGCAGCCCAGCAGCAGGCGAGCAGGGCGAGGGTCAGAAAAAGATGGGGCAATCGGCGTATCACAAGAGCAAAGTTAACCAAAAATCATTAAATTTGTGAACTATGTCAGACTACGTCGTATCAGCACGCAAATACCGTCCCGACTCTTTCGAGTCCCTGATCGGACAGGATAACATCGCGCGGACCCTCAAGAATTCGATCCAGCGCGGACAGCTCGCGCACGCCTATCTTTTCTGCGGCCCCCGGGGTGTCGGAAAGACGAGCGCGGCGCGCATTTTCGCGAAGACCATCAACTGCGCCCATCCGGGTCCGGACCTGGAGCCCTGCGGCGAGTGCGATTCCTGCCGCTCGTTCGCGGAAGGCCGTTCCTATTGCATCCACGAGCTGGATGCGGCGTCGAACAACGGCGTCGAGGACATCAAGACGCTAATGGACCAGGTGCAGATCCCGCCGCAGGTGGGCCGCTATTCGGTGTATATCATCGACGAGGTGCATATGCTGTCGCAGTCGGCGTTCAACGCCTTCCTCAAGACGCTGGAGGAGCCGCCCGCACACGCCATCTTCATCCTGGCGACGACGGAGAAGCACAAAATTCTGCCGACCATCCTGAGCCGTTGTCAGACCTATGATTTCAACCGCATCGGGGTGCAGGACATCGTCCGGAACCTGCGGGACATCGCGGGGAAGGAGGGGATCACGGTGGACGACGAGTCGCTGCACGTGATGGCGCACAAGGCGGACGGCGCGATGCGCGACGCCCTGACGCTGTTCGACCAGTCGGTCGCGTTCTGCGGCACCCAGATCCGCTACGAGGACGTGATCCGCAATCTGGGCGTTCTGGACTATGACTACAGTTTCCGCCTGGTGGACGCCGCCCTGGCCGGGGATTACGCCACGGCGCTGCTGGTATTCGACGAGATCCTGTCGAAGGGTTTCAACGCGCAGCATTTCGTCTCGGCACTGAGCGCCCACCTGCGCGACCTGCTGGTGAGCCGTACGGGCGGGCTGGAGGCGCTGCTTGATCTGCCGGATTCTTGGCGCGCGCGTTATAAGGAGCAGGGGGAGCGCTGCAGCGTGAAGTGGCTGTATGACGCGCTCGGCGTCACGACCCAATGCGAAGCCGGTTATCGTCTCGCGACGAATCCTCGTTTGCACATCGAATTCGCTTTGATGAAGCTGGCTTTTCTCCAGAATCAACCGGCGAGCGTCTCTGCGCAGCCTGCTCGTCCTGCGGCGGGTGCGAGGGCGCACGCGAGCGATAGCGATCTGCGTGCCATCCCCCTTGAGGGGGTGCAGGGGGTGAAAGCTGCTTTGCCTGCAACGCAGGCGGGCGGCCACGGTTCTTCCGGGGTGCCCGCCACCTCCGCTCCGGCGGTTTCCTCAATAAGTGCGGATGAGGCGAATCCGACTGCTTTGTCGGAGCGACAGCAGCCTCAGGAGACCGTAGCCACCCTCGGCTCCGTAAGAGGGAGGGGCCCGCTTCCGGAGGAAGTGGGAGGGGTCCCGCGCAGCGGGACGTTTCCTGAGGCTGCTGACCGTTCCGCGCAGGAGGATTCGCCTGCAGGACAGGCAAGGCGAAATGAAGGGGAGCAGAAAAGAGGACCCAGGAAGAAAGGCTCGGGATTGTCCTTGAGTTCGCTGCTGAGCGAGGATGAGCCGGAGGTGATGCCGCCGTCGCAGCCGCAGGAGGCGGCGGCGCCCCAGGAGGCGGCGCTGCCGGAGGATGCTTTCCTGGCGGGCAAATGGAAGGAACTGGCGTCGCAGTACGGCTCGCAGCCGCGTCTGGCGAGCGCCCTCTCGAACGCCAACCTGGAGTTCCGCGAAGAGGCCGGCCGCAAGCTCGTTTCCTTCACCGTGACCAACGAAGCCCAGAAGAAATGGATCGAGGAGCGGATCCTGCGCGACCTCGAGGGGCGTTTTGTCAAATTGACGGGTTCTAACCGCATCCGCCTGGAGCCGGTCGTCCTGCCCGAAGAAGAACAGGGCAAGCGGATCTATATGCCTTCCGAGAAGGCGGAAGACCTGATGAGCAAGAACGAGGAGGTCCGCAACCTGGTGGTGGACCTCGGACTGGATATCAAATAGCGAGAAGCGATATGAAACTGCGCTGCGAAAACCTGGTCAAGAAATACGGCGTCCGCACGGTCGTCAAGGGCGTGTCGATGGAGGTCGAACAAGGCGAGATCGTCGGATTCCTCGGCCCGAACGGGGCCGGCAAGACCACCAGTTTCTATATGATCACGGGCCAGATCGTCCCCAACGCCGGCCGCGTCTTCATCGACGACGAGGAGATTACCGGCCTGCCGATGTACCAGCGGGCCCAGAAAGGCATCGGCTACCTGCCCCAGGACGCCTCCGTGTTCCGTAAGATGAGCGTCGAGGACAACATCGTCTCCGTGATGGAAATGCGCGGCATCCCGCGCGAAGAGCGCGAGCGGCGCCTCGAGTCGCTCATCGACGAATTCAATCTCTCCAAGGTGCGCAAGTCGCTGGGCATCCAGCTCTCCGGCGGCGAGCGGCGCCGCTGCGAAATCGCCCGCGCCCTGGCCATCGACCCCAAGTTCATCCTGCTCGACGAGCCCTTCGCCGGCGTCGACCCGATCGCCGTGGAGGACATCCAGTACATCATCGCCAAGCTGAAATACCGCAACATCGGCGTCATCATCACGGACCACAACGTGGGCGAGACCCTCGCCATCACGGACCGCGCCTACCTTCTCTACGAAGGCACCATCCTGCAGGAAGGCACCCCCGCGGACCTGGCCGCGGACGAAGACGTCCGCACCAAATACCTCGGTTCCGGCTTCGTGCTCAAGCGGTCCGTTTCCGTGGAGCGCGCCCGCGCCGAATATGAACGTACTAAAACACAATAACCACTACTATGCGATTCCCTGACATCACCATTGCCGTGGACGGCTATTCCTCCACCGGGAAAAGTACCCTGGCGCGCCTGATTGCGCAGCATTTTGATTTTCTGTATCTGGACTCCGGCGCCATGTACCGCGGGGTGACCCTTTTCGCGCAGGAGCAGGGGCTGATCGCCCCTGACAATACGGTCGATCCGGCCCTGGAAGCCGCCATCGAGACGCTCGACCTGCACTTTGCTCCGGGGACCATCCTCTATATGGGCGAGCGCAATATCGAGAAAGAAATCCGGACGATGGAGGTCTCCTCGCAGGTCAGCCCGATCGCCGCCGTGCCTTATGTCCGCGCCTGGGTGGACCGCCGGCTGCACGCGTTCTCCGCCGCCGGCCGCGTCGTGATGGACGGCCGCGACATCGGCACTACGGTCTTCCCGAACGCCGAGATCAAGATCTTTATGACCGCGCGTCCCGAGGTGCGCACGCAGCGCCGTTTCGACGAACTTGTCTCCAAGGGGGAGAACCCTGTCTTCGAAGAGGTGATGAAGAACCTGATGGAGCGCGACTATATTGACTCGCATCGCGAGACTTCCCCGTTGCGCCGGGCGGAGGACGCCTTCGTGCTGGACAACTCGGATATGGGCTTCACCGACGAGATCGCCTGGGCGGAAGGGCTCATCCGCGGCAAATTCGGCCTGCTTGACGCGCCGGACAATGAGACTCCGGACCAGGCCCGGAATGGCGCAGGGGCGTAATGCAGGTTGAAATCGATCCCTGTTCCGGCTTCTGCGGCGGCGTGATCCGCGCCATCGGGACGGCCGAGAAGTACCTGGACGAAGGCGGGAAACTGTTCTCGCTGGGTGCCATCGTGCACAATGAGGAAGAGCTCGCCCGGCTGGAGTCCCGCGGGCTGGTGACCATCGATACGGACGACCTGTGGGAAATGCGCGAACCTGTTGCGGGGGAGACCCTGCTGATCCGGGCGCACGGCGAGCCGCCGCAGGTCTACGGGCGCGCCCGCGAACTGGGCTTCCGGGTGGTCGATTGCACCTGTCCGGTGGTGCTGGACCTCCAGCGCAAGATCCGGCAGGCGCACCGGCGCCTCTCGGCCACCGGCGGGCAGGTCGTGATTTTCGGCAAGATCGGGCATCCCGAGGTGCTGGGCCTGGTGGGGCAGGTGGACGGGCAGGCTGTCGTCGTCGAGAACGTGGAGCAGTTGCAGGACCGTCTTGCCGACGGAACGCTCCGCACGGACAGCGACATCGAACTGTTCTCCCAGACCACGATGAGCCCGGACGGGTATGCAAAGATATGGGATCGCCTGTCTTCCGCCATGGACGGAGCCGCGCTGACCGTGCACGAGACCATCTGCCGGCAGGTCGCCTCGCGCCACCGCCAGCTCGCCGAATTCGCCCGCAGCCACGACGTCGTCGTGTTCGTGTCCGGCAAGGACAGTTCCAACGGCAAGGTCCTGTGCGAACTGTGCCGCAGCGCCAACATCCGCACCTGGCACATCGGGGCGGCTTCGGACCTCCGGGCGGAATGGTTCGGCCCGGATGACAGTGTGGGCGTGTGCGGTGCCACTTCCACGCCCAAATGGCTGCTGGAGGAGGTGGCCGGCGCCATCAAAAATTTGCAATAATTGACTCAATTCGTTAAATTTGCCCGGTTATACGCTAATTCAAACTAATAAGAGATACATTTATGGCAACAACAGCTGATTTCAAAAACGGACTTTTCCTCAAGTACAACGGCAAACCGTGCCAGATCGTGTGGTTCCAGCACGTCAAGCCGGGCAAGGGCCCCGCTTTCGTGAAGACCAAGCTCCGCAACCTGGAGAACGGCAACATCCTGGAGAACACCTTCACCGCCGGCATGAAGATCGAGACGATCGAGGTCGAGCGGCGCCCGTACCAGTTCCTCTATGCCGAAGAGGATGGTTTCAACTTCATGCACGAAGAGACCTACGAGCAGATCCTCCTGCCGAAGGACGTCGTCGAGAATGCCGACCTGATGAAGGAAGGCCAGCACGTCGAGATGATGTTCGTCGTGGGCGAGGAGAGGTGCCTCACCTGCGAACTCCCGACCTACGTCACCCTCGAGGTCACGTATTCCGAGCCCGCCGTCAAGGGTAACACCGCCTCCACCTCCGCCCTCAAGGAGGTCACCCTCGAGACCGGTGCCAAGGTGATGGTCCCGCTCTTCATCGAGACGGGCGAGAAGATCACCGTCAATACCTCGGATCGTTCCTACGGTGGCCGTGCCTGAGTGGATTGACTATTCTCCGTTTTACCGCGGAGAGACCGACATTTATCAGTTCCCGGACCTGGCGGTGCGTCCTGTGGATGCCGCCCGTCTCCGGGAACTGGGCGTTTGTGTGGAGCCCTCGGCGGAGACGCTCGCCGGCCTGGAGCGGGGTTCGCGCCTGTTCCTGCAGCGTTTCCGTGACGGGATGCTGCTGCCCAGGACCCGCTACACGCTCAAGCAGACCGACCCGGCTGCGGAAGAGGCCGAGATCCACAACTACACCGGCCACTGCCCCACGCTGACCTATGAGATCAACCCCGTGCGGGGATGCGGTGTGGGCTGCCAGTATTGTCTGGTCACGGACGGAGTGCACGAACAGCCGCTCACGGCCCTGGAGAATTATCACCTTTTCGTGCGGCGCCTGCTGGACGAGATGAACGGTCCGCAGAGCGAAAACGCCCCCCATTATTACTATTTCTCCCCCAAGACCGAAGCCTTCCAGGAAGCGACCCTGCTGACGGGCATCGCGCACCGGATCCTGCGGGAATTCATCGACCATTTCCGCCGTTTCCCCGCTTCCCGGGCGCGGCTTTTCATCGCCTCCAAGGCCGGAGCGAAGCACCTGCTGGTCGAGGACGGGGGAGAGTCGGTGCTGGACCTGTTCGGGCAGCTGCGCGAACGGATGCAGTTCAACACCAGCGTGTCCATCATGCCGGATGCGTTCCGCACCCTGCTGGAGCCTTATGCCGCCCCGCTCTCCGAGCGCCTCGCGGCGGTGCGGCTCTGCCAGGAGCGCGGCATCCCGGCCAACTCCGCGCTGATCCAGCCTATCCTCACGCCCTGGCTCTCGGACGAGCACATCCGGACCTTCTTCGACGCCCTGCACGCGGCGGGGATCATCAACTACAAGCCCGAATTCCTGACGGCCTGTATGGAGAACCTCTCGATGCTGGGTCCCCTGCTGGGCCATTTCGATCCGAGCCTGGAGCGGGAGCTCTACGAAGCCTACCTGCTGCCGTCCAACGCCGACCACCGCAAGCAGCGGGGCCGCACGGCGCCGGACCGCTCACTCAGCCGCGCGTGCATCGCAAAGATGAGAGCCTATACCGACAAGCTCGGAATGAGCGTGAGCATCTGCTACTGGGTGCGTATGCAGCTGGGCATCACGGAAGAGGACATTCCGCTGATCAACCGCAACGGTTTCCAGTGCCTGGGCTACCAGTCCCGGCTGTTCGAGGATGTACGCTGACCTCGCGGGCTACTATCTCCGATGGTATCACGACCGCCCCGTCGGCATCACGACGGCGCGGCGGGAGGAATTGCGCCGCCTGCACGCCATCCTTTATCGCTGCGCCGAGCATTTCGCCCTGCACTATGAGGATTATGTCCCGTCGCGCTTCCCGCTGCCGGAGCGCGTGCTGGAGATCCTCGACTGGCAGCGGGCCTATCCTTTCCGGGCAGGCACCTGGCGGCCGGACTATATCGTCACCCGCGGGGGAGAGCTGAAGCTCTGCGAGATCACCTCGCGCTTCTTCGCCCACGGCATCTTCATGTCCTGGTTCAGCGAATATGCCGCCGACCGCTTCCTGAAGCGTTTTCCCGGCGCAGAGCGCAGCACCCTGTATCCTGAACTGCTGGACTATATGCGTGCGCTGCCCGCGGGACGAAGGCGCCTGTATGTACTGAAAAGCGCCGACCGCACCAGCGAAATCCGCCTCTACAAACGTTTCTATGAAGCGGATGGCTGCACGGTGGAGGTGCTCGAGGCGGACGAGGTGGAGCCGCGTCGCGCCGAGTGGGCCCGCGCGGACACGTTCGTAGTCAGCGCGCTCAATCAGCGGGACCTGCTCAGTTTCTCGTCGGATACCCTGCGCGCGATGATGGACGTCGGGATGGTCAGCGACTTCCGCAACATCTTCCTGCTGCACGACAAGCGTTTTATGCGCCTGTGGTTCGACGATGCGTTCACCGGAGCTTGTCTGGATGCGGAGCAGACCTCTTTTCTTCGCAGCCACGCCATTCCGACCTGGATCTGTGCGGACCCGGAGTCCGAGGTGGTCCTGGAGGAGGCGCGCCGCCACCGGGAAGGCTATATCCTCAAACCCTGCACCCTGGGGAAGAGCGAGGGCGTACACGCCGGGCCGCTCACCGGCGCGCCGGAGTGGAGGCAGTTGTGGCGGCGCGGCCGCGACGGGGTGCGGCCCGTGGACGGGATGGTCCTCCAGCCTTTCCTGGACCAGCGCCGCTATCCGGTGGTCTGGGAAGGGAAGGCGTATGACGACTATATCTGCGGGATGATGCTCTGCGTGGACGACCGCTATTTCGACTCCGGCCTTTTCCGGGCTTCGAGTCTGCCTGTGACCAACGTGGGCGATGACCGCAAGGCCTGCCCGCTGCATACCGACGACCCTGCGCTGCTCTCTTTCTGCGACGTATTATGACCCTGGCTGCGAACCAACCCTATTTCCTGCCTTATCTGGCATACTGGCAGCTGATCCGCTGCGCGGACCTGTTCCTGCTGGCGGATGACTATGCTTATATACGCAGCGGCTGGGTGAATCGCAACTTCATCCTCGTGAACGGGAAGCCGCAGTATTTCCGGCTGGAGGTCCTCTCGAATCCCGAATCCCGGCTGATCCGGGACCGGTTGTTGATGGAGCATCCGGACAAACTGCGCAAGAAACTCCGGACCCTGCAGATGGCCTACCACAAGGCGCCCTGTTTCGAGGAAGGATATGCGCTGGCGGAGCGGATCCTGCGTTATCCGGAGCGCAACCTGGCGCTGTTTCTGGAACATTCCATCCGCGAGGTGTGCGCCTATCTGGACATCCGTACC
The DNA here is from genome assembly GCA_017561865.1 of Bacteroidales bacterium. Lineage (GTDB taxonomy): Bacteria > Bacteroidota > Bacteroidia > Bacteroidales > UBA932 > Cryptobacteroides. Next base: position 13,858 of record JAFZBH010000057.1, on the reverse strand, counting down.
CCCATCGGCCGGACCTCCGACCTGCCGGGTAACGACCGTTTCAAGCGAGAAGAGCGCGTCTACGACCAGTGCCGGCGCGTGGGTGCGGATACTTACGTCAATGCCATCGGCGGACAGGCCCTCTATCATTTCGACGAGTTTGCCGCCCGGGGCATCCGCCTGCGTTTCATCAAATCCGGCCTTCCGCACTATCCCCAGGGCAAGGGACCGTTCGTGGAGCGCCTGTCCATCCTGGACGCCATCATGTTCAACCCGCGCGAGCAGCTGACCGAGATGCTCGACGACTACACGTTTATCGATGGATAATCCGCTGGTCACCGTCCTATGCCTGGCTTACAACCACGCCGGCTGCATCCGTGACGCCCTCGAGGGGTTCGTCTCGCAGCGCTCTCCGTTCGGCATCGAGGTTCTGGTGCACGATGACGCCTCGACCGACGGAACGGCCGATATCATCCGGGACTACGAGGCGCGCCATCCGGGGCTGATCCGGGGGATATACCAGACGGAGAACCAGTTCTCCAGGGGCGTGTTCATTCCGCGTGAATTCCTCTGGCCGCTGGTGCGCGGCCGTTATGTGGCCCTGTGTGAAGGGGATGACTACTGGACCGACCCCGACAAGCTGCGCAAGCAGGTGGCGGCCCTGGAGGCGCATCCCGGGGTGGACATCTGCGCGCACCGGGCGCTCCGGCTCAAGAACGGCGAGCCGGACGGCTATGTGGCATACCGGCTGCGGGACTGCGTCATTCCGGCGGGCGAAGTCGTCCTCGCCGGAGGGAGCGCTTTCGCCACGGCGTCCCTGCTTTGCCGGCGGGAAGCCTATCTTCTTGCCACGCCGATGCGGGAAGTCGTGGTCAACGATTATGTCCTGCAGATCCAGGGATCGCTGCGCGGCGGACTGCTCTATCTGGACGACTGTATGAGCGTCTACCGCACCGGCGCGCCCGGCTCCTGGACCAGCGTCCACGGACGCTGGATGGGCGATGCGGAACGGGAAGAGGCGAAACGGATGCTCGACGCCCTCGACGGTTATACGGGCGGTTCGCTGCACCGCGAAATCGTGCTGCGCAAGCGCCTCTTCGACTCCAACGGCCTGCTCGAGCGGCGCTCGTATGCGGCCTTGCTTGCCCCGCGCGAGATCGGGGTGTCCCTGCGCCGGCTCGGCCGCGACCTGGCGCGTCATTACAGAAACTGTTGCCTGTCCCTGCGAAACAGATGAAAGAAGAAGTATTTGTCACCCGAACGGCCCTGCCCTCTTTCGAGGAATTCTGCGAACAGATCCGTCCCCTGTGGGACAGCCGCATCCTGACGAATATGGGCGCGCAGCACGAAACGTTCCGCTCCGCGCTGGAGCGCTTCCTGGACATTCCGCACGCCGTGCCCTTCACCAACGGACACCTGGCCCTGGAAGCCGCCCTCGCCGCCCTGCGGCTTCCTGCCGGAGGGGAAGTCATCACGACGCCCTTCACTTTCGTTTCCACCGTCCACGCCATCGTGCGCAGCGGCTTCAGGCCGGTCTTCTGCGATGTGCTGGAGGCGGACGGGACACTGGACCCGGCCCTGCTGGAGCGCCTGCTGACGGAGCGCACGGCGGCCATCCTGCCGGTCCACGTCTACGGCAATGTCTGCGATGTGGAGCGGATTGACTTTTTTGCCCGTCGGCACGGCCTGAAAGTGCTCTATGATGCGGCGCATGCGTTCGGCGTCCGGTTCGGCGGGGAAGGCGTGATGCGTTTCGGCGATGCGTCCGTGCTCAGTTTCCACGCGACGAAAGTCTTCTCCACCGTGGAGGGCGGAGCCGTCTGCACGGCCGATGAGTCGCTGCTCCTGCCGCTCGAAGACGCCAAGAACTTCGGCATCCGCGACGAGGAGCACTGCGCCGCCGTGGGCGGCAACGCCAAGATGGGCGAACTGCAGGCCGCGATGGGCCTGTGCAACCTGCGTCACGTGGGGCAGGAGATCTCCGCGCGGCTCGCGCATGTGGCGCATTACCGGGCGCGGCTGGACGGGCGAGGAGCTCTTCGCCACCTCGCGCCGCGCCCCGGAGTGGAGCACAACGGCGCCTATTTTCCCCTGGTCTTCGAAGACCGGGCGGCGCGGGACGCCGCCTACGGGCGTCTGCTCGAAAAGGGCATCCGCGCCCGCAAGTATTTCTATCCGCTGGTCCCCGACCTGGAATGCTATGCGGGAGCGCCTTTCGCCGCCGGGGCCGATGTGCCGGTGGCCCGGCGCCTGTCGGAGGGCGTGCTGTGCCTGCCGCTGTACGGCGACCTGGACCCGGACACGGTGGACCGGATCTGCGACTGCGTGCTGGGGGGATGAATTAAGGCTGCTGCTCGATCTTGAGCTGCTGGATCTTGTAGCTCTTGCCCTTGGAACTGACGAAAATCGTGACGGAATAGCTCTCGCCGCCCGCCTTGAGGGTGCCGAGGGCGTATTTCATATTGTCGCGTCCGGCGGTGTGGTTGACTTCGAAGGAGCGGGGGTTGTGGCTCTCGAAGAAGGTCTTGACAATTTGGCGGGCCTGCGCCTTGCTGGCGCTGCTGCTCTGGGAGATCACGGCGATCTCGAGGTTGTCGTCAAACCATGCCGACAGGTTGTCGGCATTGCCCTGCGCCATATATTTGCTGATCGGAATGAACACGTCATACCCTGCGGGCTGGGCCTGGAGGCGTCCGCAGAGAAGCAGGGGCAGAAGGACTGCCGCAATCTTGAGCAAGCGTTGCACGGCCGAAATGATTGCAAAATCCGAGCCACGTTATTATATTTGTAGTTGTATGCGAATCAGTTTGGTCACGGTCGGAAAGACCGACATTCCCTGGGTGCGGGACGGCCTGGAGACCTATGTCTCCCGGATCGGGCATTACGTGCCTTTCACGCTGAAGGAGATTCCCGAACTGAAGGGCGTGTCCGCGCTGGACCGGGAGCAGATCAAGCAGCGGGAGGGGGAACTGATCCTTCGCCAGCTCGCCCCGTCGGACGAAGTGGTGCTGCTCGACGAGCGGGGAAAGCAGCAGCGCTCCGTCGAGTTCGCCCGCTGGCTGGAAGGCCGCCTGTCGCATTCGGGCCGGGACCTGGTGTTCGTCATCGGCGGGGCCTACGGTTTTTCGGAGGCGGTGTATGCACGCGCCGACGGAAAACTGTCGCTTTCGCAGATGACTTTTTCGCACCAGCTGGTGAGAACGATTTTTGCAGAACAGCTTTACCGGGCTTTCACCATCCTGCGGGGTGAGCCCTACCATCACGAATGAAACTGTCCAGGAATACAAGGGAATGGCTGGCCGCGGCTCTGCTCGTGGTCGGCGCGGCGCTGCTCATCGGCTCGCTGCGGGACACGCAGGCGCCGGGCGACAGCAGCCGGGAGGCGCGTCGCGTGGAGCGCATGCTCGAAAGGCGGGCCACCCAGCTGGACGGATTCATCGCCAAGGCGCTCTCGCAGGACCCGTCCCAGTGGCTTTCGCTGGACGGGTTGCCGCAGGATATGGTGGTGTACCGCTATTGCAGCGACACCCTGCAGTCCTGGTGCCACGAATTCCCGATTTCCAACGACAACCTCGTCCGGCGGGTACTGGTCCCGTTCGTGGCCGATCCGCGGATCGCGGCGGAATCGCCGCTCCTGCAGATAACGGATTCGCTGGGATTCTACAGCCTGGGCACGCGCTGGTACCTGGCCAAGTCGGCGGGAGAAGGTGACGTGCGGGTGATTGCCGGCGTGGAGGTGATCGACGGGATGCCGATGAGCCGGGGGGGATGGTCCAACCGCCGCCTGCGGCTGTCGACGCGTTTCTCCATCCGGCCGGTTTCGGCCAGCGGCGGTTCCGCCGTGACCGTGCAGGGAAGGCCCCAGTTCAAGATCCTGGCGGACTCGCTCGCTCCGACGGGCCGGGACGCCTCGCCGCTGCTCTGGGTGGCCGTGGCGATGATTCTGGCGGCATTCCTGCTTTATCTGTCGGCGGACCGGACGCTGCCGCGTTTCCGTTTCGTGGCCACGGGGGTGCTCGTCCTGCTCTCGGGTCTGTATTTCTGGGGACGTTTCTCGCGCAGCCGGGTGCTGATCTTCTCTCCGATCCTGTATGCGGGCGGCGACGTGCTCTATTCGCTGGGCGCGGTGATCCTCATCAACCTGGCCATCCTGATGGTCTCCGGCTGCGCCTATATGGTCCGCCGGGAGATCTGGGCGTGGATGGACAGGCCCTCGCGCCGCCGGGTCGTGCTCGCCGGGGTGCTGGTGCTCGTCGCGGGCGTGATCCTGTATTCGCAGGCGGCCCTGCGCAGCATCGCGCTCAATTCCGGCTTCTCGCTGGAGTTGTATAAACTCGGGCAGCTGTCGCCTTTCTGCATCATCGTCCACGTGTCCTTCATCACGCTGCTTGTCAGCGTGCCGCTGCTGCTGCAGCTTGCCGCTCCCGCGCTGTCGCGCCGGGACGGCCGCCGGTTCGACGCCTTCTCGCTGTCGGGCCGTGTGCTGTACGCGGTGCTGGTGGCAGTGTATCTGGTCGTGACCACCGGCGTGCTCGGCTTCCGCAAGGAACAGGACCGCCTGGGCCTGCTGGCGAACCGCCTGTCGTTCGACCGCGACATCTCGCTGGAACTGCGCCTGCGTCGGATCGAGGCGCAGATCGCCGACGACATGATCATCTCGGCGCTCTCGCATTTCCAGGGCACCGAACAGTCGATCCAGAGCCGCATTTCAGACTATTATTTCTCGGGCTCCGACCGGGACTATCTGGTCACCGCCCGGGTTTATAACCGCTATAACGATTCCCGGGAAGCCGCCGCCGAATTCAACGGCATTGTCCAGGACGGGGTGCCGATCGCGGACAATTCCCGCTTCCTGCACGCCCACCATGAGAATGGCCGGCCGTATTACGTGGGCGTCTTCTTCTACCTGTCCGACGACGGGGAAGTGTCCCGCGTGATGGTGCGCCTCGAGCAGCGGGAGAGCCGCGGCAGCCGGGGCTACGCCGGCATATTCGGTTTCTCGGCGCCGGGGCAGGTGAACCTGCCTTCGGGCTATTCCTATGCGCGGTATTCAGGCCGGGATCTCAAGGCCTACAAGGGCAATTATCCGTATCCGACACGGGTGGACGACGACCTGTACGTGTTGCTGTACGCCTCCGAGAGCGGACGCTCCCAGACGGACGGCTATACCCATTTCCTCTATGTGGTGGGCGAGGGCGAGGCCGTCGTGATCTCCCGCGCGAGCGTGGGCGTGCTGTCCTACATCATGGCCGGGATCCTGGTCGCGCTGTTCTCTTTCCTGATCCTCTCGGTGGTGGTCCTGCGCCAGCCCAAGGCGCCGGTCTTCCAGCAGTCCTATTTCAAGTCCCGGATCTCCGGGGTGCTGCTCGCTTCGTTGCTGCTCACCCTGCTGGCGATGGCTCTGGTAAGCGTGCTCTTCGTCTACACGCGCAACAACAGCAACCGCCAGGGAGCGATGTCCGACAAGATCAGCTCGATCGTGGCGATGATGGATGCCGGTCTGCAGGACGCGGGAAGCGAGAACGGGGTGAACTGGCAGTCGCTGCGCGTGCTGATCGAACAGGTGGGCGGCGAGACGGGCTCCGACATCACCCTCTATACGCCGGACGGCCGCCTGCTGATGACCACGACCCCGATGATCTTCGAACAGCTGATGGTGGCGGACCGGATGGACGGCAACGCCTACTACAACATTATGTACCGCAACCGCCGCCATTACATCCAGCAGGAGCGCCTCGGGCGGCAGAAGTTCTACAGTATGTATGCGCCGCTGTTCGCCGAGGACGGTTCGATGGTGGCCATCCTGTGTTCGCCTTATAATGAGGAGACCTATGACTTCGAGGAGGATGCGGTGATGCACTCGCTGACGATCATCTCGCTGTTCCTGCTGTTCCTGCTGATGGCGCTCTTCATGGTGTCGCGCATCGTGGACCGGATGTTCAAGCCCCTGAGCGAGATGAGTTCCAAGATGGCCAGCGCCGACCTCGGGTCGCTGGAGTACATCGACTACGACCGGGACGACGAGATTTCCTCCATCGTGCAGGCCTACAACCGTATGGTGACGGAGCTGTCCGAGAGCTCCCGCAAGCTGGCACAGGCCGAGCGCGACAAGGCGTGGAGCGGAATGGCGCGTCAGGTGGCGCACGAGATCAAGAACCCGCTCACGCCGATGAAGCTGCAGCTTCAGCGCGTCATCCGACTCAAGCAGAAAGGCGACCCGGCCTGGCAGGACCGCTTCGAGGAGGCCAGCCGCGTGATCCTGGACCATATCGACATCCTCACCGACACGGCGAACGAGTTCTCGACCTTCGCCAAACTCTATACCGAAGAGCCTGCGCCCATCGCGCTGGACAAGCTCCTGCAGGAGGAGATATCGATGTTCGACAACCGCGAGAACATCACCTTCGACTACCTTGGCCTCTCCGACGTGGTGGTGGACGGGCCCAAGCCGCAGCTCACCCGTGTGTTCGTGAACCTGCTGGGCAATGCCGTGCAGGCCATCGGCGAGCAGCCGGACGGCCGCGTGATGGTGTCGCTGCGCAAGAGCGTCGAGGACGGTTTCTGGGACATTGTCGTGGAGGACAACGGTCCCGGCGTGTCGGAAGAGAACGTCGAGAAACTGTTCACGCCGAACTTCACTACCAAGAACGGCGGGTCCGGGCTCGGCCTGGCCATCAGCCGGAGCATCCTGGAGCGCTGCGGCGCCTCGATTTCGTATTCCCGCTCCTTCACCCTCGGCGGCGCCTGCTTCACGGTTCACTATCCTGACAATCATCCATCTCCTTCCATATGAGAAAACTGACAACCCTGCTCCTGGGCGCCCTGGCGGTTGTTTCCGGCCTGTACGCTCAGACCCCCGACAACGTGATTTGGTTCGACAAGCCCGCTTCCATCTGGGAAGAGGCCTGGCCGATCGGCAACGGGCGCATCGGCGCGATGATCTTCGGCGGCACCGAAACCGAGGAGATCCAGCTCAACGAGGAGACCATCTCCACGGGCGGCCCTTACGAGAACTGGAACCCCAACGGCCTGAAAAACCTCCAGAAGGTCCGTGACCTGATCTTCGCGGGCGAGTATGAAGAAGCCCAGAGGCTGGGCGACGAGAACTTCCTCTCGCCGGTGGGCGAGGAGATGTCCTATCAGACCGCCGGATCGGTGAAGATCGGCTTTACGGGCCGCAGCGGGGACGTGACGGACTACCGGCGCGAGCTGGATCTCGAGCGGGGAGTCGTGCGTACGAGCTATAAAGTGGGCGGCGTGGAATATGTCGAGGAGGCTTTCGCCTCGATGCCGGACCAGCTCATCGTCGTGAGGATCACGGCTTCAAGGCCGAAGTCGATCGACTGTGAGATTTCCTATACCACCCCGATGAAGGACGTGACGATGAGCGTGCCGGAGAAGAACCTGTTGCGCCTGGAAGGGAAGGGCGCTGAAAAAGGAGGCATCCCGGGCGCCATCCGCTATGTGAATGACACCCGCGTGAGCGCGAAGGGAGGCAAGGTGGTCCCGAAGGGCGAGTCGCTGCAGGTCAGCGGGGCCACGGAGCTGTTGCTGCACATCTCGATGGCGACCAATTTCGTGGACTACAAGACGGTGAACGCCGATCCGTACGCGCGGAATGCCGCCTATTTGAAAAACGCCTCGAAGAAATACGACAAGGCATTGGCCGCACACATCGCGGCGTATCAGGAGCAGTTCGGCCGCGTGAAGCTCACCTTCGCCCCCTCGGGCGTGCCCGATGCGCCGATCAACGAGCGGATCCGGGATTTCTCCCAGACGCACGATGCGCAGCTGGTGTCGACTTATTTCCAGTTCGGGCGCTACCTGCTGATCAGCTGCTCGCAGCCGGGCACGCAGGCGGCCAACCTGCAGGGCATCTGGAATGCCAGCCTGATGGCTCCCTGGTGTGCCAACTATACCACCAACATCAATACCGAGATGAATTACTGGCCGGCGGAGCTGACCAACCTGCCGGAGTTGCACGAGCCGCTGCTTCGGATGATACGCGAACTGGCCGTGACGGGAGCCAATACCGCCCGCTATATGTATGGCTGCCGGGGCTGGGTGGTGCACCACAACTCCGACCTCTGGCGCATCACGGGCGCGCTGGACTATGCCTACTGCGGCCTGTGGCCGAGCGGTGCGGCGTGGCTGTGCCAGCACCTCTGGGACCGCTATCTCTTCAACGGGGACCAGGCGTATCTCGCCGAAGTCTATCCGCTGATGAAGGGCGCGGCCGAGTTCTTCGTCGACTTCCTGGTGGAGGACCCGAATACGGGATACCTGGTGGTGGTCCCGTCCGACTCGCCGGAAAACCGGCCGGCCAGCCAGAAGACCAATATGTTCGCCGGTGTGACGATGGACAACCAGCTCGTGACCGACCTGTTTACCAACACGGAGCGCGCCGCCGCCATCCTGGGCCGTGACGCGGCTTTCGCCGACACGCTCTCGACGATGCGCCGCCGCCTGCCGCCGATGCAGATCGGCCAGTACGGGCAGCTGCAGGAGTGGTGGGAAGACTGGGACAACCCCAAGGACAACCACCGCCACGTATCTCATCTCTGGGGCTTCTATCCGGGCTATCAGATCTCGCCCTACCGCACGCCGGTGCTGACCGAGGGCGTGCGCAACACGCTCATCCAGCGGGGCGACCCGTCCACGGGCTGGTCGATGGGCTGGAAGGTCTGCCTCTGGGCCCGGATGCTGGACGGAAACCACGCCTTCAAACTCATCACGGACCAGCTTTCGCTGGTCACGCCGGGCCGCCGTTTCAGTATGGCGGGAGGGACTTATCCCAACCTGTTCGACGCCCATCCGCCGTTCCAGATCGACGGCAACTTCGGGTGTACCGCCGGTATCGCCGAGCTCTTCATCCAGAGCCACGACGAGGCCGTGCACCTGCTTCCGGCCCTGCCGGATGCGCTCAAGGACGGAAGTGTGGAGGGCCTTCGCGCCCGCGGCGGCTTCGTGCTGGAGAAACTGGTCTGGAAGGATGGCCACATCGTGGAGGCACGCCTGCGCTCGACCATCGGGGGGAACCTCCGCATCCGCTCCTACGACGCGCTGACAGCAGATGTCGCGCTGAGCGAAGCCGAAGGGCCCAATCCCAACCCGCTTTTCACCCCGCAGGAAATCTCCCGTCCGCTGATCAGCGAGCGGGCGCCGATGCGCGGATTCGTGGCTCCCGAGGCACATCTCTATGACATCGAGACGGTCCCCGGGCAGGTGGTGGTCCTGAAGGGGGCTTCTACTGCTGACTGACTTCCCGTCGGCAGTTGTCGCGGTACTCTTTGGGGGTCATCCCGAATTCCTGTCGGAAAATCTTGCTGAAATAGTGGGGGTCGTTGAACCCCACGGCGTACGAAATGTCGGCCATCGTCCGGCCGCCCTCGCGGATGAGCGCCTGCGCGCGTTCGAGCCGCAGGCGGCGCAGGAAGGTGGCCGGCGTCGTGCCAAGCAGGGTGCGGCATTTCGCGAAGAGCACGGAACGGCTGACATTCAGTTCGTTGCAAATCTGCATGACATCCAGCGAGCCGTCGTCGAGCCGTTCTTCCAGCAGATGGATGAAGGATTCGACAAAGCGGCGGTCGTCGCCGTGCAGGCCGCGAAGGCGCGGGTCTTCGGTCTGCTGCTCCGCGTCGGTCCCGTCTTTCCGGGCATGCCGTCGGGGCCGGGCGAGCAGGAAGACGAAGGCTCCGGCGACGGCCAGATACAGCAGCCCAGCCCAGATCGACTCGAAGAAGTGGCGGCGGACGATGATCGTGAAGGCACGTTCGTTGTCCACGGCCAGGCCGTCCCCGTTGGTGGAGCGTATCCTCAGGGTATAGCGTCCGGGGCGCTGCGGCGGGATGCTGACCAGGGTCTGGTGGCCGAGCTGCACCCAGTCCCCGTCCGCGCCGTCCAGTTTGTAGGAATACAGGACCTGCTCGGGGGCCTTGAGGTCTGCGGCGGCCACCTCCACGCGGATGCCGTCCGTGGGAAGGACCACGACGGGCGTGTCCTCGTCCACCTCGCGCCGTTCCCCTGCGACGTAGAAAGCCTGGACGAGCAGTTCCGGGACGAAGCCGTCGTTGGAGATTTCTTCCGGATTGAAATGGAGAAGGCCGGCGGACGTGTTGAAATAGAGCGTCCCGTCGAGTGCCCTCAGGGGGCGTCCTTCATTGAAGCGGAGTTCCTGGCCGAGCCGGTCGTGGGGATATCCGATCAAGCTGCCCGTCTGCGGGTTGAAGCGGTTCAGGCCTGCCTGGGTGGCAATCCAGAGGTTGCCGGAGGCGTCTTCGACGGCCGAGAGGGTGTAGTTGGACAAAAGACCGTCGTTAGCCGTCCAGGCGCGGAAGGCGCTGTCCGGCTCGCCGCTCTCGAGCCGGAGAAGGCCGGCTCCATACGAACAGACATACAATTCGCCGCGGGCGGTGAACAGGATATGCTGGATGTCGTAGTCAAGGATTTGGGAAAAGCGCTCGAAATGCATCTCCTCCGGCTCGCCCGCAGGCTGGTCGCAGACGAAGAGCCCCATCTGGCCGCCCGCATAGAGGCGCCCGTCGGGGCCGAATGCAAGGCAGCGGATGCGGTTGCGCCGGTCGGTCGGGAAGCTCAGGCGGTTCTTCTTGCTGATGAAGGGGCGGTCGGCGGAGTCCAGGTCCAGATAGGACACGCCGTCGTCGTAGGTGCCCATCCACAGCCGGTGGGAATCATCTTCGAGCAGGGACCAGATATTGTTGCTGCTGGGTCCGTAGAAGAGTTCGTCGCGCGGATGGGGAATCTGGCTGTAGCGGAACTGTTCGTTGGACAGGAGCGTCATCTCCACGAGGCCGGCCCCTCTCGTTCCGGCCCAGATGGTGCCGTCGTGGGAGCGGGCGAGGGCGAAGGCGGGGCGCTCCAGCGTCCAGGAGGCCCGCTCGCGGAGCGTCTCGTCGAGCAGGTGGAGACGGCTGTCGCGGGTGGCCGCGAAAATCCATCCGGATTCGTCCTGCAGCAGGGCGCGGACACTGTTCTGCGGGGAGATCTGCCGGCTCTCGTCGAAAGCCCTGAGCCTGAAATGGTCGGCGTGGAAGACGACCCGCTCCAGCCCGCCCCAGGTCGACCCGATCCACAGATCGCCCTGGCGGTCGGACAGCAGGGCGGTGATGCCTGTTTCGGAGTTCCAGTCCTGCTGGCGGTTCTTGTCCAGGAAGGGGACCAGCCGGCGGGTCTGAGGATCGTACCAGTTGAGGCTGCCCCGCGCGGAATAGACCCACAGGTTGCCCTCTTTGTCTTTCAGGGCGTCGAAGGAGCCTTCTCCCGCAGACCCGTCCTGCAGGGCGACGGGACGGTGCGTCCCGTCGTCGAGGTTGTAGAGTTCAAACCTGCCCGCATCGGTGCCGAGCAGCAGTTCGGGCCGGTCCGGGACCCGGGCGATGAAGGTGACGTCGGAGGAGAGCTGCGTGGGGACCGGACTGATCTGGCCGGCCTGATAGCACAGCAGTTCGCCGCCGGAGGACCCTATATACAGATTGTCCTCCACTTCTTCGACGCAGAAGGCCGGACTGTCGCCGGCCAGGCGCTTGCCCCGGTAGATGCCCTTGTCGGTCAGGATCCACGCCTCGCCGTCCGGCCGGCTGATCATCGCACGGACGGTGGCGTCGCTCCGGATCCGGCAGAAGGATGAGAACGACGCATCCAGCATCTCGCCGTCGGTGGTCAGGAAGTACAGTTCTTCCTGCGAGGGCCGGAACATCGCCTGGATGTTCTGTCCCCGCGGGTCGGGGAGTTCCAGGGTGCGGGTGTCGGGATTGAGCCGGTAGAGTCGGTTGTCGTACGAGACGGCCAGGATCTCGCCGCTGTCGAGGATTTCCACGTCCAGGAAGTGGTTGCTGCGCGGATTGTCACGGTCTGCCGGGTTGCCGGTCAGATAATTCCGGAAGGTCCGCCCGTCGAAGGAGTACAGTCCGCCCCAGGTGGCCAGCCAGAGCTGTCCGTGGCTGTCCTGCGTCATATCTTCGACCGTGGATCCGGTGAAGTTGTTCTCCCGGCCGTATCGGGTGAAGGTGTGGGGCGGCTGTGCGGCGGCCGCCTGGGCGAGCAGGAGAAAAATTAGGATGGACAGGCGGCGTGGAATCATCGTTCGGATGGATTATCGTACAAAAATACACTATTTTCCGGGATTCAGGACGATTTTCCACCTATTCAGTACCAAATTCGACAAAAGTATCAGGCGCTCTTCTTACCTTTGAGATGCAATATCAAGCAATCCTAACCTTGAACAATATCCTGGATACTAACGGTTAATAATTGGTTTTTCAGGGGGTCCTACCAGGAAGGGCCCCTTTTTTTCGTGTCGAAAAATGGGCCCTGCTTCGCTCCGAAGTCCTGCTTGGAAAATCCTTCGCAAATAATCAGAATCCATAGCCGATGCGCAACGACAGCAACAGTGTCTCGGCCATCTCGCCGCAGACACCCAGCCACAGGGATCCATTGCCTTCAGCGCCCAATTCGCGCCTTCGGAGGCCCAGGGTTATGGATGCATACGGACGGATCGTTTTGTCCATTTCGGCCTTGAGGCTCATGGCGCCGGCGAGGAAACCTGCCCCGACCCCGGCGCTGGGTGACCACAGGCTGTTCCCGAAAGTGATGCGTGCATCGGCGAATACCGGAATGAGAAAAGTATCAGGAGAGTACTGGATGCTCACGCCGGCACCCGTAAAAAAATGTTGACCGAAATGATAGCCAATAACGGCCCCCGCACCTGAGCCCGAGCCGGCAAAACCCTCCAAGATTATACCAAGACCACGGCCATTCTCCTGCGCCTGTGCTCCCGATGCCAGGCAGCACAAAAGCAGGATTGTCGCTGCGATACTCCGAAAGTGCATCACCTTCATTAGAGCGGGTGTCCTCATCAGTACTGGGCGATGAATTCGTAGACGATGTTGCCGGCCTGTTTGGCGGGGGCGTCGGCCTTGGCGGAGAATTTCGAAAGGCGGGCGGCGCGGACTGCGAAACTCCGCAGGCAGCCGTCCTTCGACGAGACGGCGTCATCGACCTTGGCGCCTATGACGGTTCCGCCGGGATCCACCGTGATCAGCACGGTGACCTGCCCGGCACCCAGGCAACGGTAGGCCGGAATGGGGAGTTTGCTGGCCTTGCGGCCTTCCAGATAATAGGAAACGACGGACGGGCCGCTATAGACGGGCGTGTCCTGCTTCTTGGCCTCCTCCTGTTTGGGAATGACCGTCCCCGGATCGGCGACAAAGTCGTCCTGCTTGACTTCGTAGCCCCGGGCAAGCTCTTCCTGGAGGCGCTGGGCGTCTTTATAGAGCTGCTCGGCGTCGGTCCCGCGGTCGTCCTTGAGGGCGGCGCGGTCTACGGCTACGCCCCGTACGGGCGGTGCGGCGTCGATTTCGCGCTGTAGCTTCTGACTGATGCTTTCCTTGAATTCCGCCTCCTTCTGCAGGCGTTCGACTTCTTCCTGCAGGCGCTCCTTCTCTTCCAGTTTGGAAAAGTCCAGCACGAAACTGTTTTCGCTGCGGAGGGACCAGTCCAGCCCGGCCAGCAGCAACACAATCACCACCGCGAGATGGACGATCACGGTGGTGTAGATGCCTGCCTTTTCTTCCTGGGAGAGCCGGCGCACGGGGTGCTAGAATTGCTCCTTCAGGGACTTTTCGATGGTGGCGGTGATCACGTCGATGGCCACCCTGTTGTGTCCGCCCTGCGGGATGATGATGTCGGCGTAGCGCTTGCTAGGCTCGATGAACTGGAGGTACATCGGCTTGACGGTGCGCGAGTAGCGCTCGATGACCCAGTGGACGTCCTTGCCGCGCTCGCTGATGTCGCGTGCCATCACGCGCATCAGGCGGTCGTCGTCGTCGGCATCGACGAAGATCTTGATGTCCATCTGGTC
>JAFZBH010000056.1 GCA_017561865.1 Bacteroidales bacterium | reverse complement strand
CTGAGCCGCTCGTGCGCCAGCACGGCGCTCCCGCCACACCAGATGCCGCTCCAGTCCGGCCCGCGGTGCCGGAGCCGGCGGCTCATCTCCAGGGCCCTCCGGCGCAAGGTGTCAGACTGCTCCCGGACATTGAATATACCGACAATTCCACACATAATCTGTTAGTTATAGCAACTCTCTCCGTGTTCGTAGATGTCAAGCCCCTCCTCTTCGACGCGCTTGCCGACACGCAGACCGTGGAGCTTCTTGATGCCGAAGAAGAGCAGGAAGCCGGTCGCGGCCGCCCAGAGGTCGATGACCAGGATGCCGAGGCACTGGATGCCGAAGAAATGCCAGCCGCCGCCGTAGAAGACGCCGCCGTCCGTGGCCAGCAGGCCCGTCAGCAGCGTGCCGAGGATGCCGCAGACGCCGTGTACGCTGGAGGCGCCCACCGGATCGTCGATATGCAGTCTGCGGTCGATAAACTCGATGGCGAAGACCAGCACGGTGCCGCAGATGAGGCCGATGACGACCGCGCCGAGCGGAGATACCAGGTCACAGCCTGCCGTGATTCCGACCAGACCGGCCAGGATGCCGTTGAGCATCAGGGAGAGCGACGGCTTGCCATACTTGATCCAGGTCAGGAACATCGTCGCCACGCCGCCGGCGGCAGCCGCCAGGTTGGTGGTCAGGAAAACGTGCGAGATGGCCGTGCGGTTCACCTCGCCGGAAGCGGCCAGCTGCGAACCCGGATTGAATCCGAACCAGCCCATCCAGAGGATGAAGACGCCGAGGGCGGCCATCGTCAGGTTGTGGCCGGGAATGGCGCGGCTCTTGCCGTCCGGGGCGTACTTGCCAAGCCGGGGACCAAGCGCGATCGCGCCGATCAGCGCCAGCACGCCGCCCACGCTGTGGACGATCGCCGAACCGGCGAAATCGTGGAAACCGAGCTCGCTCAGCCAGCCGCCTCCCCAGGTCCAGTGGCCCTCGACCGGGTAGATGAACAGCGAGATGAATGCACTGTAAACCAGGTACATCGAGAACTTGGTCCGCTCGGCCATCGCGCCGCTCACGATGGTGGCGGAGGTGGCGCAGAAGACGGTCTCGAAGATCAGGAAACCCTCCACGGGAAGGTCGCTCTTGTAGAAGGACAGGTCACCCCAGTTGGGGGCGCCGATGAAGCCGGCGCCGTCGCTGCCGAACATAAAGCCGAAACCGACCAGCCAGAACAGCAGGGAGCCGAACATAAAGTCCACGAAATTCTTCATCAGGATGTTCGCCGTGTTCTTGCTGCGGGTGAATCCCGCCTCGCACAGCGCGAAGCCCGGTTGCATGAAGAAAACCAGCATCGCGGCCAACAACATCCATACAGTATCGAGGGAAACAGCTATATCTTCCATATTGTATCCAATTCTTTTGAAAACAATTACCTACTTTTTATCACGTAATACCGTGTCACCGTGTTCGCCGGTGCGGATGGACCAGGTGTCGATCACGTCGCTGATGAAAATACGCCCGTCTCCGATCTCGCCCGTCGAGGCCGTCTCGAGGATGACCTTCACGGTCGGGTCCACGAACTGGTCGCGGCAGACGATGGTCAGCGCCACGCGCTCGATCACGTCCGTGGAATACTGGACGCCACGGTAGATGCGCTCCTCGCGGCTCTGGCCGATACCGTGCACGTTATGGTACTCGAACCAGTTGATGTCTGCACCGAGCAAGGCCTCCTTGACCTCCTCAAACTTCGTCTTGCGGACGATCGCTTCAATCTTTTTCATACTACTAACTATTTGTTTTAACCGTTTTTTTCAATAATAGCCTGCCTTACCGCTCCCTGTCGCTTCGCGACCCTAGCCCGGGAAAACGGTCGCTTGTAAGGCAGGCTATTATTTGAAAAAAGCAAAATATCCCCCTTACGAGCAAACTATCACTAATTTGCAAGCAACTATAAATCAAATATTTAAAGAACTATCTGGTTTTCGTTTCAGTACCGGCCGGCAGGCGGTCGGAACTGTTCCGGCAGGGCTTTCCGAGCGAAGCGAGGTTTTTTTTCGCCCTGCCGGAACAGTTGCCGCCGCTGCCGCCATTACTGTCGAGCCAGATCCGAGGCTTGAAGAATACAGGCCTTGACGAAACTCACGAACAGAGGATGCGGATGCAGGACGGTGGAACTATACTCCGGATGGAACTGCGTGCCGATGTACCAGCGCAGCGTCGGGATCTCCACGACTTCGACCAGGTCGGCCTCCGGATTCACACCCACACACTTCATCCCCGCCTTCTCATACGCTTCCCGATAATGATTGTTGAATTCGTAACGGTGGCGGTGACGCTCCCGCACGGAAGACGTGCCGTACGCCTCCAGCGCCCGGCTGCCCGCGCGGAGCTCGCAGGGATACTCCCCGAGCCGCATCGTGCCGCCCATCTGGGTGATGTTCTTCTGCTCCTCCATCAGGTCGATCACATTGTGCGGCGTCTCGGGATTCATCTCGCTGCTGTCGGCGTCCTCCAGATTAAGGACGTCCCGGGCGAACTCGATCACCATCATCTGCATGCCAAGGCAGATGCCGAAACAGGGAATGTCGTGCGTACGGGCGTACTCCGCGGCGATGATTTTTCCGGGGATGCCCCGCTGGCCGAAGCCCGGGCAGATTACGATCCCCGCCATCCCGGCGAGCTGCTCCGAGACGTTCTCCCGCGTGATCCCCTGGCTGCCCACAAAATGGATCTTCACCTTCACCTCGTCGTAGATGCCGGCCAGGTTCAGGCTCTCCCGGATGCTCTTGTACGCATCCTGCAGGTCATACTTGCCCACGAGGGCCACGTGCACCTCGCGCTTGGCGCTGCGCTGCTTGTCCAGGAAGTCGTGCCAGGACTTCATCGCGGGCGTCTCCCCCACGGGGATCCCGATCTTGCGAAGAATCGCGGCATCGAGCCCCTGGCGCTGCATGTTCACCGGCACCTCGTAGATGCTCGGCAGGTCCTCGCTCTGCACCACGCACTCCAGGTCCACGTTGCAGAACGAAGCGACCTTCATCCGCAGAGCGTCGTCGAGATGCTTTTCCGTGCGGAGCACGAGGATGTCCGGCTGGATTCCCATCCCCTGCAGTTCCTTGACGGAGTGCTGCGTGGGCTTGGTCTTCAGCTCTCCGGCGGCCTTCAGATAGGGCACATAGGTCAAGTGCACGCACACGGCGTCGCGGCCCAGCTGCCAGCGCAGCTGGCGGATGGCTTCCATAAAGGGGGCGCTCTCGATGTCGCCGATGGTGCCGCCCACCTCCGTGATCACGAAATCCAGGTCCTCCCCCTTCACATCACTGCGCAGCATCCGGCGCTTAATCTCGTCGGTGATGTGGGGCACCACCTGGATGGTCTTCCCCAGGTAGTCGCCGTGGCGTTCGCGGTCGATGACCGTCTTGTAGATACGGCCCGTGGTGATGGAGTTCTCACGCGTGGTATGTATTCCCGTAAAACGCTCATAATGACCCAGATCCAGGTCGGTCTCCATCCCGTCCGCGGTGACGTAGCACTCGCCGTGCTCATAGGGGTTGAGGGTGCCGGGATCGATGTTGATGTAAGGATCGAACTTCTGGATGGTGACCTTGAAGCCGCGCGCCTGCAGTAGCTTGCCGAGACTGGCGGAGATGATTCCTTTCCCCAGAGAGGAAACCACGCCGCCGGTGATGAAGATGTACTTGGTATTCATTATCTCTTCAGTTTTTTGCAATATTCATCCAGGGCCCCGGCGGCCGCGTGGCCGGAAGCCATCGCGCGCACGACGAGCGAAGCGCCGCTCTGCACGTCGCCGGCGAAGAAGACGTTCTCCCCCACCTCGGGCAGCTGCGGCTTGAGGAAGCCCATCGCCAGCAGGACGATGTCCGCCTTGACCACTTCCGGCTCCCCGGCCGGGACCATCTTCGGACGGCCTCCGTCCGGAGCGGGCTCCCAGTCAATGGGCTGGATCTCCACCCCGGTCAGACGCCCGTTCTCCCCCAGGAAGCGGAGCGTATTGATGTTCCAGCGCCGCTCGCAACCTTCCTCGTGCGAAGAGGACGTCTTGAGCGTGCGCGGCCAGAGCGGCCAGGGATTCGCCGGGTCGTCCGGCCCCTCGGGCGGTTTGGGCAGGATCTCGATCTGCATCACGGACTTGCAGCCCTGGCGGTGCGCCGTGCCGATGCAGTCGGAACCGGTGTCACCGCCGCCGATCACCAACACGTCCTTGCCCTTGCAGGTCACTCTCTGCCCGGGGTCCACCTCCGCGCCGTACAGGACGCGGTTCTGCTGCGCGAGCAGGTCCAGGGCGAAATACACCCCCTTCAGCTCCCGGCCGGGCACATTCAGGTCGCGTGCAGTCGGTGTGCCGGTGGCGATGACATAGGCGTCGAATCCCTTCGGGAGCGCATCCGGAGCCACGCTCTGGCCATAACGGAAGACGATTCCTTCCTCTTCCATCAGGGCGATGCGGCGGTCGATGACCTTCTTGTTGAGTTTGAAATTCGGGATGCCGAAACGCAGCAGTCCGCCGGCCTTCTCGTTCTTCTCGAAGACCGTCACGGCGTAACCCATCCGGTTGAGGCGGTTCGCGGCGGCAAGCCCCGCAGGACCCGCACCGACCACGGCCACCTTGCGGCCGTTGCGCTCCGGAGTCACGGGCCGGACGAAATTCTCGCGCCAGGCGATCTCAGTAATCGCCGCCTCGTTCTCCCGGTTGGTCGTGGGCTCGTGCAGGGTCAGGTTCAACACGCAGGCCTTCTCACAGAGCGCCGGACACACGCGTCCGGTGAACTCCGGAAAGTCGTTGGTGGCGCTCAGCAGCCGGTAGGCCAGCTCGAAATCCCCTTTGAAGGCGGCGTCGTTCCACTCCGGCGGGCGGTTCCCCAGGGGGCAGGCCCAGTTGCAGAAAGGCACGCCGCAGTCCATACAGCGCGACGCCTGCTGGCGGCGGTCGCCTTCGTTGAGCGTCTGCTCCACTTCCCCGAAATCCTGGATGCGGTCACGCACCGGCCGGTAACCGGCCTCCTTGCGGGGTATCGTCAGAAAAGCTTTGTAATCTCCCATAAGGCGTCAGTATTGGATCTGCAGGTGCTGCACTTTCTCAGCCAGGCTGCGCAGGCGCTCCTGCTCGAGAACGTGCTTGTATTCGATCGGCGTGACCTTGATGAAATCATCCACGGAGCGGGACCAGTCGTCCAGCAGCGTACGCGCCAGGCCGGACCCGGTATAGAGGTAATGCTGGCGGACCAGTTCGTGCAACTCCCGACGGTCCAGCTTGTCGTCGACGAGCGTGATTTCGACCATATCGAGGTTGCAGTAGTAATCGAACACGTGGGTCGGGTCGTAGACGTAGGCCACGCCCCCGGACATACCCGCGGCGAAGTTGCGGCCCACGGGGCCCAGCACGACCACGCGCCCGCCCGTCATATATTCGCAGCAATGGTCCCCGGCACCTTCCACGACGGCCAGGGCGCCCGAGTTGCGG
>JAFZBH010000055.1 GCA_017561865.1 Bacteroidales bacterium | reverse complement strand
CCCGGATCGGGGCGGCCGCTGCCGTCTTACGCGGTCTTCTCTTCTTTCTTCTTCTGGATCTTGTCCTTGGCGTCGGCGTACAGGTCCTTGACCTCGCCGCCGATCTCGGCGGCCTTGACCTTGGCCTTCTGGGCCACCTCGGCGGCCTCTTCCTTCAGTTCGGCCGCTTTTACCTTGGCCTTGCTTTTCAGTTCTTCGGCTTTGATCTTGGCATACTCCTTGGCCTCATCGAGGGTCACTTTGCCGTCTCCGTTGAGGTCCATCGGTTTCTTTTTGGGTTCTTCGCTCATAATATGTGGATTTTAGGGTTGCCTTTCTGTTGCAAATTTGTGCAAAAATCCGCGCATTTGCAACGAAAATCGTATCTTTGAGCCGTATGAATACCGTCTTCATCGTCATCGCCGTGATCCTCGGGGTCGTGGGCATCATCGGCAGCGTGGTTCCGGGGCTGCCCGGACCCCCTCTGAGCTGGGTGGGCATCCTGCTCATGTATTTCTTCGGCGGGACCAACGGCGCCGGGGAGAAGATGTCGCTGACGCTGCTGCTCGTGCTGCTTGCAGTCACCGTCGTGGTGACGGTGCTGGACTACATCGTCCCGGCCTGGTTCACCAAGCTCACCGGCGGGAGCAAGTATGCTTCCTGGGGAGCCATCATCGGCCTGTTCGCCGGACTCATCTTCCCGCTGCCCTTCGGGATGATCGTAACGTCGCTGCTGGCCGCCTTCCTGGCGGAGTTCCTGCTGGCGGGCAAGGGCGCAGGCGCCTCGCTCAAGTCTTCGCTCGGCGCCTTCCTGGGCTTCCTGTCCGGCACCGGCATCAAGCTCATCTCCTCCGCGGTGATGCTCTACTATATCATCGTGTATATCTAGAACAGTCCCACCACCAGGTTCCAGATCAGGAACCGGGCCAGTTTTCCGACCAGCAGCAGGACGAAGGTCCAGCCCGGGGAGGTCCTGTAGAAGCCGAGGGCCAGCACGAGGATGTCCCCGATGATGGGGATGCCGCTAAGCAGGGCAAGCCAGGCTCCGTATTTCTGCACGGACCGCTGGTGCTTCTCGAGTTTTTCGTGGCTGACCTTGAGCCATTTTTCGATCCATTCCCATTTGCCCAGCCAGCCCAGCCAGTAGGTGAACAGGCTTCCTACCCAGCTGCCCATCGTCCCGGCCACCAGGCAGCCCACGGGCTCCTTGGTGGCGGCCAGGATGGCGATGTAGAGGGCGTCCGAACTGAAAGGGAAGATGGACGCGGCCAGCGCGCTTCCCAGAAACAGGCCCAGCAGGCCCAGACTCTGCAGCCATTCCATCGCTTAGATGCGCAGGATACTGTCCGCGCGGGCGGTGACGGCTTCGCGGTGGGAGATGAAAATCAGGGTCTTGCTCCCGTGGAAACGGGCATAGAGCCTCTCCAGCAGGAGCTCTTCCGTCTGCGCGTCGAGGGCGGAAGTCGCTTCGTCGAGAATCAGGATGCCGCCCTGTCGCAGCAGGGCGCGGGCGATGGCGATGCGCTGGCACTGGCCTTCACTCAGGCCGCTGCCCGCCTCGCCGCAAAGGGTGTCAAGCGCGTCCGGAAGTTCATACACGAAGTCGGCCACGGCCGTGTGCAGGGCCTCGCGCAGGTCCTCTTCCGAGGCATCCGGCCGTGCGAGCAGCAGATTCTCGCGTATCGTGCCGCTGAGCAGGGAATTGCCCTGCGGGACGAAAAGGCAGTTGCCGCGGACGGCGGGTCCGGCAGGGAAACTGCCGGCTTCGCCATAGAGTTCGACACAGCCCGCGGATGGCTTCAGCAGGCCCAGGACCAGGCGGCTGAGGGTGCTCTTGCCGGCCCCGGTGGGTCCCATCACGACGGTCACCGATCCGGGAGTGAAATCGTGGCTGAATCCTTCCAACACGGCTTCAGGCCGCTCGGGATAGGCAAAGGTGACGTCCGCGCAGCGGATGCCGGGGGCGCCGTCCAGGCGGACGGGCGTCTCTTCCGGCTCCTGCTCCAGGGCCTTCAGATCGAGGAGCCGCTCCACCGAGGTGGAGGCGTGGATGAAGGCGGGCACCTGCCGGGCCAGTTCGGCGATCGGGCGCTGGACCTGCCCCACGAGTTGCAGGAAGGCGGTCATCATACCGAAAGTCACGGCCCCGCTCTTGATACCCAGCACGCCCCAGAGGAAGGCGGCGGCATAGCCTCCCAGGAAACCGAAGATCATGAAGCCGCGGGCCACGGCGTTGTATTTGAGGCGCACCACCGTCCGGCCCAGCACGTCCTTCTGGAGGACGCCCAGGCGGGTCAGCACGCGCTCGGCGCCGATCAGGGTCAGCACGACCAGGCGCTTCTGCAGATTCTCCTGCATCAGCTGCTGGACTTCGGCCTCCTGCTTCCGGATACGCTCGGTCAGCGCGCGAAGCTTGCGGAAAAACATCCGGGAGCCCGCGACGGCTGCGAACATCAGGATCAACAGGACCCAGAGCAGGTTCGGCGTCATCAGCAGCAGATAGACGGAAGCGGCGACGAGCTGGAGCAGCGTGATGACCACGTCGGGCAGGCGCGAACAGATGAGCTCCGTGACGACCCGCACGTCCTCCTCAAGCCGGTTGACGGCGTCACCGCTGCGGTAGGTCTCCCGACCCGTCCAGGAACTGCAAAGCACGCGCGAGAAGGTGTCTGCGCGCAGGTCGTTGCCGGTGCGGGCGCTGTTGTATCCTTCCCAGGCCGACGCGGCGACGGAACAGACGAGCTGGAGCAGCATGATGCCCAGCATGATGCCTATGTGCAGGCCGAGCGGGGCGTCCAGCTCGCCGGTGGCGATGTCCACGAGCCGCTTGCAGATCCAGACGAATCCCAAGGAGGCGGCGATGCGGACGATGCCGATGAGTACGCTGAGCAGGATCCGTCCCCGCACGGGACGGACCATCGACCGCAGGCCCTGGAGTACTTGACGGATGGGTATCATCGTTTGGAGAGATCTTGGATTGTATTGCTGATAGCGCCGGACAATGCCGCGCGGAAAGTATTGAAGGCTTCCCGGGGGGCGATGGGCAGTATCTGGAAGAAGCGCCGGCCGTGCCGGAAGAAGTAATATATCTTGTTGCCGAGGTAGCTTTTTGGCTTCCGGACGCGGGATTTGCGGTTCAGGCCGAAATTGCCCTCCGAGAGGATCAGCCGCAGGACGCGGCTGTATGCCCGGGGGCGGGAGTCGTCGTAGAAGGGGAATTCTTCGCGCGGCAGTCCGAGGTCGCGGACGGCGATGCAACCGAAGAGTCGCCAGGGGCCCGTCAATCCCATACCGTCCAGGATGGCGCGCAGACGTTCGCGGTCGATGTGGTCCTGCCGGGCGTGAAGCAGCTGGATCCAGTCGCACAGCTGGCGGAATCCGATCCCCCCGCTGGTGAAATGATTCCAGGCGTGGTAGAAGAGGTAGAACGCGTTGAAGGTATCTTCCGGCGTGTCCACGCTCACGTCGGAGAAGTCCTGACTCACCAGGCCGCGGCGTAGGCCTTCTTCTTCGAGCGTCCGGTACAGGCGGGCCTGGCGGTGTGAACAGGGCGACATCGAACGGTCGTGCAGTTCGATTTCCGCCTTGCCGATCCAAAGCTTCCAGTGCAGGCCTTTGGCTTTGTCTGCAACCCGGTCCGCCAGGGGAGAGACGACGCGTACGGCCTCCTCCAGCCGCTGCGGGCCGATATACAGGTCGACATCGCCGCACTCGCGCAGCTGGGGGTTGGGGTAATACCTGGCCACGCCCTGGCCTTTGAGCAGTACGCAGGGAATCTCCGCTGCCTGCAGGGCGGCTACGCTGCGGGCGACGGCCGTATTCAGCAGGCGGTGCGTATTGAGGTTTAGATAGAGCAGTTCCTGCATCCGGGCGGCGGTCTCCGGGGGGAGCGCGGCGCCGCCGCGCAGCAGCGCATCGTAGACGAGACCCCGTGTCTTCTGGCGGTCGGCCAGGTCCAGGGCCTCCTGCAGTTCGCCGACGGCAGGCATATCCGTGCCCCACAGGGCGGAGCGCAGCAGGGCCAGATATGTCTGTTCGACCGTCATTCTACGATCAGTCCGGCATCGCGCCAGGAATCCAGCAGTTTCTGCGCATCCGCGCGGGCGGTTTCGGCGTCGACGTCATACCGGCCGGTAAGTTTTTCCACCAGGTCTTCCAGGGTGAAATCCCGGTCCTGGACCTCTTTCCACAGATAGGCGGCCGTCGCGTTCATCGACACCAGTTTGCTGAAATCGATGCGCGAGAGCCCTTCTCCCGTGACGAAGAAATCCGATCCGAGCGGGCGCAGTACAAGTCCATCTAGCAGTTTCATTTCGGATGATTTTGGATTAGGCAAAGATAACGATAATTCCCTAAACGAACAGCCCGTCCTTCATCGTCAGGGTCCGGTCGCAGAGTGCGGCCAGCTCGGGATCGTGCGTCACGATCACGATGGTCTGCCCCAGGCGTTCACGCAGGTCGAAGAGCAGGCGATGGATCTCCTGTTTGGTCGCGGAATCCAGGTTCCCGGTCGGCTCGTCAGCAAACAGCACGGCTGGGTCGTTCACCAGGGCCCGGGCGATGGCGACGCGCTGCTGCTCGCCTCCGGAGAGCTCGGACGGCTTGTGGTCCAGGCGGTCCGACAGACCGACTTCGCCGAGCAGCCGCACGGCCTTCGCGCGCGCCTCCTTCATCGGAGAGCCGGCGATCAGCGCCGGGATCAGCACATTCTCCTCAGCGGAGAACTCCGGAAGCAGGTGATGTGCCTGGAAGACGAAACCGATGCGCCGTCCGCGGAAGGCAGCCAGCCTCTCCCCTTTCAGCCTCAAGACATCCTCCCCCTCGATCGTCAGGCTCCCGGCGTCCGGCGTAGACAGGGTGCCGAGAATCTGCAGCAGGGTGGACTTGCCGGCGCCGGAAGCGCCCACGATGGAGACGATCTCGCCCGGCGCGGCGTCGAAATCAATGCCCTTCAGGACTTCCAGGGTCCCGAAACGCTTGTGGATGCCACGGGCTTCGATGATCATTTTGTTTTTTCGCTATGACGGCGTAACTTTGCAGGGAAATCCGGGGTGTGGCGCAGTTGGCTAGCGCATCTGCTTTGGGAGCAGAGGGTCGTGTGTTCGAGTCACATCACCCCGACTTCTTTTATTCGTCGACGACCCAGACGAGAACGTGCCGGTCGAAGGTGATATATTGGAGACTGTATTCCTCCTCAAAACCGTCCTTGTCGGTGAAGGTGGCGTCCAACTCCCCTTCGCCGCGCATCCGGAAATCCTCGATCTCGATCTGTTCGGCAAAGTCCACCTTGTACAGCGAAAGCATCTTGTAGACCGCTTCCTTGGCGCACCAGTAGATGGCGAGCTGCTCGTTGCGCTGGTCTTCGTCGATTTCCTCCACCTCTTCGATCTCGTCCTCGGACAGGGCTTTCTTCTTGACGGCCGAGAAATCGCGGTCGAGCGATTCGCAGTCGATGCCCACCTCGTCGGTCGGATTGAGGATGACGGCGACGTAGCGGTTGGTATGGGTGATGCTGATGTTGATGGCTGAATTCTCGATGTAGGGCTTGCCGTTGTCGTGGTGGCTCAGATACACCTTCTCTTCGAACATGGCGTCCAGCAGGGCCCGGACGGCCAGTTTCTGCTTGCGCAGGGATTCACTTCTTATGTATGAGATTTCCTCCATTTCGTCGGAGGGTACGGATGCGAGCGCGCGAAGCTCTTCCTCGGACTCGGTTATCTGCCAGACACCCACCCGCGAGTGGTAGTCGTCGTCAAGGTCTTTGATGAGATATAGGGCCATAAATAATTTATAACATCGCAAAGATAATGAATTTTTGTATATTTGCGTGTTTTTTTGAAAGTCGTCATTTTAATCCATCCGATATGGAGTATCTATCCAATGAGAAATTGGTCATCGTGGGTGCCGCAGGTATGATCGGCTCCAATATGGCCCAGACGGCATTGATGCTGAAGCTCACCCCGAACATATGCCTGTATGATGTCTATGAACCCGGTCTTCGCGGCGTCGTGGCCGAAATCGACCATTGCGCCTTCGACGGAGCCAACGTCTCCTGGACGACCGATCCGGCCGTCGCATACAAGGACGCCAAGTTCATCATCTCCTCCGGCGGTGCCCCCCGTAAGGAAGGTATGACGCGTGAGGACCTGCTCCGGGGCAACTGCCAGATCGCCGAAGAATTCGGCAAATATGTCAAGGAGTTCTGCCCGGACGTCAAGCATATCGTCGTCGTCTTCAACCCTGCCGACCTGACCGGTCTGGTAGTTCTGCTCCACTCCGGCATCAAGCCCGAGTGCATCTCCACCCTCGCCGCCCTTGACACCACCCGCCTCCAGGAGGCGCTTTCGCAGGAGTTCGGCGTGCAGCAGTGCAAGGTCACGGGTGCGCACACCTACGGCGGTCACGGCGAAGCGATGGCCGTATTCGCCTCGCGGGCCCTGATTGACGGCAAGCCCCTCTCCGAAATGAACGTCACGCCCGAGCAGTGGAAGAGGATCAAGCGCAACACCGTCCAGGGCGGTTCCAACATCATCAAGCTCCGCGGGCGCAGCTCCTTCCAGAGCCCGGCTTACAACGCCGTCAAGATGATCGAGGCCGCGATGGGCGGAGAGAAGTTCCTCCTGCCCGCCGGCTGCTATGTCGACAACAAGGACTACCAGAACGTGATGATGGCTATGCCGAGCGTCATCGACGCGGACGGCGTCCACTTCACCGACCCGGTCGGCACCGCCGAAGAACTCGCCGACCTCAAGGCCTCCTACGTGCACCTCTGCGAGATGCGCGACGAGATCATCGAGCTCGGCATCATCCCGCCCGTCTCCGAGTGGAAACAGGTCAACCCGAACCTGTAAGACTCACCTCAATCCCATAAGAAAGGCGCCCCCGAGCGGGGCGCCTTTCCTTTTTATTTCTTGCGGAGCCAGAGTTCGGGATTCTCCGGAGTCTTTTCCTTCCAGACCTCGAAATGGAGCTCGGTCTGGCCGTCGATCGTGTCGATGCGGCCCAGCGTCTGGCCGGTCGTGACTTTGTCGCCGGACTTGACGGCCACGTCGCCCAGCTTGCAGTAGAATGTGAAATAACTGCCGTGCTGGACCAGCACGCAACGGCCGTAGCCGGGCATCACGATGATGCGTTTCACCTCGCCGTCAAAGACGGCCTTAACTTCCGAACGGGCCGACAGCCCGATGTTGACGCCATTGTTGGCCGGCATCACCACCGTCGTGTAGACCGGATGGTTGTGCTTGCCGAAGGATTCCACCACCGGCCCGTCGGCCGGCCAGGGGAGTTTGCCCTTGTTGGCGGCGAACTCGCCGGACAGCTTGACGTCCTCAGGTTTGGGTGCGTCGGACGTCGTGGTGTTCTTGTTATTGTTCTTCCGGGCGGCCTCCTCTTTCTTGCGGGCCTCTTCGACAGCCTGCGCGATGATGCGCTCGATCTCGCGGTTCAGCGCCTCCACCTGCTTGCGCTTGGTGGTGAGCTGCTTCTGGTAGCGGCTCTTGTCCTTCTGAAGATTGGCCACGACGCGGTCGTTGCGCTTTTCTTCTGCCTGAAGGTCCTTCAGCTCCTGCTGGCGTGCCGCCTTGACGGCTTCCGCCTCCGAGCGCAGCGCGGAGAGGGTGTCGAGCTCGTCCTGCAGACGCTCGCGCATCTGGTTCAGGCGGCGGGCCTGCGTGTTCATCGTACCGGAAAGGTCGCGCAGATAGACAAAGCGCCGGGAAGCCTGGCCCAGGTCCTTGCTGGACAGCAGATATGAATACCACATCCGCGCGTCGCGGTTCTTGTAGGCGCTGCGGATCAGGCGGCGGTAGTAGCCCTCCAGGGTATCCACGCGGTCCCGGAGCCGGTCGGCTTCCGCCTGCCGGACGGCGATCGTGTCGGCCAGCTGCCGGATCAGCAGGTCGCTCTCGGACAGGAGTTCGCGCCGGATGGCCACCTGCTTGCGCACGAGTTTCAGTTCACCCAGGGCATTGTTGCTCTGGGCCTGATTCTCCTTGAGCTGCTGCTCCAACTGGGCGATCTCCTTGCGGAGCGCCGCACGGCGGGACTCCTGCGAGGACGTGTCCTGGGAACGGAGCGTGACGGCTCCGGTGAGCAGGACGGTGAGCAGGACCACCCCTATGCGCAGCCTCCGCGTCATTTGTTCTTCTGTTCGGAAAGGGACATATAATAGGAAGCCAGGTCGGTCTCGCCGAGGGCTTCCAGGACCTTGGCATAATGCTCCAGCACCACGGCGCTGTCACGGCCGCCGTACAGCATCGCGTGCTTGAAATACGGCTTCGCCTCCTCGGGCTTGTGGAGCAGGAAGAGCAGCCACCCGTAGGTGTCGAGATAGGTGGCGTTGTCCGGCTCCAGCTCCACGGTCCGGCGGCTCATCTTGAGCGCCTTGCGGAGCTTGCGGCCCTCCAGGGACAGGTAGTACGCGTAGTTGTTGAGCACGGAGGTGCGGTCCGGATCGGCCTTGAGGGCCTCCTCGTAGGTCTCGTAAGCCTTCTTTTTGTTCTCCAGCTGCTGGTACCACACGTCTCCGGCAATCGAAAGCGCCTCCGCGAGATGCTCGTCATTGCCCTGCCTGCGGGACAGGTCGGCGAGCACGTCGCACTGGTCCAGCACGGACTCCCAGTCCTGCTTGATGTAGCACATCCGGAGCTTGAGCAGCTGGATGTCATAGTCGTCCGGATTCATCTCCCGGTCCAGGTCGACCAAGCGGTTGATGGTGTCGCCCCAGACCCAGTAGAACGGGGAGTCGATGTTGTCCATCAGCACCGTCAGGTAGTTGCTCTTCATCTCCGGCCGCACGTCCTCGTTGCGGATCAGTTCCTCCAGCGAGACGAAGAAAGCCGGGAAGTTTCCCGACCGGCGCAGAACCTCCGTCCGGCCGAACTGCGCCGGAGCGTATTCGGGATCCAGCAGCAGGGCCTGCTTATAGTACTGCAGTGCCACGGAATCCTGTCCGGCGGCCACCTTGGAGTCGGCCACCATCGACAGCGTGTTCGGGCTGTTGTACGTCGATGGGTTCATCTTGACCAGCTTCTCGACATACTCGCCGGCGCGGACCTGATTCCCTTTGGCGTCGTAGAGCGACGCCAGCGCATAGACGTACCAGATATTGGTGGAGTCCGCCTGCACGGCGGAGGTAAGATGCTCCTCGGCCGCGTCCAGCTCCCGGCCGGCCATTTCGCACAGGCCCAGATAATAATTGACGGCATCGTCGGCGGGGTCCTGCGCGTGCAGCTGGGCGAAAAGCTCCTTCGCCTGCGCGGTCTGCCCTTCCGCATAGGCGGCGGTCGCGAGCAGGAACAGATCGTCGTCCGGATTCACCTGCGCGCGGAGCGGGCAGCATACCAGGACCAGGACCGTGTATAGGAGAAGCTTGCGCATACGGGGAACAAAATTATGTATTTTTTGTGAGAAAAATTGGCTATTTTCGCAGTAATTAATTTTTCGGGCTGCAGGATGCAACTTTTCACCAATAAGGCGCATCTTAACACTCGGGAAGCAGAATGGATCGAGGGCGCGAGACGCGGCGAACGCCGCTGCCAGAAAGCCATCTACGACCTCCTTTCAGCCAAGATGTTCGCAGTTTGCCTGCGATATATGGGCGAAAGGGACGCCGCGGAGGATATCCTTCAGGATGGTTTCGTGACCTTGTTTTCCAAACTGGACAGCTATTCGGGAGAAGGCTCCTTCGAAGGCTGGGCCCGCAAGATCTTTGTGAACACTGCGCTGATGAGTCTCAGGAAGAAGGATGCCCTCAAGAACTCGGAAGACGTGGACGCCGCGTGGAACATCACCAGCGACGACCCGTCCGCCATCCAGCGGATCTCGTACAACGACCTGCTGGCCCTGATCGCCTCCCTCCCGCCGGGCTTCCGGACGGTCTTCAACATGTATGTGATCGAAGGATATTCGCACAAGGAGATCGCCGAAGCGCTGGGCATTTCCGAGACCACGTCCCGCTCCCAGTTGCAGCGGGCCCGCGTGTTGTTGCAATCAAAGATCAAAGAGAAGTATTAAGATGCAGGATAACCATTACGACGAATTCGACCGGCAGTTGCGGTCGATGCTCGCAGACGCGGAAGTGAAGCCGTCACGCCGCGTCTGGAAAGGTGTGTCCTCGCGTCTGGACGCCGCCTCCGCGCCTGCCGTCAGCCCCTGGGGCTGGATGAAGTGGGCCGGGATGAGCCTGGCAGCCGCTGCCGCCATCGCCGCGGGCGTCTTCTTCTCCGGTACTCGCGACACCTCAATTCCAACCATTATTCATAACCAGGAGCAAGCCCAGGCGCTTGCACAGGCCGGCGAACCTGCCGGAGCCGTGACGGATATCACTGCTCCGGCAGTCGCTCCGGCCGCCGGGGAGTCCTCCGCATCAGCGGAGGCGTCCCGTCCCGCTG
>JAFZBH010000054.1 GCA_017561865.1 Bacteroidales bacterium | reverse complement strand
CGCTGGGAGCGCCTGCGCGAGAAGCCCGAAGTCATCTGCGACATCGGGCACAATCCCGCCGCCCTCGCGCACAACTTCCGGCGCCTCGAGCAGAGCGGCCGCCCGCTTCTTATCGTCTTCGGCATCATGGCCGACAAGGACCTCGCCGCCATCCGCCCGCTGATGCCGCAACGGGCACGCTGGTTCCTGGTCGCTCCCCGCGGCGAGCGGGCCTTGGGCGTTGAAAAGCTCGCCGAGGCGATGCAGGGTCTGGACTGCACCCTCTGCGGCGATGTCCGCGAGGGAGTCCGGCAGGCCCTCGATGCAACTTTTTTCTCCCCGGACTGCATCTTATACATCGGTGGCAGCAATTTTGTTGTAGCAGAGGCCATCGGACTTTTCGACCCCTAATACGAACGCCATATGAAAACGGTCAGATTGGTAACACTAACACTTTTGAGCCTGATGAATATCTTATTTCCCGCCTGTGCCAAGGACGACAACGGCCATACGCTGACCAAGCTATGGGCGGCCTATGAAAAGGCCGTCGACGCCGACAAGCCCAAGGACCAGGCCGACATTCTCGAACAGATCAAGAAACAAGCCTCCTCCCTGCACCTTGCCTGGGACTATTATGACGCCTGCTGGAAGTACGTGAGCGCCCGCTCGAGCTCGAACTGGAAGCTGCGCGACGAGCTCCGCGAACAGGCCAGCAAGGACATCGACGCCTTCGGCGAGCCCGTCGCCGTGTTCTACAACCATCTCAACGACTGGGAGATCCCCCAGCTGCTCAAATATGCGCAGGACCACAAGGAGCAACTGCTCTCCGCACACAATCCGGAGTTCTACGAACGGGACGGCAACGTGTGCGGCTTTTCCTACGGCACGGCCCTCGTGCCCCGGCTCGCAAACGACTATGAATACGTCCTCTGGTCCCTTTTCGGCAAGAACAAATACACCACCTCCGTCCAGGAGGCCATCCGGGAGCATTTCGAAGGCCGTTACCCCTTCGACGCTTTCATCGAATACACCCTCCTCCAGCAGGAAGGCCGGGACAAAGTGAGAGAGCAGATGCCCAAACTGGCCGAGCGCTACGCCGGCAAGGCCTTCCCCCTGCTCGTGCGCGACTACCTGCTGATGCTCCGCGACAACGACCTCCGGTGGGACAAGGGGACGTCGGAACAGTACCGCGATCTGGCCCGCGACTGC
Source organism: Bacteroidales bacterium (assembly GCA_017561865.1). GTDB lineage: Bacteria > Bacteroidota > Bacteroidia > Bacteroidales > UBA932 > Cryptobacteroides. Next base: position 7,142 of record JAFZBH010000054.1, on the reverse strand, counting down.
CAGACCCTCGTGGATGACTGCAAACGGTATTCCGGGGACGACAAGGACGTCGCCGACTGCTGCGACGAAGGGAGCGAGATTCTCTCAAGGCTGACCGCACAGGAAGCTTCCGTCGAAGCCTCCCTGGGCAAGCTGACCCTGGTCGTGCGCAACCTCCCCTCGCTGCGCGTCCGCATCCTTGACGGGAAAAAAGAGGTCTTCGACCGCACGGTCCAGAATCCCGTGAACAGTTTCTATCTCCGGGACACCCTGCATCTTGACCTTCCCGTACTGGACGACAAGACCTACACCCTGAAATGCACCGGCGGCAAGGTCGATACCGAAAGCGATTACGACCACTACACCCTTTCCATCGCACACAAGCGCGACCGGGACGGATATGGCGTCTACGTGGCGGATTTCATCACCGGCGAGCCGGTGAAGACCTGCGACATCACCCTGTATGACGACGAAGACAAACCTGTGGAGAAGGTCGAAGGCCTGGTCATCGACGGCTTCACCTACCTTCCCGATTCCTTCGCCGCGCAGTTGAGCAAGAAGGGCTGGGGCTGGCATATCCAGGCTGTCACCCGCATCGACGGACGCCTGCGCTGCTCGCGTAATCACAATATCTCCTTTGAGAAAGGCGAAGCCCCCAGTACGGACAACCCGAAGATCCACCACGCCTTCATCCTGACGGACCGCAGCGCCTTCACGCCCGACGAGACGGTGCATTACAAGGTCCTGACCTATGAAGGCACCTATGAGTTCGCCACCCGCGCCGCCGGCATCCGCCTGACCGCCACGCTCACCGATCCCTCCGGCAAGGAAATCGGCCAGGAAGAGCTGACCACCAACGAATTCGGCACCGCCGCCGGCGCCTTCGTCCTGAAGAAGGGCGAGAAGGGCGGCATGTACAAGATATCGGTCAGGTCCGGCAACAGCACGATCGCCACCGCCCAGGTACGCGCCGACGAGTTCGTCCTGCCGACCTTCGACCTGACCTGGACGCCTTCCGACCGATTCTATCTGCCCGGCGACTTGATTGAAGTCGCGGGCAACATCCGCAGCTACTCCGGCCACAACCTCGGCACGGCCACCGCGACCTATCAGGTCACCGAATATGGCAGCCTGGTGACCGAGGGGCCCGTAGAACTTGCCCCATCGGGCGATTTCAAGATCCGCTTCCCGGACAAAAGCTCGCGGGAATACGGGCACAGCCTGGTCGTCACCGTCCGCGTGACCGACGCCACGGGCGAGACCCTGGAGTTCTCCGAGACGGTGCAGGTTTCCCGCGACATCCCATTGAACATCAGCCTGATGAACGAGGTGAAAGGCTCGTTCACTCCCGTAGATGATTCCAACTCCGGCGCCATTCTCGGCGAGGGCATCGCCCACGTCCGCTTCCAGCTCGGCCGCGGCAGCCGGCTGACCCATCCCGGCCTCAAGATCGAGTATACGGTCCTGCACGAAGGCAACGCCCTCTACTCCGGCACGGCCCCGAACGGCGAGGTGATCGACTTCGACCTGTCCCGCTATCCTTCCGGAGCCTACACCGTCGAAGCGAAGGCCACGGTCACCGGCGACGCCCAAAAGGAATACGTCGAGGGCAAGGCGCTCGACATCATCAAGGCTTCCGACACCGACACGGCACTCGGCCTGAACGTGCGTTGTTTCTTCAAGGAAATCGAAGACGACGGCCGCAGCATCGCCCTGCAGGTGGGCACGACCACCGGACCCGCCTGGGTCGTAGCCGAACTCTACGGCGAGGGCAACCGCCTGCTGGACAAGCGCATCGTCACCTTCTCCGGGGGCCTCGCCAAGGACGGCTCCCTGAAAATCATCCGCTTCGAGCGCAAGAACGATTATCCCGAGGATCTGACCCTCAAGGTATTCTGGTTCCACGACGGGCGGGCGTATCAATACGCCGTCAGTTCCTTCAAGCCGAAGGCCCGTTTCCAGTTGCCGCTGAGCTTCAGCCGCTTCCTGGACACCACATCCCCCCACCACGACTACTCCTTCACCATCCTCACCGGCGAAGGCGTGGAAGTGGCGGCCACCATCTTCGACAAGAGCACGGAGACCATCCAGCGCAATGTCTGGCGCAGCGTCACGCCGGACCGGCGTTCCCTGCCCAGCGTGAGCTACAAGTCCACCTTCGGCGTCGACCAGTCGTTCGCCCACGACAGGAATGCCGTGAGCACCCGCACCCGGGGCAGGATGCTGTCCAAGGCTGCCGGCGGCGCCGTCGAGACCGCGATGATGGCTTCCAGGCAGGTGGATGAAGAAATGGTGCTCATGGAAGACGCCGCACCGGCCGCCATGGCCAACGATATGGCTATTGAAACGGAAGAGGCGGCGGCACCCGAGGTGTCCGTGCGCGAGAATTTCGCGAACACGATCGCCTGGGAGCCGTTCCTGCGAAGCGACAAGGACGGCGTGGTGACCTTCAACTTTACCACCGCCGACAAGCTCTCCACCTATTACGTGCAGCTCTTTGCGCACGACAAGGCCTTCAACAACGCCACCCTGCGCAAGGAGATGGTGGTGACCCTGCCGGTCAAGGTGGCCGTCGTGCAGCCTCAATACCTCTATGAGGGCGACCGCTACGTCTGCCGCGTGACCGTGTCCAACAGCAAGGGCCAGCCTGTCTCCGGACGCATCGGCGTCAAGTTCCTGAACGGGAAGGACTACAAGACCGCGCCCACAGTCTCCGAGAAGGGGATGCACCTCAGCGTGCCCGCCTACGGCTCAGCCGACTTCAACTGCGAAATCTCGGCTCCTAAACTTGACGACCTCGGCATGCTGGTCAGCTTCACCGCCGACAACGCCGACTTCGGCTCCGACGCCGTGTTCGTCGCAATGCCGGTCAGTCCGGCCGTGCAGGAAATCACCGAAGCCCACTCTTCGGTGCTGCTCGCCGGTCAGGACCGCGACGCCCTGCTCACCTACCTGCGCGGCCTGTTCGTCAACGTGCCGGGAAGCGAAGCCGCCATGCGCGAAATTTCCATCCTGGATATGATCCGCGAAGCCGTGCCGGAGAAGGTCCTGCCCGAGAGCGAGAACCTGCTCGACCAGTCCGAGTCGCTCTACGCCAACTTCCTGATCGACCGGCTGCCCGGCTCGGCCGGCTCCTGCGCCACGCCCGAGCAGCGCGCCGACATGGTGAGCAAGATCCTCGCCTGCCACAACAAGGACGGCGGCTTCGGCTGGTTCCCCAAGATGCACTCGTCCCTGGTGCTGACCGCCGTGCTGCTGGAGCGGCTCGCCGAAATGGGCGAAGCCTGCCCGGAGGAGCTCCGCAAGACCCTTCCCGACGCGGTCCATTTCCTGGACCAGGCCTATCTGGATGACGACGGGATGCCGTTCTGGTGCGGCTACATCAGCCCGGACCAGTATCTGCACGTCCGCGCCCTGTACCCGGAGGTCAGCTTCTCGCCCAAGCACATCTCCTGGAAGGTGATGCGCGAGTTCAAGAAGGACACCAAGGCCTATCTGGTGCCCGGCCGGGTGCGTGGCCTCAACGGTCAGGTCTTCGCCAAGGCCCGCCGGATGAAGACGCTCCGCGCCCTGCTCACGGGCGAGAAAGGCGCCTCCTTGGCCCATTCCTGGGGCATTTCCCTTTTCGCCAAGGCCCGGCTCTCCAAGTCGCTGGACCAGGACATCGAGTCCCTGCTCCAGTACGCCGAGCCGCACCGCAGCGGCGGGACGTATTATCCCAATGCGGTGATGCCGTGGAGAGGCCTGCTGGAGAGCGAGCTCTACGCCCATTCCCTGATCTGCAACCTGCTGACCGACTGCGGCCACAACGAGGTCGCCGAGGGCATCCGGCTCTGGATCATGGTCCAGAAGGAGACGCAGCAGTGGGAGGACGACCCGGCCTACATCCAGGCCATCCACTCCGTGCTGAACGGCACCGAGGAGACCTTGCAGACCAAGGTCCTCGCCCTGTCCGCGAAGACCATCCTGCCCTTCGAGCAGATCAAGGCCACCGGCAACGGCTTCACCCTGCAGCGGACCTACACCCGCGACGGCAAGCCCCTGCAGGACGGTGACATCCTGCACGTGGGCGACAAGGTCACGGCCACCTACGCCATCTGGAACGAGGAGAACCGCAGTTTCGTGCGGCTGACCGCCCCGCGTCCCGCGGCCTTCAGGCCCGTGGACCAGCTCTCCGGCCGCTACGGCTGGTTCGGCCGCCCGATCTCCATCACCGGCTGGGTCGCCTTCAGCCCGCAGGGCTACCGCAGCGTGCTCGCCGACCGCACGGAGTTCTGGTTCGACAGCTATCCGGAGGAGAAGACTTCCTTCACGGAGGAGTTCTTCGTGACCCAGGAAGGCACCTTCCAGTGCCCCGTCCCGGTCATCGAATCCCTCTACGCGCCGCACTACAGGGCTAACGACGACGGCCATCCGGCCATCACCGTCCAACCGTAAACCAACTGCGCGGGCGACGGATAGCGGAGCGGAAATTGGTTTTTCGGCAAACCTGTCCGAAAAATAATTTCCGGCCGCCCGTCTGGAAGACTCCGTCGCTTGCGCAGGCTACGAATCGCCTAACAACAACGATGAGACAAGAACTGATTAACCTTGCAGAAACCTACCGCCAGGCCGGAGACGCCATCCACGATGCCATTCGGGACAACATCCGGCAGGCGGGAGGTTTTCTGAGCTGCATCAACAACGACGGGAAGCGCAAGGACATGAACGTGCTGGTCTATGACAGCAAGAAGAAGTATTCCGAGAGTTTCCCCATCCGCGCGATGAAGATTGACAACCAGGGCGCCGTGCAGGTCTATGCCGGCACCGTCGGAACGTTTTATACGGAAAAATACCTGCGGGGCATCCTGTCCGAAGAACACTGGATGCCCCTGAGGGGCTCCAACGTCCTTTTCCAGCCCACCATCCTCTCCATCGCCGCCGCCATCGACGAATATCTCCCTTAAATGGCCACTTCTTCATCTTCGGCCATGAAATTTGAAAAGGGCCTGCCGGCATATTTTGCCGCGCAGGCCCTTTCCGGTCATGTTTTGGCTTCCTGTCCAAGCGTCAGCCTCTCCTCTTTTGCCCTCGGCACCGCCGCTTCATACATGCCATAGCTTGTATTGTTGGAAGTCATGCAGTATGGCTGTTACCACCAGGACGTTCCTGTAAAACTCCAGTCATCTTTACTGCTACAGTCAATTGAAAGCGTAGCCATTTTACCGGTTTCTACAACCACTGCATTTGATTTCAGGTCATAAGTCGCGCCGTCGCCTAAACTCTTACCAAGCAGGATCGAATATGTCTTGCCAGCAGGCAGGGAACTTGCCGGAAGCGGGAAATAGATAGTGATCTTACAGGATTCCGGAATGGTCAAGGGTCCACTATACTGTGCCCTGATACTGGCACCCAAATCATCAGACGAAGCAAAACTCGCAGGCGCTGTAGTCAGATCATATTCCATTTTGGAAACGAACCCGCTGGTGCTTGGAGCAAGCAGGCCAGCCAATTGCAGTTGTATACCTTTCATTTCCGTTGGAACCTTCAAGATAACCTTCAGCACACCGATTTGACGTTCCAACTGAACCGAAGCGGTGGTGCCGGTGATTACTGGTTTCCCTATCATCAAATCAGTTTTGTTCAAGTTAATGGCCCCTCCATCGCTCACCGGGAGATAACCATCACTACCGTATGGTTTATATACCAGTTTTTTGTTTGGATTATCATATTTCAATATTGAACTCGAACTCAAGGCAGGATAAACACAAAGGTAATACTGGCTTCCGGTCAGCGCATCAATTGTTCCGGAGGTGCTGAAATCCCGATTCTTATCTCCGGCGAAGCCACTGCTGGTCAAATCATATTCCTTTACTATCCCGCTCGCGGGGTCGCAGATCAACAGGCTCATCTTTTCACTAGCCGCCCAGCCTACGCTCAGCGTTCCGTCGTTAGGGTCGGTGTAAGTGGTCTTCGTCTCCGAAGCCGGATTAGCAATCGTTGCCGTCAGCGTGAATCCGGTCTGCTGCGGGACTTCGATCGTCTTCCCGCAAGAGGCGACCAGCAGCACTCCCGCCGCCAGCGCCAGTATCATTCCATAATTTTTCATACTTCCTTCCTCCATGTTTACCAACTGTATTCTCCACCCTTTCCAATATCGGGCATACTCGCGGCGATTACGCCCTCGAGTTCAGTTTCTTCCACCTCGCACTCCGGCGAGATGTACTGTTCTTTGTTTTGTGTGATCTTCATAAGCTTATAGATTTGATCGTATATGCACACAGCCCGGGGCGAAACCCTGACAGGCTCGCCGAATCATTTTTCAATCCGTTGATTATAAACCTTTTATCGCCCCCCCCCCGAAATACGGAAGAGCGCGTCAGAAATCAAGATATATCCTTCACCGTGAGGCATTTCTGACGATTTGACTGGTAAATATAAGGGCTTTCTCCGACAAAACCAAATCTGATTGTACTGCTTCGGCACCGCCGCCTCCTATCTATGAAGGGGGCTAGGCCGCCCCCTGTGACCCCTTGCGCGGCTCTAGTCCCTTGCCAACTTTGCTGCGCAAAGTCACGGGACCGCGTCGGTCGGCTGATGCCGACTTGATAGGCCAGTTCCGCGCCCCCGCTGCCCGGTTTTATCCCATTTTTCCGCCAGCGGAGGCCAAAACCGGCCTTATTGCAAATCAGGGCGCGGGGCGACCTGCCCCAGAAGGCACTGTGAGCCATATAACCCCGCTCTGTGACGGCCTGAGGCCCTCAGGGCGCGGGGTCACCCTCGTCACAATGGCGCCAGAGGCATCTTGCCCCGCGCCTTGATTTTGAAAAAGCTTTATAGCTTATATTTCTGCTGGATTTAATCCCATTTATACGGAATAAAGCCCCATAAACGTCCTTGTTGAAAAATGGCGGGAACAGTCACCCCTTCCAGAAGACCCTCTGGAGCATATGGGTGTTCCCGCCGGGGACCTCAGGTCGTCGGCAGGAACACCTACCCACTCCACAATGACGCCAGAGGCACCTCGCCGTTCCCGCCAAATTTGAACAAGCCTCGCGGCAGCCTGTGGGGCGGAATGCGAGGGCCTGCGCACGGTGGCCCCGCGCAGTCGGGGGCCGTGCGTGGAGTGGGCTGGAACGGCTGCCGCCAAGACCAAAAGCCGAAGCGGGACCGGTTGTGCCCGG
>JAFZBH010000053.1 GCA_017561865.1 Bacteroidales bacterium | reverse complement strand
TTCTATGAAAACATTCCGCGGAGCATCCCGGAGGGCCTGACGGCCCGCATCGAGTATCTCGTTTATGGCGGGAAGGTAGGCCTCGCGCCGGTCGGGAGCTGTCAGGACGAGTGGCTTCCCGGGCGGCGTCTTGCGCCCGGGAGCATCCTGCCGCCGCTGCCAGAGGGCCAGTTCGGCGAGCAGGGCATCCCGCTCGGCGTTGAGACGTGCGGTGACGCGTTCACTGTGGGGGCGCGCCAGCGCCTCTTCCCGCTTCCTGAGCCGGTCCTGCAGGCGCGAAAGGATGTCCGCGGCCGTCTGTTCGCTGCGCTGCTTGAGCAGCGGATATGCAGCCTTATAGACTTCGCCGAGGGTGCAGAGATAGTAGGAGGCGAGGAATTCCCAGAAGCGGAGCTCCTCCGCCGTCACGGCGGGCAGTTCGTCCTGCACGCAGACGATGTCCTGGATGCGTTCTTCCGGCAGGTCGGGCTGCACGGCGGAGCACCAGACCACTCCGTCGTAGCGCCGTCCTCCCAGCTCCACGCACACGCGCCGTCCCCTCTCCAGCGGCTCCGGAGCGCGGTAGGTGGGTACCCACCGGAGTTTGACCGGCAGGAGAACCTGAATGTATGTCCGGTCCGGGTTCATTGCGGGCGGTCAGTCCGTGTCGCTGTCCGGCGCGTTTGCCGTACGCGCATATTCCATCAGGGCGGGGGAGATGTGGCAATAGCCCTGCGGGTGCTTGTCCAGATAGTCCTGGTGCTCGTCTTCGGCGCGGTAGAAATTCTTGAGCGGCTTCACCTCCACGGCCAGGGGCGCCTTGACTTCGCCCGCGACGCGGTCGAAGACCTTGCGGATGACGGGCAGGTCGGCGGGGTCCTTGTAATAGATGCCGGTGCGGTAGCGCGTGCCTTCGTCGCCGCCCTGGGCGTTGACGCTGACGGGGTCGATGGCGACGAAATAGATCTGGAGCAGGCGCTCCAGGCCGAGCAGCTCGGGGTCATACACCACGTGCACGGTCTCGGCGTATCCCGTCGAGTCCGTGTACACTTCGCGGTAGGTGGGGTAGGCGATGTTGCCGTTGGCATAGCCCGCCTCGGTCTTCACCACGCCGCGGATGCGCTTGAGATAGTGTTCGGCTCCCCAGAAGCAGCCGGCTGCCAGATAGATTTCCTTCGTCATCACCAAGCAAAGATAAGCAATTAATCCCAATAATTGGTTAATTTTGCAGTATGGATCGTAATCCGCTGCTCTCTCCTTCGTCCCTGCCATTCGGCGCTCCGCGCTTTGACCTCTTTCGCGCGGAGCACTACCTGCCGGCCTTCCGGGCCGCCATCGCAGAAGGCAAGGCCGAGGCGGATGCCATCGCGGCCAATCCCGAGCCGCCGGACTTTGCGAACAGCGTCGAGGCCCTGGAGTTCGCCGGAGCGGCGCTGGAGGGCGTCAGCGGCATCTTTTTCAACCTGCTCGAGGCTGAGAGCGACGAGGTGATGCAGCGGATCGCGGAGGAAGCCTCGCCCCTGCTGACGGAATACGAGCTGTACATTTCCCTCAACGAGCGGCTCTTCGCCCGCATCCGGGCCGTCTGGGAGCAGCGGGACACGCTGGATCTGGCTCCCGACCAGCGTAAGCTGCTGGAAGACAGCTATAAGGGGTTCGTTCGCAGCGGCGCACTGCTCGGAGCGGAGGACAAGGCGGAATATGCCCGGTTGGAGGAAGAGCTGTCGCTGCTGGAGCTTCGCTACGGCAAGAACGTGCTCGACGCCACCAACGCTTTCACCCTGGAGGTCACGGACGAAGCTGACCTGGAGGGGCTGCCTGACTATCTGCGGGAACTGGGCGCGCAGACGGCGCGCGAAAAAGGCCGCCCCGGCTGGGTGTTCGATCTCACGCACCCCAGCTACGTCCCTTTCCTGAAGTTCAGCGCCCGGGCGGACCTGCGTGAAAGGCTCTGGCGGGCCTACAATGCCCGCGCTCTCGGCGGCCCCTCGGACAATCGCGATATCTGCCTGAAAATCACTGATCTGCGTCGACGCATCGCACAACTGCTCGGCTATCCCGACTGGGCCGCCTATGTGCTCGAAGAGCGTATGGCGAAGGACATCGGCACTGTCCGGGGACTGCTGGACCGCCTGATGGTACCCTCGCTTCCTGCCGCCCGGCGGGAGGTGGCGGAGCTTCTCGCGTATGCCCGGCAGCACGGCTACGGACAGGCACAGATGCAGCCCTGGGATTTCAGCTACTGGGCCGAGAAATACCGCGCGGAACATTTCGCACTCCGCGAAGAGGAACTCAAGCCCTATTTCCGCCTGGAAGACTGCATCGAAGCCGTGTTCGGCCTTGCCACGCGCCTGTACGGCCTCCGATTCGAGCCGCGGCCGGACCTGCCGGTCTATCATCCCGACGTGCGCGTCTATGACGTGCAGGACGCTGACGGGCGGCATCTGGCGCTGTTCTACGCCGACTTTTTCCCCCGGCCGGGCAAACGTGGCGGCGCGTGGATGACCAATTTCCGGGAACTTTCCGCTCCCGGCGGAGAGCAGCGGCGCCCGTGGGTGAGCATCGTCACGAATTTCAGCAAACCCGTGCCCGATGCGCCTTCGCTGCTTACCCACGACGAGCTGACCACCTTCCTGCACGAGTTCGGGCACGCCCTACACGGGATGCTCGCCGAAGGGCGCTACCCCTCGCTGACCGGCACGAACGTGGCCCGGGACTTCGTGGAACTGCCCTCGCAGCTGATGGAAAACTGGGCCTTCGAGCCCGCCTGGCTGCAGACTTTCGCGCGGCACTACCGCACGGGGGAGCCCATCCCGGAGGCGCTGGTGGAGCGGCTCGCCGCAGCGAGAAACTATCTGGCGGCCTATTATCAGGTGCGACAGCTCCGGTTCGGCCTGCTGGACCTGGCGTGGCACACGCGGCGGGAGGATGATCCTGCCAGCGTCGCGGCATTGGAGGAGCAGGCCCTGTCAGGCTGCGCGGTGCTTCCCGACATTCCGGGGAGTTGCATCTCCACGGCTTTCACGCACATCTTTTCGGGCGGCTACTCCGCCGGCTATTACTCCTACAAATGGGCTGAAGTCCTCGAGGCCGACGCCTTCTCGCTTTTCCGCGAGAGGGGCATCTTCAGCCGCGAGGCGGCCGCCGCCTTCCGGGAGAACATCCTCGCCCGGGGCGGGAGCGAACCCGAAGACGTGCTGTACCGCCGCTTCCGCGGCCGGGAGCCCGACCCGGATGCGCTTCTCAAGAAATTAGAAATCAAATAAATATGAAACCCATCATCACCCATTTCACCGACAATGACCTCTACACCTTCACCTGCCAGTACTACATCCTGGAAACCTATCCGCGCGCCGAGGTCGAGTATACCTTCTTCGACCGCAACCGTCAGGTCTATCCGGAGGGCTTCGCCGCCCTGCTGCGCGAGCAGCTCGACCATATGGCCGAGGTGCGGATCACCGACGAGGAGATCGAATTCATGAAGCGCAAGTGCATCTACCTGCCCCTGTGGTATTTCACCTATCTGCGCGGTTACCGTTTCCGCCCGGGCGAGGTGACGGTCAGCCAGGACGCGGAAGGGCACCTGGACATCAAGGTGCGCGGCAAATGGTTCTCCGCGATTATGTGGGAGATGCCTATCCTGTCCTGCATCTCCGAGCTGATGCACGGCCTGCGCGGGGATTTCGAGCGCTACGACGCCGCGCACGAAGAAGCCAAGGCGAGGGCCAAGACCGAACGCATCTTCGCCTCCGGCCTGGTGCTCGGCGACATGGGCACGCGCCGCCGTTTCAGTTTCGCCCACCACGACATGGTGGTGCGCGTGATGAAGGAGGTCTATGATTCGCGCAGCGACTGGCCGGGCAAGTTCACCGGCACGTCCAACGTCTATCTGGCGATGAAGTACGACTGCGTGCCGCTGGGCACGATGTCCCACCAGCTCATCTCCTTCGAGGAGAACGTCAGCGGCGTGTTCGAGTGCAACTTCAACGTGATGAAGAAGTTCAGCGACGTCTACGACGGCGACAACGGGATCTATCTCTACGACTGCTTCGGCGACGAGGTCTTCTTCTCCAATCTCTCCAAGCGTATGGCGATGATGTATAAGGGCCTGCGCGTGGACAGCGGCGACGAGTTCGAGCAGACGGAGAAGATCATCGCCAAATACAAGTCCCTGGGGATCGATCCCGCCACCAAGCAGGTCTGTTTCAGCAATGGCCTGGACATCGACAAGGCCATCCGCATCCACCAGTATGTGGCCGGCCGCGTGCAGGACTCCTACGGTGTGGGCACGCACCTGACCTGCGACGTGACGGGGGCGGACCCGATGAACATCGTGGTCAAGCTCACCCGCGGGCGTATCACCGAGCTGCGCGAGTGGCACGACTGCGTCAAACTTTCCTGCAATCTCGGCAAGACGCTCGGCAATCCCGAGAAATGCGCCTACCTGGCCTCGCTGCTTGGACAGAAGAAAATAAATGCCTAAATTTGCGCCGCTTTTCAGAGACTGTAGTATTATATCAGAATTATGTCCAACAGTAAGTTTTCCGTGAAGTATTGTGTGCTTCTGCCCATCGTGCTGATCGTCACGATACTTCTGTGGGCTCTTCCGGTCAGTGCCTTCGGCATCCCTGAACTGACCGTCGTCCAGCAGCGCGTCATCGCCCTTTTCGTCTTTGCCGCCCTGATGTGGATTTTCGAAATTATCCCGAACTGGACCACCTCCCTGCTCGTCATCGTGATTTCCCTGCTGACCGTGTCCAACAAGGGCATCGGGTTCTTCTGCGACCCCCAGTACGGCCAGCTCGTCGACTACAAGAGCCTGATGGCTTCCTTCGCGGATCCCGTCGTGATGCTCTTCCTGGGCGGCTTCGTCCTCGCCATCATGGCCGAGAAATACGGCCTGGACGTGACGATGGCCCGCGCCCTGTTGTCCCTCTTCGGCACCAAGCCGCGTATGGTCCTGCTGGGCTTCCTGCTCGTGATCGCCCTGTTCTCGATGTTTATGTCCAATACCGCCACGGCCGCGATGATGCTGGCCTTCCTGGTGCCGGTGCTCGGCAAGCTGCCCGCCGACGACAAAGGCAAGATCGGCCTGGCGCTGTCCATTCCGGTGGCGGCGAACCTCGGCGGCATCGGCACCCCGATCGGCACCCCGCCGAACGCCACGGCCGTCAAGTTCCTGGCCGAAGCCGGCTATGACGTGACCTTCGGGCAGTGGGCCATCAGGATGATTCCCTACGTGCTCATCATGATCGTCATCGCCTGGTTCGTGCTGCAGCTTTTCTATCCGTTCAAGAGTCAGGAGATCCGGCTCGAGATTCCGGAGAACAAGCGCGGAAAGGACTGGAAGACCACCGTAGTGTGGGTGACCTTCATCTCCACGATCCTGCTGTGGGCCACCGAGCAGTGGACCGGCATCAATTCCAACGTCGTGGCCCTCATCCCGCTCGGCGTGCTGACCGCCTGCGGCATCTTCACCAAGGAAGACATCAAGGAGATCAACTGGACGGTGCTCTGGCTCGTGGCCGGCGGCTTCGCCCTCGGCACCTGCCTGCAGGGCACCGGTCTGGCGAAGGTGCTCATCGGCGCCATTCCTTTCAACACGATGTCCGTCGTGCTGGTGATGATCGTCGCCGGCGTGGTCTGCTACTTCCTGTCGAACTTCATCTCCAATTCCGCCACCGCGGCCCTGCTGATTCCGATCCTGATCGTCGTGGCGGAGGGTATGAGCCTCGGCGACGAGGGCACCCGCGCGATGATTTCCTTCATCGCCGTCTGCGCCTCCATCGCAATGCTGTTCCCGATCTCCACGCCGCCGAACGCCATCGCGTCCTCGACCGGAATGGTGGAGACCAAGGATATGACCCGGGTCGGCCTCATCGTCGGCCTGGTCGGTTTCGTCCTCGGCTATTTCTGGCTGACCGCCATCTTCCCGTTCCACGCAGTCTAGCTACGCGATTATGGGCCTGCTGCTTGTTTTCCTGCTGGGGGCGATGGCCGTCTCGTTCCTCTGTTCCATTCTGGAGGCGACGCTGATGTCCACCCCGATCTCCTACATCACGATGCGGGAGGAGGAAGGGTACAAGCCTGCCACCCGGTTCAAGGCATACAAGCAGGATCCTTCCCGGCCGATCGCCGCCATCCTGTCGCTCAACACGATCGCGAACACGATCGGCGCGGCCGGGGTGGGAAGTCAGGCCACCAAGCTTTTCGGCTCGCAGTGGTTCGGTCTGGTCAGCGCCTTGATGACCATCCTCATCCTCATTTTCTCGGAAATCATCCCCAAGACCTTGGGCACCACGCGCTGGAAGTCGCTGATGGGTGTCGCCACCGCGATGATCCGCGCCCTGATCTTCCTGATGTATCCGCTGGTGCTGCTCATCGAACTGCTGACGGACCTCATCACGCCTGAAGAGATGGAAGAGCCGGTCGTCTCGCGCGATGAGGTGAGCGCGATGGCGAACGTGGCGGAGGAGGAAGGCGACCTGGAGGAGGACGAGAACACGATCATCCAGAACCTCATCTCGATGGACGAGGTCAAGGCCTTCGACGTGATGACCCCGCGCGTGGTCTGCGAGATCGCGCCGGAGTCGATGACGCTCAAGGCTTTCTACAAGAACAAGCGATACCGCCACCACAGCCGTATCCCGGTGTATGCCGACAACGACGAATACATCACCGGCTACATCCTCCGGATGGAGGCGCTTCAGCTGATGGCCGAGGACAAGTTCGACCTGACGCTCGGCGAGATCCGCCGCGACGTGGCGACCTTCGACGAGGACACGACCCTGGACGTGATCTGGGACGAGATGCTCAGCAAGGACGAGCAGATCGCCATCATCATCAACGACTACGGCAGTTTCCAGGGCATCATCACCCTCGAGGACGTGATCGAGACCCTGCTCGGCAGCGAGATCGTGGACGAGCAGGACACCGTCCGCGACATGCAGCAGCTTGCCCGCGACAAATGGAAAAAGCGGGTCGTGCGCCCGGCTAACCGATAACGACTTTCCTGTACCCCAGGCGGTGGAGTTCGATGGCGGCGCCGATGCGGTAGAGCACCGTGTAGGCGCGGGAGAGAAGGTAGAAGCCGCGCGCGGTCTGGGTCTCGACGCCTTCGTGCTGCAGCAGGCCGAGTACGGCAGTCGCGCAGCTCTGCAGGGTGTCCGAAATCTTTTTCGCTTCCGCTCCGTCCAGCGGCAGCCCCAGAATGTCCCGCAGGATGTGCTCGTCCATATCGTCCCAGCCGCGGGAGCCGTACCATTTCCGATAGGGAAAGTCCTTGAAGCGCTGCCAGTCGGCATCCCAGCCCCAGGCGACCCCGAGCCCCAGGAACCCGGCCCAGGCGAGGGCGGCTTCGGGGTAATCGTTGAAATTGACCACCGCGTCGGCAATATAGTCCTTGATGTAACGGTCCCACGCGGCGTCAATGTCGGGGCAGCGGACGAGTTCGGCGGGCAGCAGGCCTGCGCCGCTGCAGACCTTCAGAAGGCCGTCTTCGAGCAACTGCTCGAAGCGGTCGAGGTCGCGGGTATCTTCTTGATTTGCCATCAGATACGTCGGATTTTAATGACCTGCTTCAGGTTTCCGACCTGCGAGAGAACCTTGTCCAGCTCGGCGCTGGAAGGCACCAGCAGGCGGATGGTGATCTCGAAAGTCCCGGCGCGCTGGTTCTCCTTGACGTTGAAGCTGCGCATCGACACCTTGAACTGGCCGATGACGGTCATGATGGCGCTGAGGACAGGGTGGTCCATTTCCGCCGTCACGGACAGGGTGCACTGGAAGTCACCGGTCCCTTCCTTCTCCTGCCAGACCACCTTCTGAATGCGGTACGGAAAACGCTCGATGAGCTGGGCGGCATTCGGACAGGAGATGCGGTGGATCTTGATCCCGTCGGTGCGCGTGACGAAGCCGAACACGTCGTCGCCGAAGACCGGATTGCAGCACTTGGACATCTTGTATTCCAGGCCCTTGACGTTCTTGGCATTCAGGACGAGGATGTCGTCGGAAGCGGCGCCGGAATACCCCTTCGGCGCGGTGGTCTGCGGTTGCTCGGCCGGCTGCACGGGCCGCTCCTGCTGCGCCGCGAGCTTCTGCTGGATGAAAGCCTTGATGTCGTTGACGTCCACTTCCTCGCGGGCGATGCCCGCCATAAAAGGCATGATGGAAGCGTATTTGTGCGCCTTGAGGTATTCGACCATCCAGTCGTCGGGGAACTCCAGCTTCCAGTTGCGCAGGCGCCGCTCCAGGATCTCGCGGCCGTCGGTTGCCGCCTTGCGCTCCTCGGCGTCGAGCTCCTGCTTAATCTTGGTCCGGGCCTTGGAGGACACGACCCAGCCCAGCCAGTCGCGGTTCGGACGCTGGTCCTTGCGGGTGAGGATCTCCACCACGTCGCCTGTCGAGAGTTTTTCGCGGATCGGGACGGCTTTACCGTTCACCCGGCCGCCGGTGCAGCGGCAGCCCAGGCCGGAGTGGATGTTGAAGGCGAAGTCGAGCACCGACGCGCCGGCGGGCAGGATCCTCAGCTCACCGGTCGGGGTGAACACGAAGATTTCCCGCGAGGGCGGAGCCGGAAGGTCCTCCGGTGCGGCGTCGAAAGGGTGCTCGAGCGTGTCGCGGACGGTCTGCAGCCAGCGGTCGATGGACTCCTCGTGACGGATGCCCTTGTAGGCCCAGTGGGCGGCGTTGCCGCTCTCGGCCTCGATGTCCATCCGCTTGGTCCGGATCTGGACTTCGAGCGCCTGGCCTTTCTTGTTCTTGACCGTGATGTGCAGGGACTCGTAGCCGTTGGGACGGGGCGTCGTCAGCCAGTCGCGCAGGCGCTTCGTATCGGATTCGTACTCCTCCGTCACGTAGGAGAACACCTTCCAGCAGAGGTCCTTCTCCACCTTGGGGTCGTCTTCGCACTCGATGATGAAGCGGATGGCGAAAACGTCGAAGATCCCCTCGAAAGGCACCTTCTGAACCTGCATCTTGCGGTAGATGGAATAAGCGCTCTTGGTACGGATCTTCAGTTTATAAACGATGCCCGCGTCGGAGAGTTTCTTTTTCAGCGGCTCGATGAACTCGGCCATGATCTGCTCGCGGTCCTTCTGCGTGGCCTTCAGCTTGTTGGTGATGGCGCGGTACTGCTCCGGGTCGGCGTAGCGGAAATAGATGTTCCCCAACTCGTTGTTGATGTTGTACAGGCCGAGTTGATGCGCCAGCGGCATATAGAGCATCAGCGTCTCCAGGAGTTTCTGGTCGCGGGACACTTTCGGGAAATCCTGCAGGTGGCGCATCACCTCCAGCCGGTCGGCGATCTTGAGCACGGTCACGCGCGGATCGGTCGAATACTGGACGATCAGTTTCTTGTAGTTCTCCGCTTCCAGACGGGTATCCTTGGGCTTGATGGTCGAAATCTTGTTGAGACCGTCCACCAGCGTGCGCACGTCCTGCGGGAAAGCGCTGATATCCACGTCTTTATGGGCACGGGTAGCTTCGTGCAGATACACCGCGGCAACGCACACGGCCGGCAGACCGATTTCGTCCTCGACGATACGTGCGACGTTGTCGGGATGCCCGATGAACGGGGTCCCGTCATAACGCGTCTCTTCCTTGAGCGAGTCCAGTGCCACCGCACGCGCCTGCTGAATCAGATCGTCCATTTCCGCAGCGGATTAACCGATAGCAAATATACGGAAAAAAAGATTCCGCATCAAGCCGGGAATGACAGGAAAGTCCCGGTTCGATTCAATTAGTCTCCCGCGTCCCATTCCCAGGGGCATAAAGGGGTGGATTTGCCCCTGGCGACGTCTTTTTTGCATCGCCAGGGGCAAAACAGGGCCCTGGCGCCCCTGACATGGGAAACAGCGGCAAATGCCTCGCCTGGCCGGTGGCAGTACCGTTGCAAGGATAACGATTAATCGTTATCTTTGTAGGATTTATGAAATTTCAGCTCGAATCCGAATACAAGCCTGCCGGGGATCAGCCGGAGGCCATCGAACAGCTCTGCTCGGCGCTGCAGGCAGGGGTGGGCGACGTGACGCTGCTCGGCGTCACCGGTTCGGGCAAGACCTTCACGATGGCGGGCGTGATCGAGCGCCTGCAGCGCCCTGCGCTGATCCTCAGCCACAACAAGACCCTCGCCGCCCAGCTCTACGGCGAGTTCAAGTCCTTCTTCCCGCACAACGCCGTCGAGTACTTCGTCTCCTACTACGACTACTACCAGCCGGAGGCCTACATCCCCACGACGGACACCTACATCGAGAAGGACCTGAGCATCAACGATCAGATTGAAAAACTGCGCCTGAGCGCCGCCAGCGCCTTGCTCAGCGGCCGGCGCGACGTCATCGTGGTCTCCAGCGTGTCCTGCCTCTACGGCATCGGCAACCCGGATGACTTCCACGCGCAGACCGTGCCGGTCAGAAGGGGCGAGACCCGCAGCCTGACCGCACTGCTCTACCGTCTGGTGGACGCCCTCTACAACCGCACGGAGGTGGAGTTCAAGCGGGGTACCTTCCGGGTGCGCGGCGACACGGTGGATGTCTATCTGGGCGGTTCGGACGACGCAGTCCGCATCGAATTCTTCGGCGACGAGATCGAGGCGCTGAGCCTGATCGACCCCGTGACCGGGGCCAAGCGCGAGGACATCGAGCAGATCAACATCTACCCGGCGGGCAACTTCGTGACCACCAAGGAGCGCTGCTTCGCGGCCGTCTCCCACATCCAGGACGACCTCGTCCGCCAGATGGAATACTTCGAGAGCGTGGACAAGGGGCTCGAGGCCAAGCGCCTCAAGCAGCGCGTGGAGTACGACCTGGAAATGATCAAGGAAATGGGCTACTGCCCCGGCATCGAGAACTATTCCCGCTATTTCGACGGCCGCAAGGAAGGGCAGCGTCCCTTCTGTCTGATCGATTATTTCCCCAAAGACTTCATCACCTTCGTGGACGAGAGCCACGTGACCCTCCCGCAGGTGCACGCGATGTACGGCGGCGACCACAGCCGCAAGTCGGTGCTCATCGAATACGGCTTCCGCCTGCCGGCGGCGGCCGACAACCGCCCCCTCAAGTTCGAGGAATTCGAAGCCCTGACGGGCCAGAAAGTCTATGTCAGCGCCACTCCGGCCGACTACGAGCTGGAGAAGTCCGAGGGCCTGGTGGTCGAGCAGGTGGTCCGGCCCACGGGCCTGCTGGACCCGCCCATCGAAGTCCGGCCCACGCAGAACCAGGTGGACGACCTGGTGGAGGAGATACGCAAACGCTCCGAGGTGGACGAGCGCACGCTCGTGACCACGCTCACCAAACGGATGGCGGAGGAGCTGGACGAGTACCTGCGCCGCATCGGCATACGCGTCCGCTACATCCATTCCGACGTGGACACCACCGAGCGCGTGGAGATCATCGAAGATTTCAAGAACGGGCTCTTCGACGTGCTCGTGGGCGTGAACCTGCTGCGCGAGGGCCTGGACATCCCGACCGTATCGCTGGTGGCCATCCTGGACGCCGACAAGGAAGGCTTCCTGCGCACCGAGCGCGCCCTCACCCAGACGGCGGGCCGCGCCGCGCGCAACGTCAACGGCCTCGTGATCATGTATGCCGACTCGATCACCCCGTCGATGGAGAAGACCATACGGGAGACCGAGCGGCGCCGGCGTAAGCAGATCGAATACAACAAGTTGCACCACATCACCCCGAAGCAGATCGAGGTGAAACAGAATATCCTGGCCGGGGAACTGACCGCCCGTGGCGGCAAGCCCGTAGCCCGCGGGCTGGCCAACGGCACGACCGGGCGGGTGAGCGCGCCCAACTCCTACGACGATCCGACCTATATCCCGAATCCTTCGGACCTGGGCCGCGGCAGCGTGACCGTGGGCTTCGGACACGATTCCCGCCGAGAGGCGGGCGAGGCGTTCCGTGACGGTTTCGTCGCGGCGGACCTTGCCGCCGTGCTGCAGGATCCGGTGATCCGGTCGATGTCGCGCAGCCAGATCGAAAAGATGGTCGAGGAGGACCGCCGGCGGATGAAGAAGTCCGCAGCGGAGCTCGATTTTACGCAGGCCGCCCACTATCGCGACGAGATGTGGGCCCTGCAGGAATACCTCAAAGTTTGGAAAGAAGAAGAAGTATGAAAAGATACCGGATCGTCCTGTTCCTGTTCTCCGTGATCGCCGTCCTGGCGGTCCTGTGCGCCGTATTCCCCGAGGACGGGGTGCTCGGCCTGCATTTCCCCCGCCTGGGCGAGATCCTGTCGGCCGCCGAACCGGCGAAGGGCCCTTCGCCCGAAGAGCTGATCGAGCAGCGCCGCCAGGCCGTGCTGGCCGCCGAGCGGGACCAGTACCAGGCCTTCTTCCGCGAGGATCCGGCCCGTTTCTACCTGCCGGACGACGACGTGCGTTTCTTCGATTCGCTGTTCGCGGCATTCGAGAAGGCGGAGCAGATCCCGGTGCGCGTGATCCACTACGGAGACTCCCAGATCGAGGAGGACCGCATCACCGGAACCATCCGGGAGCGGCTCCAGGAGCGTTTCGGGGGCAACGGACCCGGCATGATGCCGGCCCGCCAGCACGCCACGCCGCGCGTGGGCGGAGGCAGCACGGCGGGGTTGCGGCGCTATTTCAACTACGGTGACGCCTCCCATCGGGCGGGCATCCGCCAGTACGGCCCCTACGCCGACTTCGTCCGGCTGGACACCGTCTCGACTTTCTCCTATTATCCCGTCCGCGGCAAGGACAAGGGGCAGAGCACCTTCGAGCGGGTGACGTTCGTGGCGGGCAACGTTCGCAGCACGCTGACGGTGAGCAGCCGCGGCGAGAAACGCACCGCGGAGCCGGGTGAAGGCCCGATTGCGTTGCTGCGCTTCGAGCTGCCCGACAGTTCCACCCGCGTGTCCCTGACGGCCTCCGGCTATGCCGACCTTTACGGCGTGCTGCTGGACAGCAAGGGCGGTGTGCGGATGGACAACGTGCCGATGAGAGGCTCCTCCGGGGCCATTTTCACCACGATGGATCCCGAGCAGCTGCGCAGCTTCTACCGCGAGGAGAACGTCCGCCTGATCCTGCTGCAGTACGGCGGCAACAGCGTGCCGTACCTCAAGACGGACAAGGCCATTTCCACCTATCTGGAGTCGATCCGCAAGCAGATCCGTTTCCTGCAGGGGCTCGCCCCGGGCGTGAAGATCATCTTCGTGGGGCCTTCCGATATGTCCACCGTGGTCGGCGGCAAGCGCCAGACTTATCCCAAGCTGCCCGGACTGGTGGATTCGCTCAAGGTCAGCGCCACTTCCTGCGGCGCGGCCTATTGGGACATCTACGGCGTGATGGGCGGGCAGAATTCGATGATGCAGTGGGTGTCGGCGCGCCCGGCGCTGGCCGGCTCCGACTATGTCCACTTCACGCTTGCCGGGTCGAAGAAGGTCGGCGACATGTTCTGCGACGCGCTGTTCCTGTATTACGACTATTACCGCTGGAGGAAGCAGAATGGACGGTAGAACCTATGTCATCAATCGTCCGGCGGACGGAGTCTTCCAGACGGGGTCCCCGAAAATCTGTGATTTTTGGGGTGCAGAGACGGGCGGCCGGAAATTATTTTTCGGACAGGTTTGCCGAAAAACCAATTTCCGCTCCGCTGTCCGCCGCCGGACGTTGTTGTGTCTGCTGACGGGATTCGTGTCCGCCGGGGCGTTTGCGCAGGAACTGCCGGCGTGCGTCCACGCGGACAAGTCCGTCCTGCAGTTCCCGGGCGAGCGGACGGCGCAGGATGCCTTCTACGCCAAACTGGATTCGCTCGTGGCCACGGGCCGGGGGAACGTCAACGTCTGGCACGTCGGCGGCTCGCACGTGCAGGCGGCCTTCTTTCCGAACCGGATCATGAATGGGCTGGATTCGCTCTTCGTGCGCGGCGACCGGGGCTTCCTTTTCCCGCTGAAACTCGCCGGCACCAATTACGACAAGACCTACCGCATCTCGACCACGGGGGAGTGGGAGGCGCCCATCCTGACCCGCGCCACCACCCTGCGCCGCCCCCGCTGCGGCGTGACGGGTTACGGGGCGCGGACCGCAAGCGCTGACGCCTCTGTGGGCTTCCGGCTCAACGCCGACGGCTCCGACCGCTGGTCCTGCCAGAGCGTGCGCGTGCTGGGCTACGGCTCTTCGGAGCGGGCCTGGCCCTATATCATCTGCCTGGCCGATACGCTGCGCTTCGACTTTGAGCCGGACACGCAGAGCTACC
Organism: Bacteroidales bacterium; assembly: GCA_017561865.1. Lineage (GTDB taxonomy): Bacteria > Bacteroidota > Bacteroidia > Bacteroidales > UBA932 > Cryptobacteroides. The sequence goes on along the minus strand of JAFZBH010000053.1, from coordinate 7,064 downwards.
TCTTCGACCTGCCGGCTCCGACCGACAGCGTACTGGTGCAGTTCCACATTCCGAAAGGGGAGGAGTTCACCCTCACCGGCCTGCAGCCCCTGAGCTGGCGGCCGGGCATCAACTATTTCTGCTCCGGGGTGAACGGCGCGGCGCTCCCGTCCTGGCTGGACAAATGCGAGGACCTGGAGCGCGACCTGCAGCTCGTGCATCCGGACCTGGCCATCCTGGCGGTCGGAATCAACGATTCCGCCGTGAGCGCGAAGGACTTCAAGCCGGAAAAGTTCAAGGAGAACTACCGCCGCCTGATGCGTATGGTGCTGAGGATCAATCCGGAATGCGCCTTCATCTTCGTCACCAACAACGACAGCTACCGCTATGTGCGCCGCGGGATGAGCTACAACCAGAACACGGAGGCGGTGCGCAAGGCGATGACCGAGCTGGCGAAGGAATTCGGTGCCGGGGTATGGGACGTCTATGGCATCATGGGCGGGGCGCACTCGATCGAGAAATGGCGCGACGCGGGCCTGGCGAAGCAGGACCGCCTGCATTTTACGGACACGGGCTATGAGCTGCTCGGCGACCTGTTCGTCGAGGCGCTGATGGCGGATAAAGAAGGAAGATAGGAGGATGGACTGGAGCGGCATATCGGCTTTTGCGCAGCGCCTGTTCGGATTCGATCCGAACTCGCCGCTGCTCTTCACCCAGTTCTATTTCTGGGCTTTCTTCGCGCTGGTCTACGCGCTTTTCGCCCTGGTGGGCGACCGCAGGCTGCTGCGCAACGCATTCCTTTTCTTCGTCAGCCTGTTTTTCTACTACAAGACCAGCGGCCTGTCGGTGCTGATCCTGATCTTCGTGACCTGCTCGGACTTCTTCCTCGCGCGGCGGATCGCCTCCTCGACGCATCCGGGCCGGAAGAAGGCCTGGCTGGTGCTGAGCGTGTGCATCGACCTGCTGCTGCTCTGCTATTTCAAGTACGCCTATTTCTTCGCGGACTTCGTGCATTCGCTCACGGGCCTGGAGATCCGGGTGGTCAACGTGTTCGGAATGCTGGGCAATGCGCTGGCGGGATCGGACCTCTTCCGGGTGGACAGCATCGTGCTGCCGGTGGGCATCTCCTTCTTCACCTTCCAGGTGATCAGCTATACCGTGGACGTGTACCGCGGGCAGGTGAAGCCGGTGACCAACATCCTGGATTTCGGCTTTTACGTGAGTTTCTTCCCGCAGCTGGTGGCGGGGCCGATCGTGCGGGCGAGCGAGTTCATCCCGCAGCTCTACAAGAAGTTCTTCCTGGGTCGCAAGCAGTTCGGCATCGCCGTGTTCTGGATTATCAACGGTCTGGCCAAGAAGCTGATCCTGAGCGACTACATCGCGGTCAACTTCATCGATCGGGTCTTTGAGAATCCGCAGCTTTTCACGGGCTTCGAGAACCTCGCCGCACTTTTCGGCTATTCCCTGCAGGTGTATGCCGACTTCTCCGGCTACACCGACATCGCCATCGGCGTGGCGATGCTGATGGGGTTCTACCTCCCGCAGAACTTCAATTCGCCCTACAAGGCCTCCAACCCGCAGGATTTCTGGCGGCGCTGGCATATGTCGCTGAGCCGCTGGCTCAAGAATTATCTCTACATTCCCCTGGGCGGAAACCGCAACGCGACCTTCGGGACCTACTTCTGGATCGTGCTCTTCGCCGTGATCGCGGCGATCCTGTCCGGGAGCTGGGTGGTCTCGCTCTTCTTCGTGCTGCTGGCCGCGGTGCTCGGGGTCGTGGCGTATTTCAAGCCGGAGCGGCGCAAGAAGATCCTCGCGAACATCAACCGTTTCATCACGATGCTCCTTGGCGGTCTCTGGCACGGGGCTTCGTGGAATTTCATCATCTGGGGCGGGCTGAACGGCATCGGCCTGGTGGTGTATCAGTTCTGGAAGGAGATGGGCTGGTGGCTCAGGATCTCACTCGTGACCGGGGTGACGGTCTTGCTCGGGGTGCTGCACTTCGCGGTGGGCGCGCCGGTGTGGAACCTGCTCTTCGTCTGGGCCTGCTTCGTCTGGCTGGGCACGCTCGTGCGTTTCATCTACCACCTCTGCGGCGGAAAGGGTTTTGGGCAGCTTGGCTACATCTGGGGCGTGGTGCAGACCTTCACCTTCATCACCTTCACGCGTCTTTTCTTCCGAAGCGGCAGCAACCTGGATCCGGCCACGGCCAACGAGGTGGCCTGGCAGACGGCCCGGCGGATGGTGGAGCAGATAGGCTCCGCCTGGAACTGGGCGGTGATCCCGGAGATCTGCGCGACCTACTGGAAGGTGTTCGCGCTCGTCATCGCCGGTATGGTCATCCACTGGCTCCCGGTGCGCTGGAAGCGCTGGTACCGCATCAATTTCGCGATGCTGCCCCTGCCCGTGATGGCCCTGGTGGTCGTCGCCGTGGTCTTCATCGTCTATCAGTTCATCACGGCCGACCTGCAGGCGTTTATTTACTTCCAATTCTGAAATAGAACGGCGTTTTCGTAATCAATTGGTTTTTAACTGATTGCAAATCTACTTAGGGGAAATAACCCGCGAGTAGATTTGCAATTCATTAGTAATCAATTTGTTGTAAAAACGTACGAATCGGTCAGGATCAGAAACGAAGGGTGAGCCCTAGCCCGGAGGGCGTCGGGCCCAGGGTAAGCTCGGGGGATGCCGCAGGCTCGTTGCAGGACTTGACGATGCGGCGCAGGCGGGTGTTGCCCGCGATCAGCAGGCCCGTCCCCGTGAGACCCGCCGCCAGGCCGACGCCCGCGACGGCAATTCCGCCGCTGATATGCGGCGACATCCCATCCCAGACACCCTGCACCGCTTCTTCGCCGCCCACGGCGACGAGTCCCGTGGCCACGGCGCCGCCCACGACCATTACCATACTGTAGAGGTATCCGGCCACCGCGACCGTGAAACCGCCTGCCGTCAGGCCTGTACCCCAGTGGCGCAGCGAGACGGCCTTCTGCCAGTCGGCGGCCAGAGCTTGCCCGCCCGCTTCTTCCAGCAGGGCGAGCGTTCCGGCCCTGTCCAGCTTGACGCTGTCCACCGCGATGCGGGAGCCTTTGCGGACCAACTCACCCGGCTCCCAGTCGGGAATCATCTGGGCCAGCGCTCCGCTGCCGGGCAGCAGAAGCAGGGCCGCCAGAAGAAATGACAGATACTTTCTCATTGCTGATAAACAGGCTTCCCATCCTTGAGGGTCAATACGATACGGCTGCGGACGCGTTTGCCTGCGAAAGGCGTGGCGCGGCCCAGGGAGAGGAAATCGGCGGGGTCGACCGTCCAGGCGGCCTCGGGGTCGATGACCGTCAGGTCCGCCCGCTCGCCGCTTTGAAGGCCGCCGTCCAGGCGGAAAGCCCCGCGGGGGCCGCTGGTCAGCGCCTCGATGATCCGCTCCAGAGGGAGCTTTCCGGGAATCACCAACTCGGTGTATAGTACCGGAAAAGCCGTCTCCAGGCCCACGACGCCCATCGCACTTCCCTCCAGGCCGCGGGATTTCTCCTCGGCGCTGTGGGGCGCGTGGTCGGTCGCGATGGCGTCGATGGTTCCGTCGCGAAGGCCCTCGATCAGCGCCTGACGGTCTTCGGCGCGGCGCAGGGGCGGATTCATCTTGAAGCGACCGTCTTCCTGCAGGTCATCTTCGCAGAGGGTCAGGTAGTGCGGCGCCGTTTCGCAGGTCACACGCACGCCGCGCGCCTTGGCGGAGCGAATCAGTTCGACGCTCTCGGCGCAGGAGATATGGCAAACGTGGTAGCGGCAGCCGGTTTCCTCCGCCAGGAGCAGGTCCCGGCGGATCTGGCCCCATTCGCTCTCGGAGCAGATGCCCCTGTGGCCGTGGGCGGCGGCATAGCGTCCGTCGTGGATATAGCCGCCGCGCAGCAGGCTATTGTCCTCGCAATGCGCCGCCAGGATCACGTCCTCGCGGGCCGCGGCTTGCATCGCGCTGCGCATCATCTGCTCGCTCTGCACCCCGCTCCCGTCGTCGGAAAAGGCCACGCAGCGCCCCTTCAGGGCGGCGAAATCGACCAGTTCCAAGCCCTTGCGGCCGCGGGTGATGGCGGCATACGGGAGCACCTCGATGCAGGCATCGCGATCGATGATCTCCTGCTCGAGCGCGAGCGTGTCAGCACTGTCTGGCACGGGATCGAGGTTCGGCATCGTGCAGACGGTGGTGTAGCCCCCGTGCGCGGCCGCGAGCGAACCCGTGCGAACGGTTTCCTTGTAACTCTGTCCGGGCTCCCGGAAATGGACGTGGACGTCCACGAAACCCGCGGAGACGAACTTGCCGCTGCAATCGACGGTTTGGGCGTCCGAAGCGTAACGGATATCCGGCCCGATGGCGGCGATGCGCCCGTCGCGGACGAGCAAGTCGCCCTTCCGCCGTCCGCCGCCGTCGATCAGGATCCCCCCTTTGAGAAGTAAATCTGCCATATCTTCACAAAATTAAGCAATTTCCCCGGATTATTTCTACATTTGTAAGATAAACCAAAATGCAGAAGCAGCTTTTCCATATCGAAAGCAATGCGCCGGTCGCCCGCGACACCTTCCGGCTCGTGCTCCGCACGGACGCCGGGGTGGCGGTGCGCAGCGGACAGTTCGTCGATATCGCCCTGCCGGGGCGCTTCCTGCGGCGTCCCATCTCGGTCAGCGACGTCCTGCCTGACGGCGTGGTGCTGTACTACAAAGTCGTCGGGGAAGGGACGCGCGACCTTGCCGCGATGACGCCCGGACAGTCACTGGAGCTGCTGCTCCCGCTGGGCAGCGGATTCCATCCGGAAAAATGCACCGCCGACGCCTTGCTGATCGGCGGGGGGCTCGGCGCTGCGCCGCTCTACCTGCTTGCCAGGGAACTGCTCGCGCAGGGCAAAAGGGCCACTGCCGTCCTGGGCTTCAACAAGGCTGATGAAATCTGTCTGAAAGAAGAATTCCGCGCGCTCGGCGTTCCGGTGCTCATTTCCACCCTGGACGGGTCCGTGGGCACGAAGGGTTTCGTCACCGACACCATCGCCGCCGCCTGGCCCGTCTTCGACCGCTTCTACACCTGCGGCCCGCTGCCGATGATGAAGGCTGTCTGCGAGAGTCTCGCCGCTCCCGGCGAGGTGAGCCTGGAGGAGCGGATGGGCTGCGGTGCGGGTTTCTGCTACGGCTGCACTGTAATCACCCGGGCCGGAGCCCGGCGCGTCTGCGCCGACGGCCCCGTTTTCGATAAGGAGGAAGTGCTATGGTAGCGACCAAAGACCTGTCCGTGAGCCTTTGCGGCCTTCGCCTGGAGAATCCGGTGATCCCGGCCAGCGGGACCTTCGGATTCGGGCTGGAACTTGCGGACAGTTTCGACCTGAATGTCCTCGGCGGCATCGCCCTGAAGGGCACCACCCGCGAGGCCCGTCCCGGCAACCCCACTCCGCGCATCGCCGAGTGCAGGGCCGGAATGATCAATTCGGTGGGCCTGCAGAACCCGGGCATCGAGGTCCTGGTCGGCGAAAAGGCTCCCGCGCTCCGCAAGATCTACCGCGGGGCCATCATCGCCAACATCAGCGGCTTCAGCCTCGAAGAATACGCCTTCAACTGCGCCCGGGCGGACGCCTGCCCGGACATCGACATACTTGAAGTGAACATCTCCTGCCCGAACGTGCACAACGGCGGGATGGCCTTCGGCACCGACCCCGCGCAGGCGGCGGCGGTTACGCGGGCCGTTCGCGAAGCCGTCCGGGAAAAGCCAGTCTTCATCAAGCTCAGCCCGAACGTCACGGACATCGTTTCCATCGCCCGCGCTTGCGAGGATGCGGGAGCGGACGGCCTCACACTGGTCAATACCTTCCTGGGGATGCGAATCGACATCAATAAGCGCAAACCGGTGATAGCCAACAAGATGGGAGGCTTCTCCGGCCCGGCCGTCTTCCCGGTCGCCCTGCGGATGGTCTATCAGGTGGCGCACGCCTGCCGGATCCCGGTGATGGGATGCGGCGGGGTGAGCCGCTCCGAGGACGTCGTCGAGATGATGATGGCCGGCGCCACGGCCGTGCAGGTGGGTGCGGAGAACATCCGCAATCCTTTCGCCTGCCCCGAAATCATCGCCGCCCTGCCGGAGCTGATGGACCGGCTTGGAATCGGCAGTTTACAAGAAATCATAGGCATCGCAGCATAATGGCAAGAGACGTGATCATCGCCTGCGACTTCGCGGGCAGGCAGCAGACCCTGGACTTCCTGGACGCGTTCGAGGGAAGGCGCAAGCCTTTCGTCAAGATCGGGATGGAACTTTTTTACGCCGAGGGGCCGGAGATCGTGCGCGAACTCAGGCGCCGCGGCCATCCGGTCTTTCTCGATCTCAAGCTCCACGACATCCCCAACACGGTCCGCAAGGCAATGCGGGTGCTGTCCGCTCTGGACGTGGACATCTGCAACGTGCACGCCTCCGGCACCATCGAGATGATGCGCGCTGCCCTGGAAGGCCTTACAAGGCCGGACGGGACCCGGCCGCTGCTGATTGCCGTGACACAACTTACATCCACCAGCGAAGAGCGCCTGCAGCGCGAGCTGCTGGTCGGCGCCGGGATGAACGAGACCATCGTGAAATACGCGCAGAACGCGCGGGAGGCGGGCCTGGACGGCGTCGTCTGTTCGCCGCTGGAAGCGGGGATGGTCAAAGCTGCCTGCGGGGCAGACTTTCTGACGATTACCCCTGGTATTCGTTTCGCGGATGCTGCGGCGGACGATCAGGTGCGCATCACCACGCCTGCCCGCGCCCGGGAGCTCGGCTCCGACTACATCGTCGTGGGGCGCCCGGTGACGGCCGCGCCCGACCCGGTCGCTGCCTATGAAAGGTGTTTGCAAGAATTTCTGAATCAGTAAGATATGCAAAGACAGATTGCCAAAGAACTCCTCTCGATCGGGGCCGTGTTCCTCCGTCCCGAGGAGCCGTTCACCTGGGCCAGCGGCATCAAAAGTCCCATTTACTGCGACAACCGTCTTACCCTCTCCGCACCTGCTGTGCGCGAAAAGGTTGAGGCAGGACTTGCAGAATTGGTCCGCCGACATCATCCCGACTGCGAAATGCTGATGGG
>JAFZBH010000021.1 GCA_017561865.1 Bacteroidales bacterium | reverse complement strand
CGGGCGGCGAGGTATTCGAAGATCTTGCCGGGCAGGACCTTGGCGTATTCGGGCTCCTGACGGAGCGGCAGGAGCAGAATGTCGGCCGCGCGCTGCTCGCGGACCGTCTCGTCGTGGGGCAGGTAGCCCAGCTCGACGAGGTTCTCCCCAAGCCCGCGTGCGCGGATGGCCTCGGTAATCGCCGCATCGACCTTGCCGGCGAGGCGGATTTCCAGCCGGGAGCGGAAGTCCGCCTCGGCTTCGCAGCGCTTTGCGAGCGCATCCCAAAGGTTCAGCGGATTGCCGTCTGCGGCGAAGAGCCCGGTATGGACCAGGCGAATCTTTGCGCGCGGGCGTTGTGGAGCCGGGGTGTCCAGGTATTTTCCGGGCCCTTTTTCCGGGCCCGGAAAAACCTGGACCCCAGGCGCGCAAGCCGAAGATTCGCCGGCAAAATCATCCTCATCGAAACCATTGGTGATGAGCACCACGGGGGTCTTCGTCTTCGCCTGGAAATCCGCGGCGACGGGCGGACTGACGCTGATCACGGCGTCCGCCACGTCCAGCACCTGCTGCTCCAGACGGTGGTGCCGGCGGTCGGAAGCGGCACTCAGGCCCAGATGCTTATAATAGAACATCTCCGTCCACGGATCCCGGAAATCCGCGATCCAACGCAGCCCGAGGGCCTTTTTCAGCCCCAGGCCGACCAGGTGGACCGAATGGGGCGGGCCCGTCGTCACGACCGCATCGACGGGATGCTCCGCGAGATACTTCTTCAGGAAACGCACCGACGGGCGCACCCAGCCGATCCGGGGATCGGGAATGAAACAATTCCCCCGCACCCACAGCGAGAGGCGCTGCTTCCAGTTCTTTTTCTGGGCGTTGACGGGGTTCACTTCCCCCTTGCCGCCGCCCGTCAGCCGACGCCAGAGCGCATACGGCTCCACGATACGGGTCTTAATCACCTCGGCGCACTCCGGGATGTCGGCAAGCAGGCTTTCGTCGCGCGCCAGTTGTTCGGGATTTTCCGGCGTATAAACCACCGGCTGCCAGCCTTCGGCCGGCAGATACTTGCTGAACTTCACCCAACGCTGGACCCCCGATCCACCGGTCGGGGGCCAGTAATACGTGATGATCAGCAGGCGCTTCACCGTTTGTATCCCTCGAGATTGGCCTTGACGGTCTCCCACTTGTAGTAGGGGCCCGAATAAGGCTCCAGGCCGCGCAGGAGGCGCTCCTGTTCCTGATAGAGGAACTTCACGAGCACGTCGCCGGCCTTGTTGCGGTAGAAAATCATCTGCAGGTTGCTGGCCATGCAGATGTTCCAGAAGCCCAGCCAGTTGTCACACACGTCCTCGACCTCCAGGCGGTCGCCCACGCCCTCGATGCCCAGGTAACTCACCAGAGCCATCAGCGGGTAGTCGTGCCCGAAACGCAGGTCGGCGGCATAGGCCCCCGTGGCGATGCATTCATCGGCTTTCTTGACGATGTCTTCCACGCAGGATTCCGCCAGCACCACGCGCTGCGGCCCCACATCCGCGGAATTGCAGTGGCCCAGATAGAGGAACAGGTTGTTCTGCGCCCAGCGGCGATAGATCGCGTCGAAAGGCAGGAAGCGGTAGAGGTCCTCCTCGATGTCGAAATCCTCCGCGACCACGGCCGTGTTGAAGACGTTCTCCGTCAGGCGGCGCGGGCTGTCCACGAAGGTGCGGGCCTTCTCCACGTCGGTGAAGATGCGGGACATCACGCCGAGCGTGTCGTCCGGCACCTGGCGCATATACTCGGCGCTCTTGCGCATCGCCGAAGAGGTGATCTGCTGCCAGCCCTGCTCGTTGTCCAGGTATTTCATGAACTGCTCGCCCGTGTCCAGGCGGATGTTCAGCCGGGTGTTCTGGCGGATCAGCGAGTTCGTGAACGCGTTCATGCTGACGATGCAGCGCTGGACCGTGCTCGAGAAGGCGCGTACGTTCTTCTCCCCGGCGAAAACCTCCGGATAACGGTTGTACATCCGCTCGGCGAGGGCCGCGTGTTCGCGCGCACCGCGCTGCGACAGCCTTCCGTCCATCCCGTCGTAGGTCGCCAGCACCCGGCGGGCCGCCACGAGCAGCGAGTCGCCGCCCGGGGTCAGGATCTTCATCCCCTTGCCGATCTCCAGCGTGCGGATCAGGTCCTCGTAGGCCTTGCCGCCCCAGTTGGAACGGGACCCGTGACGGCCGTAATGACTGATGTAGAACGGTGTATAGCCCTTCGGCGCGGGCGTGTCCGTAAGCGGGAAGAACTCATAGGAATTGAGGTTGTTGCCGGCGCGCGTCGGTTCGGCCTTGAGGGCCTTCACGGCCGCTTCCGAACGGTGGGGCTGGGCGATGGCCGCCGCACCCAGGGCCAGCAAAGCCGTCAGCACAAGGATCCATTTTTTCATACTGCTACGTAAAATTGGTTTCGTTACTGACAAATATAACCATTTTTTCCTGCCGGAACGGGCTCGCCCCGGACGGCCCATCATCTTGACTCTGTTGTATGCGTAAATTGATTGAAAAATGAAATTGACGCATTTCTAAATACCGAGTTCGCCTTTCAGCGCCCGCAGCAGGTCGAAGGCCTGCAGGGGTGTCATATTGTTCAGGTCGGCCGCCTCGAGCTTTTCCTTGATGGCGGTGAGCGTGGGATCGTCCAGCTGGAAGAAGGACAGCTGCACGCTGCCGTCGTCCTCCATATCCATCGCGTTGGCGTGCTTCTGCCTCCGCTCCAGGTCGCGGAGCGTCTTCTCCGCCGACTCGACCACCTCGCGCGGCATTCCGGCGAGCCTCGCCACGTGGATGCCGAAACTGTGCGCCACGCCGCCCGGCATCATTTTCCGCAGGAAGATGACATTCTTGCCCTCCTCCTTGACGGCGATGTGCCAGTTCTTCACGCGCGGATACTGTTCCTCAAGGTCGTTCAGCTCGTGGTAATGCGTAGCGAAGAGGGTCTTGGCGCCCTTCCCATAAGTGTGGATGTATTCCACGAGGGCGCGGGCGATGGACATCCCGTCGTAGGTGGAGGTGCCGCGGCCGATCTCGTCGAGCAGCACCAGCGAACGGGCGCTGAGGTTGTGCATGATCATCGAGGTCTCGAGCATCTCGACCATGAAGGTGGACTCGCCCCGGGAGATGTTGTCCGTCGCGCCGACGCGCGTGAAGATCTTGTCGAAATAGCCGATCCGGGCCGACGCGGCCGGCACGAAGGAGCCGATCTGCGCGAGGAGCACGATGAGGGCGGTCTGCCGCAGAAGGGCCGATTTACCGGCCATGTTGGGGCCGGTCAGGATGATGATCTGCTCGCCCTTGCTGTCCAGACGGACGTCGTTGGGGACGTATTCTTCGCCCGCGGGCATCAGGGTCTCGATGACGGGATGCCGCCCGGCCTTGATGTCCAGGACCGCCCCCTTGTCCACTTCCGGCCGGCAGTAGCCGCGGTCGATGGCCTGCTGCGCGAATCCCTGCAGGACGTCCAGGCGCGCGAGGATGCGGCAGTTCTCCTGGATGTCGCGGATGGCTTTCTGGACGGCGGCGACCAGCTCGCCGAACAGGCGGCTCTCGATCTCGTAGATGGCCGCCTCGGCACCGAGGATCTTCTCTTCGTATTCCTTCAGCTCCGGGGTGATGTAGCGCTCCGCGGAGACGAGGGTCTGCTTGCGTATCCACTCCGGCGGGACCTTGTCGCGGAAGGTGTTGCGGACCTCGATATAGTAGCCGAAAACGTTGTTGTAGCCGATTTTCAGCGAACTGATGCCGGTGCGTTCGCTCTCGCGTTGCTGCATCTGCAGGAGGTATTCCTTGCCACCGCGGGAGATAGCCCGCAGCTCGTCCAGCTCCTTGTCCACGCCGGGGGCGATGACGTCGCCCCGGCCCAGCTGGGAGGCGTCCTCCGCGAGGGTCGCGGTGATGCGTTCCAGGAGCTTGTCCGTATTGCGAAGACCTTTTATCAAATTATCAAGGGCCCCGCAGCCCGTGTCGCCGCAAAGCTCGCGGATCGGGGTCATCCGGCTCAGCGAACGGCCGAGCTGGCGCACTTCCCGCGGGAGGATCTTCCCGTTGGCGGCGCGCGAGATGATGCGCTCCAGGTCGCCGATTTCGCCCAGGTTCTCCTGCAGTTCGGCAAGCAGTTCCTCGTTGTCGTGCAGCAGCTGGACGACATCGTATCGGCTCTCGAGCTCCTTGATGTCGAGGACCGGCATCGCCAGCCACTGGCGCAGCAGGCGGGCGCCCATCGGGGTGCAGCAGCGGTCGATGACGTCCACGAGGCTCACCCCCTCGCGGCCCGCGTTGCTCTGGAAGATCTCCAGGTTGCGGAAGGTGAACTTGTCCATCCAGACGAACTTCTCCTCGTCGATGCGCCCGATCGAACAGATGTTGCCGAGGCCCGCGTGCTGGGTCTGCTCCAGATAGACCAGCAGGGCACCGGCGGAACAGACGGCGAGCGGGAAGCCGTCAACGGAAAAGCCCTTGAGGCTCTGAACCTTGAGCTGCTTGCAGAGCCGCTCCACGGCGGCATCCTGCACGAAAGCCCATTCGTCGAGACCGGTGGCGTAGAAGTCGCCGTAGCGTTCCTTGACGGCTCGCAGCAGTTCGCGCTGGACCACCAGTTCGCGGGGCTGGAGCGAGCTGAGCAGGGTGCCGATGTAGTCCAGGCTGCCCTGGGCCACCTGGAAAGTGCCCGTGGACACGTCCAGGAAGGCGGCGCCGCAACTCTGGCCCTCGAAGGTCAGGCCGGCGAGATAGTTGTGCTCCTTCTGGTCCAGCATCCCCTCCCCGAAGGCGATGCCGGGGGTGAGGATCTCGGTGATGCCGCGCTTGACGAGCTTGTTCTTGACGAGCGCGGGGTCCTCCAGCTGGTCGCAGATGGCCACCTTGTAGCCGCCGCGCACGAGTTTCTGCAGATACCCTTCGATGGCGTGGTGCGGAAAGCCGGCCATCGGTGTGTCGCCCTTCTCGCCGTTGGAGCGGCGCGTGAGCACGAGGCCGAGCACCTTGCTGACCAGCACGGCGTCGTCGGAGTAGGTCTCATAGAAATCCCCGACGCGGTACAGGAGTATCGCCTCGGGGTGCTGGGCCTTGATGCTGAAATACTGCTTCAGCATCGGAGTATCTTCGCCTTTCTTTGCCATAGTTCTGCTGGAAAGACAAAGATACTATTTTTTTCGTCATCCCCGGCCCCTTTTCGTCATCCCCGACTCGATCGGGGATCTTCTAATTCGACAGGGTGCCGAGAAGGAGGATGGTATTGGAACTGGTCTCGCGGATGGCGTAGGCGAAAGGACGGTTGAGGTCGACGGTCACCTTGGGGGGCGTACTGATCGCCGAGGTGTATCTCATGCCGACGACCGTCACGGCGGCGAATTCCGTCCCTTTCTCCGTGACGTCGATCTGCGTTTTCTGGATCACCAGATCGATTTTCAGCGGACGCTCGCTGATGCCGGAGAAGTCCGCATCATTAGAGAACGGGAGGATCAGGCCCTGTCCCTGAAGGACGGGTATCAGCATATCCTCCGTGGAATAAGACATCGAAAACTTCGGCAGGAAAAGCTCTACTTCAGCTTCATTGCCGCTCAGGAAACCCTCCTGCGTCAGTTGCGGAAGCACCTCGGACAGGGTCTTGCCGGCCTTGGGCAGGACGATATCCATCACATACAGCCCGTTTCCGTAAGGTACGCTGACCGTTTCATAGTCATCCCGATTGCCGTAAAGAAGCCTGGCGTCCTTGACATACAGGAAATCCTTCTTCGTCTTTCCTGTTGCGCCATTGAAGGTCCGACCCGTTTTCACCTCCCAGGTCAGGCCCCAGGGGGCCTTGAACAGCAGGGCGTTGATCAGCATCAACTTAGTCTGCGGATTCAGTTGATCCAGCATTTTGGGGATTTTTCCGTCGGTCTTTTCGGAGCACCAGCGGTTGATCTTGTCCAGCGTCCCGGCCGCTTTGAAATCCACCGTGTAGCTCTCCGCGGCATAGTTGTCCGACAGCAGGTCCGTGTACGTCTTCCTAAGCGGAAGCTCTCCTGCCGCCCAGAAGGAATTGGCGCTGGTAAACAGGACCGAGGCGTCGGCTGTCACGAGTCCGTTCACCATTTTCTTGTAATAGGCGCCGACTTCTTCCTGCGTGGATTCTCCCCACCCGATTACGTCGGCGAACTGCTTGAACGTGTCGCCATTTGCCCCTTCGGCGGTCATCGAAAGCGCCAGGGACAGGCTCAAAGGGGAAAACACGACATCCTGCTTCCCGCCCGCCGTGTAAAGGCTCCGGAAAGTGGTGATGCCAAAAGCGTTGGATGCATCCCGTACCGTCGCCTCCGCCTTGGTCAGCTCTATGGGCACGGGATCCGCGATATCTTCCGGCTTAAGATTCCCCTCCTGATTCATTTTTTCGCACGCGGACAGCAACAGCAGCCCCGCAGCGAGAATAATAAACGTCTTTTTCATTTCATCCTTCTTTTACGCAGATAACGTACACTCTGCAGAAAACTGCCCGCCTAAAAGCTCCGGACAGTGAAAAAACGGACGGCGTGGATGTGTTTGTTGCCTGTCACGCCCATTTCCGGATACTGGACCATCGCGTTGAGCAGGCCGATCTCGGCTTCGAGTCCGAAACGCCAGCGTCTCGTGGACGGAAAGGTTATGCTCGGACGCAGGGACAGTCCGAGGCGCTTGTTCTTCGCCTGTCTGTTGAGGGGGTCCGACGGATCCGCATCGATGTAGTATTTGTCCGGATACCCCGTATAGGAAAGCATCGGGCCCAGGCCAAGGATGGAGCCGTCCTCCAGATGATAACGCCCGCTCACAGTGAAATCCAGATACGAGAAACTGTCGAAATCCGCCCCCACCGCACCGATGAAGAAGACTCCCTGCCAATAAAACTTGGCCCCGACCTCCGGCATTACGGACCAGGCCCCGGCAACGGGAATGTCCAGCCCGTACGATACCCGTCCTGCCAGCTGACCAAGGCGCAGCGCCCGCGTTTCGATGCCGCCATAAGTATATGTCCCCAGGCCGATCTGGATATTGTGCATCGGGCGGTCCGGCACCTGGGCCGAAAGACTGACAGCAAAAGCCGTGGCAGCCAAAAGAAAGAAAAGACGCTTCATAGTGCAAAAGTAATCATTTCAGGTCAAACGACAAACCGGCGCGGAGCTGGAAGGCGGGCCTGTCGTCCCAGGTGTTGACATAGGCGCTCCGGTTGAAGGGTGCCGTCAGGGCGGGGGCCAGATAGACCCTCACGCCCGGGAAGATGCGGAAATCCGTGCCAGCCGACAAGTTCCCGGAGAAGAGGATCGGATCCTTCAGCGGCTGCCCGCCCGAGGCATAGATGCACTTTGCCGCGTGCAGGCCGGCGCCGAGATAGAAGCGCCAGCGGCTGTCGGGATTGAAATAATAATGCAGGTCGACCGGAACGCCGAGATAATGGAGGGTCAGCGACTGCGGCATATCGCCGTACAGGCGGTAACCGTCGCGCTGCGCATAGTCAAGACCTGCCGACAAGGACCAGGAGCGGGCCAGCGGAAGCGACAGCGACACACCCAGGGCCACGGGAACGGCAGGGGCCTTCGGGACCAGTACCAGATTATTCGTCGTTCCGGCAACCTCCCGGACATAGATCCATTTGATTGTCTGCTGGCCGGACAGTTCCCCGTTATTGACATAAGAGTCAGAACTACCCACATATTTGAAACTATCCTGTGTCACGCCGCTGATATCCTCACACGCAATCCAACGCCCCATCTCGGTTGTCTGCGGAACGTTCATCGAAACGGCGTCGCCGGACAAGGACCTCCCGGCCGTCGCGGCCTGAACCCGCAGCGCCACCCGGCCACTCCAGGTCCGACGCCCCCGCTCCGGCTCCTCCGGCAGATCCGCCAGCGCCAGCTCGGAAAGAGGTCTTACCTCGTCCCCGTCTACCTTCCTGTCATCCCCGACAGCCTTCTTGTCATCCCCGGCCTGATCGGGGATCTCCCTGCTCTCCTCCGCCAGGAGACTCCGGGGCAAGCCCGGAGTGACGGAAGCAGAATCCGCAACAGCCACGGAGACAGAATCCTGCGGCAGCCGGCGGGCCGATTCTTCCTGGCCGGCGGACGGATTAGCGGAGCCGGAATTGGTTTTTCGGGAACCGAAAAATAATTCCGGGCCGCCCGTCTCAGCACCCCAAAAATCGCAGTTTTTCGGGGACCCCGTCTGGAAGACTCCGTCCGCCGGCTCCTGAGATTCCGGGTCAAGCCCGGAATGACTCGAGGTGGACATTGACGGATTCTCTGTCTGCTGCACCAGCCGGTCAGGCTCCTGTCGGGAGACCGGACGCAGCAGCAACACGGCCGCGACGACCGCTGCGACTCCAGCCAAGGCAAGCGGCCACCAGTTCAATCGATGTGGATTCGCGTTGGCGGCGGATAGCGGAGCGGAAATTGGTTTTTCGGCAAACTTGTCCGAAAAATAATTTCCGGCCGCCCGTCTCTGCACCCCAAAAATCACAGATTTTCGGGGACCCCGTCTGGAAGACTCCGCCGCCAACGGAGCGAAATCATCCTCCAATGGCAACTGAGCATCCTGCAGGCGCTCCTGCAGGACGCGGGTCCAATCCTTATCCTTAATCCTTTTCATCCTTTCCGTATTTCGCCGCGATCAGGGCGGCCAGTCTGCGCCTCGCCTTGAGGTATTGGGTCTGCGAAGTCTTCTCCGAGATACCGAGCAAATGGGCGATTTCGCGATGGGAATGTCCGTCCAGGCAGAAAAGGTTGAACACCTCCCGGTAACCTTCCGGTAGCGAAGCGATCAGGTCGATCAGCTCCTCCACCGGGACTTGCCGCAGCCTCTCCACGTCCACAGGCGCCTCCTCCGGGGAGATCTGCCGGTCCAGCTCCGCTTCCTCGTCAGCCTGTCCGCCGGACAGCACCATAAGGCGCTTCTGCCGCCGCAGTTCGTCCACCGCCAGGTGGGAGGCGATGCGGCCCAGCCAGGCCCCGAGCGAGCCGTCACGGCGCGGCCGGAAACCCTCCAGCGCATCCCAGGCCTTCAGGAAGGTGTCGTGCACCAGGTCCCGGGCCCGGTCGGTGTCCCGGACATACCTGCGGCACACGGCCAGCACCCGCCCCGCGTAGGTCTCATACATTTCCCGTCTCGCGCCCGGCTCCCCGGTTCTGCAGCGCCGGACCAGGCCCTTCTCATCCATCAGCACATCTCGTTTGAAGAATCTTCACGAATCTAACGAAGGTTTTCGGAAAAACTGCCCGACCCCGGATCCAAAAAACGCCAGAAACGATGCGACCCCCGGTCCATCAGCCAGGGGTCGCATCGTTTTTCCGGGAAATCGGGTCCGGCCCCCGGACTATTTCGACAGGGTGCCCAGAAGCAGGATGGCCCCGGAGCTGCGCTCGCGGATCAGGTAGATGAAAGGATGGTCGGCGTCGAAGACGACCGGCTTGGGCGGATTCATCACGGAGGTCGCCTTCTCCAGGCCGATGACGGTGACCGCAGCGAACTCGGTTCCCTTCTCCGTGACGTCGATCTTCACCTTCTGCAGCACCTGGCTGACCTTCAAGGCCTCGGAGGCGCTGATCTGCGAGAAGTCGGCCGCATTGCTGAAAGGCAGCAGCAGCCCCTTCTCCTGGAGGGTGGGGATCAGGTAGTCCTTCGTCGAGTAGTCGGTAGACCATTTCGGCAGGAACACCTCCACCGTACGGGAAGACAGATACAGGGAGCCGGCTTCCCGCACCACGGTCGGAAGGACATCCTCTACGGTCTTTCCCTGCCTCGGCAGGAAGACCACCATCTCATAGGCGCCGTTGCCATACGGCAGGGAAACGGCCTCGCAGTCGGAAAGCTCCGCATAGCCGTATTCCCGCTTCGCGTGGAGGTAGTCCTTGCGCACGGTGGCGCTTCCGGTATGGAAATCCCGGTTCTGCAGGACGGTCCAGTCGTATTGCCAGGGAGCCTTGTAGAGCAGGGCGTTGATCAGCATCAGCCGCAACTTGGGATTCAGTTCATCCAGCATCCGGGGGATCTTGCCGTCCGTCTTCTCCGAGCACCAGGCATTGATCTTGTCGAGCGTGGCGGCAAGAGCGAAGTCCACCACATAGCTCTCCGCGTCAAAATTCTCTTTCAGCAGGGAGGTGAAGCGCGGGAGCAGGTCCAGGTCGTTCGCCGCCCAGAAAGAATTGCTGCTGGTGAAGCTGACCTGCGGGTCCGCCGTCACCAGGCCGGCGATCATCTTCTTGTAGAAGGCGCCCAGCTCCTCTTTCGTGACTCCGGCCCAGCCGAACACGTCGGTGAGCTGCCGATAGGTCTCCCCTTCCGCCCCTTCGGTCAGCATCGCGAACGCGAGCGAAAGGCTGAGCGGCGAGAAGGACACGTCACCCCCGCCCCGCACGGCGCAGAGCCGCTGGAAAATGTCCAGGCCGGTGGCGTTGGACGCGTCACGAACGGCCATGTCCGCCTTGGTCAGCTCGATGGGAACCGGTGCGACATACTCCGGTTCCGGGTCCTCCGGGATGAAGGCCGTCCCGCAGGACGGCAGCAGGAACAGCCCTGCCAGACAATAGGGAGTCAGTTTCATTGATTGTTTGTTTTATCCGGCGGACGGAGTCTTCCTAACGGGGTCCCCGAAAATCTGCGATTTTTGGGGTCCGAGACGGGCGGCCGGAAATTATTTTTCGGACAAGTTTGCCGAAAAACCAATTTCCGCTCCGCTGTCCGTCCGCCGGCTACCTGCAGAATCAAATTGTATGCCTAGCGCTGGACGTACTCCTGCAGGATCTCGGCGATCCGGGCGTTGACTTCGCCCGCGAGCGCCTTGCCCTTCGTGCCGAGTCCCGGAATGGCATACAGGTCCCCGGCCGTGGCCCGCAGGGCGCCCATCCCGATCTCACCGTCGTTCACGGCGGAGAGCAGTGCCGCCATCAGTTTGTCGAGGTCCGCCTCGCTCACCTTATAGTTCCACTTCAGCGCCTGGGCGTAGCTGACCGGGCGGAAGCCCTGGTTGCCGGCGCCGTTCATCGGCCGGATGGTGACCTCGGGGAAATCCCGGTGCAGATTCGTCAGCTGCCCGGCATAGCTGCGGTACGCAGCGACCAGCTCGTCCAGACCGAGGACATTGTTCGACGCGCGGTTCAGGCTGTTCTTGAAGCAGCTCAGGATGTCGTTGTACACCGGCACCACGGTGATCTTCTTCAGCCCCAGGGCCTCGGCCTTGCGGATCACGGCCGCAAGGGCCCCATCGCCCGCCGGCACGCCGTCGCAGATCAGTCCGGAGCCCTTCAGGTCCAGCTGACGCACGGCGGTCGTCTTGCCGGAAGACGGCGGCCCCATCACGATCGTCAGGTCGTCCTTCCCCTCGCGCAGCGCCTTCTGCGCCATCCGTTCGAACAAGTGGTCATACAGCACCTGCTCCGCCTCGCGGAAATCGGCGGCGTTGGTGCCCGTGTAGCCCAGCGGACGGAACAGCTGGCGCACGTCGTTGGGATCCAGCGTATTGGCCGCGGCGCCCAAGTATTTGTCGGTCAACTGGACCAGACGCTCGCGGGTCCAGTCCGCGGCATCCTCGCCGGTCAGCTGCGGCTGCGGCGCCTCGATGGAATAGGTCGAGGACCGGGGGCTCATCCGGGTGTGGCGCCGGATGTCCATCACCTTCTCCTCCGCGAAATACGTGTCGCCGGGCAGGTGGTAGCGGGCGTTGCCGTCCGGATCGGGCGTGAAGATCATCTGGGAAGCCTCGCCGCGGTCCACGTAGCGGACCCAGCCGCGCGGGGACAGGTTATACTCGCCGTCGCCCAGCACCGCGTTCACGACGCAGTTGGTGTCCCACATCCGCTGGCCCACCTCGCAGTCGAAGTCGGTATAGACGGTCTTGATCGGGTTGAGATCCGTATAGGAAAGGTCCGTCAGGATGTCGGCGGAGGTATAGTCCATCATCTCGCCCACGTTGGTCGGCGACAGGACGAGGTCCACGTTCCTGGGCAGATTGTCATAGAACACGGCCGCCGCGGCGGAAGCCGTGCGCATATTATAGCCGCTGAGGTTGTCGTTGCCGTCGAAATGCCCCGCCTGCACATAGACCGACTTGACCTTACGGCCAAAAAGCTCCACGCCCCCGAGCGGCGAATACTCGTCCGGACCCGACTCGAAGAGCTGAGACAGGCAGGTCATCATCCCGATGGCCACCACCACGACCGAATGGTCCTCGGCCTCGCTGAGCAGCTTGCGGTAGAACTTGTAGCCTTCCGGGAGCTTCGAGGCGTCGATCGAACGCGGGTACAGCCAGCTGCCGTCGGGATTCTTGAACTCGACGAGGCGGCTGTACGGAATGAAATCATACGGGTTCTTGACGCCGTTGTGCTCCAGGGCGATGGGAATGTCCGGATGGCCGTAGAACTGGTTGAACACGTCCACCAGCACGGCGTTGCGGTCGCCCTCGCGGTCCACGATGACCCCTTTGAGGTCCACCAGGCCGTCCTCGATATAGTGATACAGCATCACGATGGAGAACAGGTCGTCGGTGCAGCTGCCGAAGTCCGTGTCCAGGATCATCGGAATGGGCTGCCGGAGCTGATGATAATTGCCGTAGGAGATGTTCTGCGCGCGCCCGGCGATCAGCGCCATCACACAAACAAGGGTCAGGAAAAGTTTCTTCATAACGCGGGTTTGTTTTGTTTCCGAAAGATACACATTTATTTTCAGAACTCCACCCGCCAGCAGGACAAGCAACCAGGGCAGAGAACAAAACCGCTATTCTGTTGATCAAGAATATGTGTTTCCTAAAAAGCGATTATTAACTATAAATCAAAGGGCTTCGCTGGTCAGATCCTTAATCTGTAGTTTATGCTCGGCATAAAAGGAAGAAGTGACATCTGGCGCCATTCTCGCGAGCGGTCATCGTAGATAATCGAGAACGGGTTATGGCGGTTCAACACGTTATAGATGCCCAGGTTCAGTTCCTGGGGGTGGTGGGTCTTGAACTTGAAACTACAACCCAGATCCAGGCGGATGTAGGTGGGCATCTCGTAGTTGTTCACTGACGTAAAGTAGTCCAAAGTGTATTGTTGTCCGAAGAAAGTCTCTGCCGGATATTCGCCCGCGGCGACGGTCTCCCAATGGCCGGATTGAAGCGTAAAGAGTCCGGTGAGCGAAATACTCTTCCGTTCATTGTCAGCGATTACAAGTGAAGCCGTTGCGTTGAGAATATGGCGCCTGTCAAACTTTGCCGGGAAGGTCACGCCGTCATTGACCTCTTCAAACGTCCGGTCCGTCTTCGACAATGTATAGGCTACGCGCCAGTCGAGGCGTTTCCCATCCTTCTCATAGAAGAATTCAATCCCTCGCGAGGTCCCGGTCCCGACCTTGATGTTGTGGCTCCATCCGGCGATGGCGGGGCTGAACAGTTGGCTCGCATCGGAGAAATAGACCAGATTCCTCATTCGCTTGTCATAGGCACCGATCGTGATGCGGTGCTCTCCGAATGAGGCGAATAACCCGGCATAAAACTGGAGCGCCCTTTCAGGAGGACGAGATGTGCTGGACGGTACAAGCAGGTCCATAGACCAGCCCAGGGGAATTCCTTCCAAGGTATGGTAGTACTGTGCCGTCCAGTCGGCGGTCGCTTCCGCTTCCAGCCACTTGGCCAAGTTCACTTTGGCCAGAAGTCCGGCCTCCGGATCAATGCGCCATTTCCAGGAAGGGTCTTCCGTTTCATCTGCGACATGGACGTTCAGTCTTCCCGAGGCCATCAGCGAGAGCCATTCCCCGGCGTTAAGGTCCCATTGGCCATGCAGCGTGGTAATTGAGGTGTGGCTGGTATTGTCCGTCCTCGGAGAATCGAGCGGCTGCCACGGGCCTCCGCCCTTGAAGGTGGAGGACGTCCCCGGATTGAACCAGGCTAAACGCTCCCGTGCGCCAAGCCGGATCTCACCGATATTGTTGAACATAGGACGATAGAAAACCACGTCCGCGGTTATTTCATCCAAAGAGCTTACTATGGCAAGGTTGTTCAATGTCCCGCTCATATCACGAATGATGCCCTGCCGTCCGTAGAAACGGTTATAGGCGATACCATCCTCAACAGACCAGCCCCCTCCCAAATGCCCCTCATGGCGGATATTTGCAATGAGGTTGCTCCAGCCCATGCTCTCGTCGGAATCGCCGCCATATCGGTAACTGTAAGCATCCTGACTTCCAAACAAACTGAACGACAGGTTATTGTTGGGATCGACCAGCCATTTGACCTTGGCGAATCCATCATAGACAATGGCGCGGGTATGGCTGAGGCTGTCCAATGCGCTCCCGACAACGGACTGGATGACCCGGAACTCAGGCCCCAGCGGAGATGCCCTCAGCGCCCCCACCAGCGACACCTTGTTTTTCACAAGAGGCATCGACACGGCGCCACCAAGGATGAAAGAACTTGCGGAAACGCTGTATGACGTTTGGGTAAAACTCCCGTCAACGGTCTTCAGGCCGATGTGCGAGGCCGTAACATTGCTCTCGTCACCTCGAAATCCACCCACACGGAAACTGGCCTCCGAGATGATATCCGACGGATAGACGCTCGTCAGGCCCAGCAAGTGGCTTCCACCATACAGAGGCACGCCATCAAGCGTCGTTAGGTTGCTGCCGATGTTTCCGCCACGCACATAGATGGCGGACGAACCTTCCGCTCCTGTTGACACGCCAGGCAGTGTCTGGATATACTTGATGACATCCGCTTCTCCCGTAGCGGATACCATCGACCGCAACTCCGGCAGTGCGACGATACGCGTCCCCGCGTCGCGTACGTAACGTTCTGACACAATCCGTGCCGAAGGAAGCGTGTCCCGGATCTCCTGCGCACTTGCGACAAAAGTCGCTATGCACAGAAGTAGCTGAACCAGTATCAATCGTCTGCCGTTCATCCGGGGACTTTAAGATTTACTTCCCACTATTTTACTGCATAGCGCGGGAATACGGAGTAGATCCCCACTCGACAATGGCCATACCCTTCAGCCATACCTCTGAATACTCCCCAGTATCTGCATCGATGAATAGATGCAGGCATTCATACGGGGCGGAATCATAATTATTATCCTCTGCTATCACGACCAGCCAGACGCGATAGTTCGGGGAGACATACTCATATATCATCTCCGGATTGTCCCAAAGCTTCCCAAACTGGGAATACTGCAGGACTGTTTCTGGCGCAATGATGCTTTTGCTTGCGTACCAATCCCTGCTAGGATACTGTTTGATGATCTTCTCCACCTTTTTTATGGCCGTATCCATCGTTAGTGGGAAAGAATCTTTCTGACAAGCCGTCAATGCGACGAGCGTGACGAATAACGCAATCAGTCTTTTCATTCTTGTCATATTTTATCCTACATAGAAAGAAATCCTATCCTATAAGTTGTCTCGCTGCCAAAAATACCGACACCACCTTCGATGTTTGAAAATACACTCTCTGTAGAGTAAATGCTTGTAATATCATGCTCCGTCTTCCTGTTCTTGATATAAACATTCCGCAGATACTCATCATACTCGTCCGAGACAAACGAAAACACGAGATGGTCTTGGTGGGGCTCACCCTCCATAGGATACTCGATTGGACCGGCCAGAATATGGAAACGATTTGTGTCCAGATGCTCTATACGCACAAACTCGTCATGGAGCGGAAGTTCGGGCATCATCCGGCGCATATTGTGAAAAGCGGGCCACGAAATAGCCATGCAATGGCCGTCAAAATCTCCCGTTAACGAGAGGTCGGAAAACTTCTTCCCATTAATATTGAAGTCATCCGCATAGGGATGGTCCGTCACAATATAGGGATAATACTCATCACATAATTCGTATGTCTTATGTTTACCCTTTGCGAAAACCCATACCGGGGAAGTCCTTGTCAATGGCTTCTCTGACGAGAGCCGGATTTGATAATAGATTGTATGATCATCCATTGAAGGGGCCTCAGCAAGATCTGAATAAGGATAGGGCCGATAAGCAATCGGGCTCGTTGTCTCTGCTTGGATAATGTCCCGACCGGGAATCTCGACCGTCAAGTTATAATGTCTTCCTCCCTTTATTCTTTTCATTGGGTCATCCTCTGATTCCCACCTATTCCCATCGACATGATGGAAGTAGAGCGTATCTGGCTGTAAAATAAACACGGCCGTCACATACACCTTCGCGTCGATTATCGGAATATAATCCATCGCGGATTTCCCCTTTACATACTGAAGATACAACATTTGCACATCGGAGTCCGGAGTCAGCAGGCAGTTGACCATCACCGGCAGGTCCTCCTCCCCCGGGTCCATAACAATTGTTTCGACACAACCGGTCAAAATTGCGATTAAGAGCGCCCAAGAAGCCAAACGAGAACTGTGCATAATGTTATTGAGCAAATCACCTCACACGTTCCAATACAGTTATTTGTTCGCCAAGTGGATCATAAAAAGAGACGCCCAAACTAACCGGATCGCGATCACAATTGGCAGAAGAGTGTACTAATGGAGAAAATAGACCAAGTAAAACGATGACTGTGAGAATAATTTTGTTCATTGGAATTAGTTTTAAAATTCAATGACAAAAATACAGTTGGCCTCAACAATCTGCCAAACATTGTTTTATCTATTTTCTAACATAAGGAGTAATCATTATCTGCCATTAACAAATTTATATTCAGTCGTTTAAGAGACAAAAATCCTTGATTGTTAGATTGAGCATTTCTAACAAATGCAGAGAACTTTGTTTCAAAACGAATGTAAATGTCTGATTATGAGGCTATTACCCCCCCCCCCCCATCCAATACGGCCACCACAATAAATCATTTAGTTTTTTCCACAAGAACGGATAGTAACGGATCTCCCAGATTTCGGATTCGGGCACGCAATCGAGATCGCTTTTCATACACATTTGCTTTGGTTATACCCATAACTTCTGCTATTAATTCCGGCTCCAAATCCAAAATACAACAGCACAAGAAAAGGACTTCCCGAGGATTACCGCGCAAATGCAGTTCTTTCCTCAGACGAGATACAGCACCATCCAATTCCCTGTCCAGACGGCGAACTAAAACTATCCCGTTGTTGTCCGTTTGAAAGACGTATGCAATCTCTTCCTTGATTTTCTTCAACGCTTCAGATTCTCTCATTCCACCACGCTCCCGCCACCAGAAAGTACTGCGCAATTCGCCCAACTGACGAAGACGAATAACTCGTTCTCGAGTATATGTCTCCCTCTCCAGAGCTACTTTCTCTTCCATTTCACGAATGCGGTCTTGCTGCCCGCAAATCTCCTGTTCGCTTGATTCCAATTCTGCCTGAAGTTGCTCCCGGACACTAATAAGTCGATTTCTTTCTTCCTCGAGTTTATGCCTACGGATTATCCCTAATAATACCAAGGAAAACAAGGCAAAGCAAATTGCGCTTGCTAATGACCCCATCCACAACAAACGAGAATGCGACACTTGCGCCCTTAAGTCAGCATCCTCCCGAAGTGCTTGCGTAACGGTATCTGTAAGAGCATCTTGAACGACTGCCGTCTCCCGGAGGTGTGCCTCTGTCTGATACTGATAGGCCAACTCAAAATCGCCCCTGACTATAGCAATCCGGGACAACCACGGTAGAACGTCCGTCGGATAATCCTCAGATAATGACTGTAACCGAGGAACCAATTTATCCGTCACCGCCTTCTCTCCCAGGAGTTCAGAAGCATATGCATATGCGCCGGCCTCTTGGGGCGTCAGCCCTCCTCCGGTCATTGTCCGCTTTTGATCCAATAACTCAATGGCTCCAGCGGGATCCTTGTCAGGCTGAAGCAATTTCATCCGGGCATAATTCGACAAATACACCGTCAGTGCGTGATGGTAAGGTTCAGAGTATTTGATGGCCTCCTGGTAGAGGGAATCCGCTTTCGTCCATTCTTTACGCGTATGATATACTAAAGCTAGGCCGCCCAAGGCGGATTTGTACATCGGGTCTCCTGATTGTTCGAATGTCAAGATAGCCTTTTCGTAATACTCCTTCTCCTTGTCCGCATTATAGGCACTATTATACACGCTAGCCATCGCCTCATATAACAAACCGATAGCATGCTTATCTTGAACCTTTTCGACCAACTGCTCCGCCTTCGAAAAGAATACAGCTGCAGAGCTCAAATCGTTCCTGCCCTGCTCAATCCTTCCTTGATAATACAATGTCTTCACCTTCTCGTCGGCCGTACCGTGGTGTTCATACCATTTGGAGGCTTCGTCCAGCAGACCGGGGGCGGTGATGTCCTTGTAACACTTATCCAGCGCCATCACGTGCAGCAACGAGTACCGGGCCCGGAGGGCACGGGTGATCAGGGCCGTGGAGTCCACCCCCTCAAGCACCGCCAGGGCGCTGTCGGGCCGGTCGTTGATGTAGGTCTCGACGTCATCCAGGGTGGCGGCGATGTGCCGGCGCGATGCAGAACCGCAGGCCGCAAGCAGCAGAACAACTGACAATAAAAGCGCTAAACTTCTGGATAACTGAAACATATACCCAAATATAACGCTTTATGTGGAGAATTGCAACAGATCCTATGCTACGCCTAGGATGACAGCGTCTGTTTGGGGAAGGTCTTTTTTTATTGCCAGGATCCCTGGAAAGTATCAAGCAAAGAAATTCGTCAGGAAGATGACCACGATGGCCAGGGGCGCCACATAGCGCAGCAGGAACCAGAACGCATCGAAGACGGCGGCGTTGAAGCGGGACGTGCCGCCGGAGGTGAACTCGTCGCGCACCGCCGCGCGGGGCATCTTCCAGCCCACGAAGAGCACGAAGAGCAGCCCGCCGAAGGTCATCAGGAAATTGGAGGTCAGGAAGTCGCAGAACTCGAACAGCGTCCGGCCGAAGAACCGGACCCCCGACAGCGGCCCGAAGGACAGCGAACAGAGCGCCCCCAGGAGCCAGGTCGCGGCGAAAACCAGCAGCGTGGCACGGCGCCGCGACACGCCCCGCTGCTCCACCAGGTACGCTACCCCCACCTCGAACATCGAGATGGCCGAAGTGAACGCCGCGCACACGATGGTCACGAAGAACAGCACCGCCACTGCTCCGCTCAGCCAGGGCGCCGAGGCGCCCATCTTCGCAAAGATGTAGGGCAGCGTCTCGAAAATGAGTCCCGGACCCGCGCCCGGCTCGATTCCGGCGGCGAACACCGCCGGCATGATGGCGAAGCCTGCGATCAGCGCGAACAGCAGGTCGAAACCCACCGTCCCCACGCCCGTGACGAGGATGTTCTCCTTCTCGTGGATATAGGACGAATAGGTCAGGATGGTCCCCACGCCCAGCGACAGCGAGAAGAAGCTCTGCCCCATCGCGGCCGCCACGGCCGACGGCGTGATCCGGCTGAAATCCGGCTTCACCAGGTACTCCACCCCCGCCGAAGCGCCCGGCAGGCTCAGCGAATACACCATGATGATCACGATCAGCACGAAAAGCAACGGCATCGTGACCTTGTTGAACTTCTCGATGCCGGACTTGACCCCCGCGGACACGATCCAGGCGCAGCCGCCCAGGAAAAGCGTGTGGCAGAGCAGGGGCACCCAGGGCGAGGTGATGAAGCGCCCGAAATCGGAAGACACGCTCCCGTCCGCCCCGAGCCGGAAGCCCGCGGAGAGGGAACGCCACAGATAATCGATCGACCAGCCGCCCACCACGCTGTAATAGGACAGGATGACCAGCGGCGAAAGGACGGTCAGCAACCCCAGCCATTTCCACTTCGTGCCGGGCGCAAGCCGCTCCATCGCCCCGAAGGTGCCGGCCTGCGCGCGATGCCCGATGATGGCTTCCGCCAGGAAAATGGGCAGCGACAGCAGCAGGCACGAAGCCAGGTAGATGATGATGAAGGCGGCGCCGCCCGTCTGCCCCACCATATAGGGGAAACGCCAGATGTTCCCGAGCCCGATGGCGCTTCCCGCCAGGGCAAGGATGGCCGCGGTCCGGCCGCCGAACAACTCGCGTCTGCCAGCCATCGCCTACAGGATGAAATTCGTGAAGAATATGATGACGACCGCCACCGGAGCCACCCATTTGATCAGGAACCAGACCAGCGGGAAGACGCGGTCGTTGAAGGCATAGCGTCCGCGGCTGGTGAACTCGTCGTGCACCTCGCGCCGCGACAGGAAGAAACCCGTGAAGACGACGGCAAGCAGCGCCATCACCAGCAGCAGGACATTGGAGCAAAGCCAGTCGAAGATGTCGAACAGGGTCATCCCGGCCACCTTGACGCCGGACAGCGGCCCGAAGGAAAGCGAACACAGGACGCCCAGGGCCCCGCAGAACAGGAATATGGCTAGGCAGGACCTCACCCGCGTCAGGCCGAAGCGCTCCATCAGGAACGACACCAGTACCTCCCCCAGCGAGATGCAGGAGGTCATCGCCGCCACGATGATGGCCACGAAAAAGAAGATGGCCATCAGCGCGCTCAGCACCGGGACGTCGGCCCCCATCTTGGAAAACACGAAGGGCACGCTCTGGAAGATCAGGCCCGGACCCGCGCTCGGCTCGATCCCGGCGGCGAACACCGCCGGCATCACGGCAAAGCCCGCCAGGATGGCGAACAGCAGGTCGGAGACCGCCGTGCCGGCGCTCGTGAACAGGATGTTCTCGTGGTCGCTGACGTAGGACCCGTAGGTGATGATGGCCCCCATTCCGAGCGAGAGCGAGAAGAAACTCTGCCCCATCGCATAGGCAAAGGTGCGCGGAGTCAGCTCGCTCCAGTCCGGATGCAGCAGATAACGCACGCCGGCGCCCTCACCCGGCAGGGTCACCGAATAGACCATGATCGCCACGATCAGCACGAAGAGCAGCGGAAGGGTGAGCTTGCTGAATTTCTCGATGCCTGCACGCACCCCGCCGGCCACCACGCCGAGCGACGCGGCCAGGAACAGCAGGTGCGTCAGCACCGGGGCCCAGGTGGACGAGACAAAGCCTCCGAATACGCTGCTGGCGGCATCCGGCGCCATCTTCGTGAAGGAAAAGCCGCACGCCTTGAAGAAATACTCCACGGACCAGCCGCCGATGACGCTGTAGTATGACACGATCAGCAGCGGAATGACGATGGACAGGTAACCCACCCTTCGCCAGAACGGATGCTGGTGCGACAGGCGCGCGAAAGCGTCGCGGGCGTTGGTGTGGCTGCGGCGGCCGATGACCACTTCGGCAATGAAGACCGGCAGCGAGATCAGCAGCGTGGCGACCGCATAGACAATGATGAACGCGGCGCCGCCGTGCTCTCCCACCATATAGGGGAAACGCCAGATATTGCCCAGGCCGATGGCGGAACCCGCCATCGCCAGGATGACAGCCAGGCGGCTGCCGAAATGTTCGCGCTTGTTATCGGCGGACATAGATGACAAACTCGAAGGAAAGTCCGGATTCCGGGTCCGTCAGGATGCCGGAACGGGACTCCACCTCCCAGATCTGGGGATCGATCTCCGGGAAGAACGCATCGGCGTCGGGAATCACCGTATGGACGTGCGTGATATACAGCCTGTCCATCGAGCCGATGGCCTGCCTGTACACCGACGCGCCCCCCATCACGAAGCAGCGGGGCGCCGGCTCGGCGGCCGCATAGGCCTCCTCGAAGGAATCCACGCACACGACGTCGTCCGGGATGGGATCCCCGCCGAGATTGAGCACGATGTTCTTGCGGCCCTTGAGGGGACGGAAAGGCAGGGAGAAGTAGGTGGTCCGGCCCATGATGACCGGAAGCCCCCGGGTCTTCTCCTTGAAATACTTCAGGTCCGCAGACAGGTGCCAGGGCAGCCCTCCCTTCACGCCGATGGCCAGGTTGTCGGCCACGGCCACGATCAGACATTTCTCCATAACTATACGGCAACAGGGGCCTTTATCGCCGGCCAGGGGTCGTATCCCTCCAGCGTAAAGTCCTCATATTGAAAATCAAAGATACTCTTCACCTCCGGGTTGAGCCGCATCACCGGCAGGGGGCGCGGCGTCCGGGAAAGCTGTTCGCGCACCTGCTCGAAATGGTTGAGGTAGATGTGCGTGTCGCCCGTGGTGTGGATGAACTCGCCCGGCTGCAGGCCGCAGCTCTGGGCGATCATCATCGTCAGCAGGGCGTAGGAGGCGATGTTGAACGGCACCCCGAGGAAGGTGTCCGCGCTGCGCTGATAGAGCTGGCAGGACAGGCGCCCCTGGGCCACGTAAAACTGGAACAGGCAGTGGCAGGGCGGCAGGGCCATCCGGTCCACCTCCCCCGGATTCCACGCGGACACGATCATCCGCCGGGAATCCGGGTGGTTGCGGATCTGGTCGACGACCTGCGAGAGCTGATCGATGCTCCTTCCGTCGGGCGCGGGCCAGCTGCGCCACTGGTGGCCGTAGACCGGCCCCAGGTCGCCATTCTCGTCGGCCCATTCGTCCCAGATGGTGACCTTGTGGTCCTGCAGGTACTTGACGTTCGTGTCGCCGGCGATGAACCAGAGAAGCTCGTAGATGATGGACTTCAGGTGGACCTTCTTGGTGGTCAGCAGGGGGAAGCCCTCCGAGAGGTCGAAACGCATCTGGTGGCCGAAGATGCTCTTCGTCCCCACCCCGGTGCGGTCCGTCTTCACCACCCCGCGGTCCATGATTTCCTGCAGGAGATCGAGGTACTGCTTCATTACTTCTTGACGCCGAACGCGAAGATGATGGCTTCGTGGAAAATCTTGCCCGGCTCCAGGACCGTCGTCGGATAGGCCGGCTGGTTGGGACTGTCGGGGAAGTGCTGGCACTCGAGCGCCACGCCGTAGTAGTCGCGGTAGATGCGGCCGCGCTTGCCCTGCGGGCAGCCGCCCAGCCAGTTGCCGGTGTACACCTGGATGCCCGGCTGGGTCGTGAAGACCTTCAGGGTGCGTCCGCTGCGGTTGGACCACAGTTCGGCCGCCTCCTGGAGCTGGCCCTTGCGGTAGCCGTCGATCACCCAGCAGGCGTCATAGCCCTTGCCGTAGTTCAGGGCCGGGAAGTCCTTGTGGATGTCGCGGCCGAGGGTCTTGCCGTTCAGGAAGTCCATCGGAGTGCCCGCGACGGCTTCCGGCTCGCCCAGCGGGATGAGACCCGGGTCGGTCGGGAGGTACTCCGAGCAGTTCAGCTTGAGGAACTGGCGCAGGATGGAACCGCCGCAGTTCAGGTTAAAGTAGGCGTGGTTCGTCAGGTTGATGACCGTGCGCTTGTCGGACTTGGCGCTGAAGGTGAGGCGGAGCTCGTTCTCCTCGCTCCACTCATAGCGCGCTACGGCCACGACCTGGCCGGGATAGCCCATCTCGCCGTCGGCGGAGACGTATTTGAACTCCACGCCGCCCTTGCGCTTGCGGGATTCCCAGACCTTCTCGGAGAAGCCGTCCGGGCCGCCGTGCAGGTGGTTGGGGCCGTTGTTCACCGGCACGCTGTAGGTCTTGCCGTCCAGGGTGAACTTGCCCTTGGCGATGCGGTTGGCGAAGCGGCCCGGGCACTTGCCCAGGTACGGACCGTCGTTGATATACTGCTCGGCCTTGCCGTAGCCGAGGGCAACGTCGCCCAGCTTGCCGTTCTTGTCCGGCACGTTGACGCTCACGATGGCGGCGCCGATGCTGCCGAGCACCACGGAGGCGCCGCTGGCGTTGGTCAGGGTGTACTTGTAGATGGCCTTGCCATCCGGGGTCCTGCCCCACAGTTTTCTGTTGATAGCCATAGTATTATTGATTTTGTCGGTTTTGCAGCCAGGAGACGACCCTCTCCACGGGGGCATCTTTGAGAAGGATACGCTTGTTCTCGTCGAGCAGATACAGCGACGGGATCGCGCGGACGTTGTAGAGATGCTCGTTGCGGACGGTCCCGGCGGCATCGTAGCCGCAGAGCCATTCACGCGGATAATTGGGCTCATAGGCCCGCCAGGCATCGAGGTCCTCGTCGATGTAGACGTTGACCACGGCCAGGGACCCGCTGCGGAGACGGTCCCCGATGCCGGGAACGGCCTGCAGGGTGTTGATAATCTGCTGGCAGGCGTAGCAGCCGGGGTTGCTGAAGAAGAGAAGGGTCGCCTTCGCCTTCACGCCGTGCAGGCTGTGCTCGCGACCGAGCGCGTCCGTGAAACGGAAATCCGGCGCCCGGGAGCCGATCGGGGCGAGAGAGCACATACGCTGCTCGTACACATAGCCCGGGCGGGCCTCCTCGCGGGTGAAACGGGAAGACGCAAGTCCCTCGACATAGGGAAGATACAAATCTTCGTCACGCACCGGGGAATTGGGGTCGTAAAGGTAGCGCGACACGATCTCCTCCATCAGCAGGAAAACGTGCGAGGCCGTGTCGGCGGCCTGCCTCTGCTCCACCTGGGAGAAGAAATGACGCATCTTCGCCTGCGCCTGCTCCAGCGGAATCTGCTGCAGCAGCTGCGTGAAAGTCGCCACCTGCTTCTCCACCTCGCCGTGGTCCACGCCCAGCACCGCGCTTGTGTCGCAAGGACCGTCACCCGCGAAGAAAGCATCCCAGAAGTGGTCCAGGAACCACGCCTGGCGCTCCTCCGGGTCGGTATAGACGGCCGGAATCTCCGGGTAAGGGAAAGCGCGCAGCGTCCGTTCCGCCGGCTTGTCGCCGCCCGGATGACGGCAGGCCGAGAGCAACGAAATCGCCAGAACTATGCCCGTTATGAGGGTTTTCGTCTTCATCTTGGGGCATAAAGTTAACCAAAAAAAGAGGAAGTTCTACATCTCGACGCTGAAAATCAGCGAGAACTTGTGGCGCTTCACGGGGACGCCCTGCTCCTCGAAAGAAACATAGGAAGGGCCCCCGTTGTAGTTCCAGCCCACTCCGATGCGCGTCCTGTAGGGGATCCAGAGCAGGTTTCCCAGCACCGCGGCGAGGTCGGCGCCGGCGCTGTACAGGGCGCCGGACGAGCTCTGCACCGAGAAGGCGGTATAGTCGGCGTGCAGGGTCAGCTCGAAATTGCGAAGATAGGCCACGGGCCCCAGCAGCGCCCGGTCAACCGGAATCAGCGGCATCTTGTAGTCCACGCTCCCCTTGAACTGGGTAGGATACGCTGCGATGCGGCGGCCCACCGCGGATTCGAATCCGCGCGGGGCCGTGTTGGCATAGACTTCGGTGAACTGGCCGCCGAAATGTTTCGCCCCCAGAAGGCTCCAGCGCAGGCCGTGGGTCTCGTGCAGGCCGGGCAGGTAGCCGTAGAGGTAGGCGTAGCCGGCAGGTGCGATCAGCGCGGGCGTCCAGCGGAAACTGTACCCGGCTTCGGCGCCCAGCCCGAAACGGGGATACAGGCGCGAGGCAGGAGTCCGCTGCACGGCATAGCCGCGAAGGCTCAGGGACGCGCGATGCATCGCCGAGCCGGTCTCGTAACGGTCGTTGGTCAGGGACAGCGTCGCCCTGGGCACGAGACCGCGCAGCCATCCGCCGGAGGAGAAGTTCCAGGGGATGTAAGCGCTCAGCCGGGCCGACACGGACGGCACCCCGCGAGGGTCCGTCTTGAGCGAGACCTTGCCGTTCTCCTCTTGCTCCACCCGGTACAGCAGGGCATCCCGGTCCCCCAGGTCGACCGACGCCTCCAGGACGGGGTACAGACCCGAATAATTGAAATCCGCGTGCAGCGAATGGCGCCAGCGCCCGTCGGACCAGGCCGCGTGATAGCCCGCAAACCCGTAGCCGGAGCCCAGGTCGTTCTGCCAGAAGGCGGTCGCGCCCAGACCGGCGTTCTGCAGGATGGTATCGAACGAGAGGCTCTCGACCGAGTCGTATTTGACATACACGGGCAGCCAGGAATGGAAGCGGAAGAGGTGCGCTAGTTTGCCGTAGGGCTGCGGTTCGCTCAACTCCACCGGAACACCCTCGTCGAAAACGGGTTTCTCCCCCGCTGAAAGCGCCTCGGCGAAAGGATATTCCGGCATCACGCTGAAATCCGCCGCCTGCGGCTGCAGGTCCGAAAGCGCCGTCTTGCGGACCAGGCGCCCCTCGGGCTGCAGGACGGAATAGAACAGCGTGTCGCGCAGAATCTCGAAATCCGACGCGCCGAAACGCGTCGAACTCAGCCGCTCCACCGACCCGTTTTCCGGGACCAGGCGGTAAAGTTCGTTCACGCCCGTCAGGTTGCAGGTGAACAGCAGACCCCCATCCCAGGTCCACAGCTGACTGATGGACAGCCGGCGGGCAGCGAGCACAGAAGAGAAATCCTCCACCCGGTACAGGCCCATTCCTTCTTCTGTGATGGCGCTCGCATACAACGCTCCGTCCACCCAGACGCTTTCCAGCACCTGCACCCCGGCCGGGGCGCTCCAGCGCTTCAGTTCCTTCCCGTCTTCCGCATCCAGCAGAACCACGCTGCTGCTGCCGTCCAGGGCATATTCCGTCACGGCAAGCACCGCCTCTTCCGGAGAGGCGACCGGATTGTAATAACGCGTCCTGCGCGTCAGCGACCGGGCAGTCTTTCCGTCAAAAGTCCGGATGACCGACCAGGAACGCAGCGGCCATCGCACATCCGGCACGTATTCGCTCCAGTAAAGCCGCCCCGCCGGCTCGCTGTATTGCAGGCCGGAAAAACCGCTTCCCGTCAAGGTCACCGGACGCTCCTTTCCGTCCGGAGACAAGCGCACCAGCGCGTCGCTCCGCGTGAGACCGGTCCGCCGGGCATACAGGTCATCCCCGATCGCCTGCAGTTCCGTATAATCGGCAAAACGCCGGGGCACGGCGCTGACGGGCAGGGACGGCATAAACGGTGCGCGGGCCGCCTCGTCCGCCGCCCACTGCGCCTGCAGGCTGTGGCACACCTCATCGAAAGCCGCCTTGAAGGGCATCCCGGTGGCTTCCCGGACGGTCTTGTCCCAGTTCAGAAAAGCCACGCCACCTTTGTCGGCGATGCGCCGGTAGAAGCGCTCCGTCAGGTCCGGCACGCCGAAATGCGCCCGGATGCCGCCGATGGCCAGATAGCCGGCGCGGTAGTAATCCGGCGTGTACCAGCGCTGGGAACCATAGCGCCAGCGCTGGTAATCCCGGTAATCTCCCGCCGCGAAACTCACGCGGTAATACTCCAGGAAATCGGCCGTCCGGCCCCGTCCGCCGGCAGTCAGCGCCGTCTCCGCCGTCACGGCATCCCCTTCTAGAAAGGCGGGGCCGCCGTAGACGGCCACCATCGCGCCCGCAGCGATCTGCCCGGTCAGCACGCCGAGCCAGCGGAAAGGCTTCGCCGCGCCGGGCTGCATCTGGGCGACGTGGCGCGACTCGTGCACGGACAGCTGCGT
>JAFZBH010000052.1 GCA_017561865.1 Bacteroidales bacterium | reverse complement strand
GGAGGGCCCGCTCCGCGCTCCCGCTGCCCGGTTTTATCCCATTTTTTCGCCAGCAGAGGCCAAAACTGGCCTTTTTGCAAATCAAGGCGCGGGGCGACCGGCCCCAGAAGGCACTGTGGGCCATATTGCCCCGCTCTATGACGGCCTGAGGCCCTCAGGGCGCGGGGTTAGCCCCGCCACAATGCCGCCAAAGGCATCTTGCCCCGCGCCCTGATTTTGAAAACGACGATTTTCGATATCTTTGACTAGTATTTATCTTGTTTTCCTGACTTAAGTGACCAAAACCGGCTTTGTTGGAAAATGGCGGGAACGGCAACCCTGTCCAAAAGGCCCTCTGGAGCACCCGGGTGCTCCCGCCGGGGACCTCAGGCCGTCACCGGGAACACCCACCCCTGCCACAATGGCGCCAGAGGCACCCTGCCGTTCCTGCCAATTTTGAAAAAGCCCCGCAGGAGCAGATCCCTCGACTACGCTCGGGATGACAAAAAGAAACGAGGGATGACAGGTGAGGTATCCGAGATGACACCCGCGGCAGCCGGCGGGGCGGGGACGTCCGCCAGGTGAAGCGCGACAGGCAGTGCCGCAGGCGAAAGCGTGCCACCCGCGGCACGTAAGCGGGAGGGGCCCACAAGCGTAGCGCAGTGGGAGGGATGAGCGAAGCGAACTTTCGCGGCGGCAGCTGCCTGCAAGCGGAACGGCGGACGCGCGTCCGTCGGTCTGCGGAAAGAGATCCCTCGACTTCGCTCGGGATGACACAGGGAGGATCGGGATGATAAAAACAGCAGCGGCGGGATTTTTGCTATATTTGCAGACTGTATGCGACGCACCGTGCTCATAGGAATGCTGATGCTGGCGGCTTTGACTCTGCCGGCGGGGAAGCTGCGCGCCCAGGGAGAAACGGCCCTGGAGGCGCTGCGCGAAGCGCAGGCACAGAGCCGCCGCGTCGTGCGCGGCACCCCGATGTACTTCGAGCTCGACGAACACGGCGACACCGTCTTCATGGAGACCCTCGACCCCGTCTGGATCTTCCCCAAGGGCCGCAAGATGAAAGACGGCGACTGGCGCAAATACTACAAGCTCGTCTACAACTTCAACAAGGTCTACCCCTACGCCCTGGTGGGCCGCAAGATGATGGCCCAGGTCGACAGCACCATCGCCGCCGACGCCAGCAAGCGTTCCGAACGCAACCGCTACATCAACGACGTCGAAAAAGAACTCTTCCGCCTCTTCGAGAAAGACATCCGCAATATGACGGTCACCCAGGGCCTCGTGCTGATGCGCCTGGTCGACCGCGAATGCGGGATGAGCGCCTTCAACATCATCAAGACCTACGAGAACGGCCTCGCCGCCAACTTCTGGCAACTCGTCGCCCGTCTCTTCTCACAGAACCTCAAGACGCGCTACGACCCCACCCAGGGCGAGGACGCCAAGATCGAAGAACTCTGCAAGATATGGGACTCGGGCCAGTGGGAATCCCTCTACTACTCCATCTTCATGGAGCGGCCGCCACGCGTGGTCATTCAGCGGGAGACGCTCCAGACCGAAGTTCAAAAGAAGAGCCGTTGAACACCCCGCACGGCATCCCTCCGTCCATCCAGTCCTTGAGCACATAAAGCTTCGCCCCGGAAGGGAGCGTCAGGTCCACCGCGTCGTGGAAATGCCCGAACACGAAATAATCCACGTGACGCTCCTGCGAGACCCCTTCGCAGAACTTGTAAAGCGGCTCCTCCTGTCCGCGGAACCGATACGGCGAGCGCCCCTTGCGCTTGCGGTCCGCGCTGCCCATCGCGATCCGATAGGCCAGCCAGGGGTGCAGCAGGCTGAAGAAAAACTGCGTCACGGGGCTGCGGTAGAACTTGATCATCCGCTCGTAGCTCCGCTTCGCTCCGCCCAGCAGGTCCCCGTGCCCCAGGCAGAAATCCTTCCCGCCCAGCGTCACGTAATACGGCTGCTCGAAACGGCGCAGCCCCAACTCCTCGAAATAAGAATACGTCCAGATGTCGTGGTTGCCCGAGCAGAACCATACCTCGATCCCGTCGTCCATCAGCCGCACCAGCTCGGCCACCACCCGGCCCCCGACACGCGGCACCACGTCTCGGTACTCGTACCAGAAATCCCAGATGTCGCCCAGCAGATACAGCGCCTGCACCGAATCCGCCTTCAGGCCCTTCAGGAAAGACACGAAACGCGCCTGTCGCTCGGCAGGATCCACATCCCGCCGGCCCAGGTGCACGTCGGACACGAAATAGACCAGCTTGCCCGCCTCTTCCATTATGCCAGCCAGATCAACACGGCCAGGCCCACGAGGGCGCAATACAGGCCGAACCACTTGAGCTGCGCCTTTCTCACCAGCGCGATCATCACCTTGCAGGCGAAAAGCCCGGAGACGAACGCAGCCGCAAACCCCACCAGCAGGGGCAGCGCCCCGACCGTCGAGGCGGCCATGTCACCGTCCACCAGGTCGAGGAAGGTCTCGCCGAGGATGGGAATCAGCACCATCAGGAACGAGAACTGCGCCATGCTCTCGCGCTTCACCCCGCAAAGTAGACCGCTCGAGATGGTCGTCCCGGACCGGGACAGGCCGGGCAGCACCGCGCACGCCTGGCCCAATCCGACGACAAGCGCCTGCCAGAACGAAATCCCGCCCCGGCTTTCCTTCACGGCCGCCGACACCCGCTTCGCGAGGAAATCGGACAGCGTCAGGAGCAGCGCCGTCACGAGCAGGCAGATGCCCACGACGCGCATCGAGTTGAAAGCAGCCTCCACCTTGTCCTTGAAGAACACCCCGACCACGAGCACCGGAAT
This sequence comes from Bacteroidales bacterium, assembly GCA_017561865.1. Lineage (GTDB taxonomy): Bacteria > Bacteroidota > Bacteroidia > Bacteroidales > UBA932 > Cryptobacteroides. Next base: position 8,684 of record JAFZBH010000052.1, on the reverse strand, counting down.
CATCGACACGAGGAGCTTGGCGATGTAGTCCGTCTCATCGTTGTACTTGAACTTGAAGAGGCCGCAGAGCAGCTTCCAGATCTGCTTGCGGAACACAACGATGGTCGCCAGGACCGTCGCGGCGTGGACCGTCACCTCGAACATCAGGTCGCCCGAAGGCGCCACGCCCAGCAGGGCCTTGCCGATGGCCAGATGCCCGCTGCTGCTGACGGGAAGGAACTCGGTCAGGCCCTGGACCAGGCCGAGCACAAGCGCTTCAAACCACTCCATATTTTATTACTTCTTGCTGCGCCGGCAGGCGCCGGCGATCACCACGATTTCCATCACGATGCCCGCCAGGATCACGACGGGCGCGGCGACGAGACGCCGGAAATCGAACATGGCCTCGTTGAACACCTGCGGATCCTTTGACCCGCCGCCCATCATCAGGATGTAGCCGGCAAGCATCACCAGCACGCCCGCGAGCATCAGCCGCAGGCTCTTCCCGCTGAGGGCCATCTTATCTTTTTTCTCCATAAATCAATAATATAAATCATCCTTGGACGCCGCCACGAGCCGGTTCACGACCAGCCAGGTGGAAACCACGCACAGCAGCACGCCGGCCACGACGACCCCGCCGCACACCAGCAGCAGCTGCCGCAGGTCCACGATCGAAAGCAGCTCCGGGAAAGAGCGCCGCAGCGCCTCCACCAGCGCCCAGAGCATCCCGACCGCGAGCAACGAAGACAGCAGCCCCTGCAGCACCGCCGCCCGCACGAACGGGCCGCGGATGAAGCCGCGCGTGGCCCCGACCAGCTTCATCGTGTGGATCGAGAAACGGCGGGCGAATACGCTCGCGCGCACGGTATTGTTGATCAGTACGAACGAGATGAACAGCAGCAGCAGGATGAGCACCCCGAACACCAGCGAGATCCGGGCAAGGTTCTCCGTCAGGGACTCGATGACCCCCTGCTGCGTCTCCACTTCCTCCACCAGCGGCGAATCGGACAGGAGCGCCGTCACGGCGGAAAGGCTGTCCGGCTGCACATATTCCGCCTTCAGCGTCACGTCCACCGACAGCGGCACGGGCGAAGTCTCGAACACGTCCAGGAAATCCTCCCCCAGCAGGCCCTTCAGCTCTTCGGCCCCCTCCTCGCGCGTCACTACGCGTATGGTGTGCACGAAGGGACGGCCCTCGAGCGCGGAGGCATAGGAGCGCGCCTGCTCCTCGGTGGCGTCGTCGGAGAGGAGGACCGAGATGTGCATGTTCTCCTTGAGATACCTCGTCACGCTGCGGGCGTTGACGATCAGCAGGGCGGCGATACCGGAGAGCAGCAGCACCAGGCTGATGCTGATTACGCTGGACAGATAAGCGTTGACGATGCGCTTGCGCATCAACTTTTTCTCCGGTCGGGCCATAATCCACCAAATTAGACCTCAAAGATAATCAAAAGACGAAGAATTGGAAAAAAATTCTTATCTTTGTAGTTATGAGCGATATTAAGCAGAAAATCCTTTTCGTCAATTCCGAGATTTTTCCCTATCTCCCGGAATCGGATATCGCTCGCGTGGGCCGCTACCTGCCGCAGGGGATCCAGGAGCGCAAGCGGGAGATCCGCTCGTTCATGCCCCGCTACGGCTGCATCAACGAGCGCAAGAACCAGCTCCACGAAGTGATCCGCCTGTCCGGGATGAACATCATCATCGCGGAAGTGGACCGGCCGCTGATCATCAAGGTCGCCTCCATCTCCTCCGCGCGCATCCAGGTCTATTTCATCGACAACGAAGACTACTTCCGCCGCAAGCAGACTTTCTGCGACCCCTCCGGCAAGGCCTTCGAGGACAACGACGAACGGGCCATCTTCTTCGCCCGCGGCGTCCTCGAGACGGTCAAGAAGCTCCGCTGGGCCCCGGACGTCATCCACTGCCAGGGCTGGATCTCGCACCTGCTCCCCGTCTATCTCAAGAAAGCCTATAAAGACGACCCGATCTTCTCCTCCAGCAAGGTGGTCCTGTCGCTGTACGACGACACGCCTGCGGAGCCGTTCCACCCCGCCTTTGCGGACAAGGCCCGCATCGGCGGCCTCGTCCCCGAAGACCTCTCGCCCCTGGAGGACCCCACTGGCATAAATCTTGCTAAAATGGCCGTCCGGTACGCCGATGGTATCATCCTGGGTGCAGAGCGGGTGGAGCCTCAGATCGTGGACTACTGCAAGTCGCTCGCCCTTCCGATCCTCCCCTTTGACCGCAAGGCCCTGGAGGACGGCAGCTACATCGACACGTACTGCAGTTTATACGATGAACTCTAAGATGAAGACAAGATTCCTTGTACTGGCGGCAGCCGCACTCTGCTGCCTTTCCTGCATAGAGACGGACAAGACGCTCGGCGGCAGTTTCGTGCCGGTCGTCGAGACCTATACCTTCCACACGGTGGACATCCCCCTCGAGGGCATCTCGATGAAGATGGCGGACAACCTGTCCGGCTATTCCGACGCCCGCGCCACCATCGGCGCCATCCGGGATCCGGAGTACGGCCTGACGACCCGCGCCACCTGCGTGACCCTCGTCCCGATGATCATGGGCGACTTCAACCTCGGGCAGAATCCCGTCTTCAAGCGTTTCCACTTCGCGATGGCCTGCGACACGCTGTCCGTGACCGACCCCGCCCAGGAAAGCATCCTGCAGAAGGTGTACGTCTATGAGCTGGACCAGGCCGCGGACCCGTCCGTCGACTATGACTGCAACCGTCCCATCGCGCACGGGACCAAGCGCATCTCCAAGGGCACGCCCGTCTTCAACGGCGTCGACTCCCTCTCGTTCGATTTCGACCCGGAGTTCGGCAAAAAGTATCTGCAGATGACCGCGGACGATGTCAAGGACATGAAGACCTACCTGGCCAAGTTCCCGGGCATCTATATGGAGACCGACCTACCCGAGGGGGACGGCGGACGCATCGACATGCTCGACGTCCAGCTGGGATACGATGCGAACAATTCCTACGTGACCGGCAATTACGCCATCCTGAACTACTCCGCGGAGTTCAAGGGCGTGCGCAAGGACACCATCCTCGCCTTCTACTACGGGCCGACCCAGTTCCACGACATCGACTCCCTGTTCGAGGCCTACTCGGGCACCTTCCCGCAGTACGCCCTCAACTACACCGGCCAGCAGACCCGGGAGCGCACCGGACAGGCGACCGACAAGGTCTGGATCGAGGGCGGCGGCGGACTCAAGCCCGTCATCTCGGCCTTGAGCCTCAAGCACCAGGTCGAGGAGGCCGTCCGCAAGGCCGGCGGCAATCCCGACGACGCCGTCATCAACAAAGCGTCGCTCATCTTCCCCTTCGACTTCCCGGAGGACGAGACGCAGATGACCTTCTGGCCGTACCGCCTGTCACCATCCTGCCGGCTGGTCGGCGATGACGGCGACGTGACCTATATGAGCCTGACCGATTCCAGTTCGAGCGACGAGAACCAGGGAGACGTGGATCGCTCGCTGCTGCGCTATGCGCCCGACATCACCTACCATATGCAGGAAATCCTGAAGATCGACGAGGGCGCCTCCGGCAACACCCGGACCCGGAACCTGCTCGACGGAAACTATGACATCTGGCTGCTGGTGATGGCCAAGGAGACGGAGACTTCCGTCAGCACCACCAGCAAGGAAGTGCAGGAGATGTACCAGTATATGGCCTACCAGAGCTATTACAACGGTATGTACGGCGGATACGGCTATGGCGGTTATGGTGGCTACGGCGGGTACGGCGGCTATGGCAGTTACTACAACAACTACCTGACCTACGCGATGCTGGCCCAGCAGGCCAGCCAGGCGTACACCTCCACCTCCACGAGCGTCAAGCTGGACATCGGCCGCTTCTACCGCGCGACCCTGCACGGGCCCGAAGCCGACTCCGACGCTCCGATCCTGCGGCTCACCTTCGCCCTTCCCAACGAAGAGTAGTCAGACAGTTGCATACACAATGAAGACCGGCCTGCTGAACAGCGGGCCGGTCTTAGTTTCGGATCTTCTAACCGGATTAGGCGAGCTTCTCAGCCACCTTGTCGCAAGCGTCCTTGACGGTCGCAATCGTGCTGGTCTCCTCGTCGGGAATCTTGATGCCGAACACCTTCTCGAACTCCATCAGAAGCTCCACGGTGTCAAGGGAGTCAGCACCCAGGTCATTGGTGAAATTGGCGGTCTCGGTCACCTCGGAAGGCTCCACGCCGAGCTTGTCGACGATGATCGCTTTCACTTTGTCTACGATTTCAGCGTATTCCATAACGATTTTAGATATTAAGGTTTTATTAGTACATTCATACTGTGAATAACTCCGCAAAGTAACAAAAAATAAATCACATTTGCAAACACCCTGTGTATATCCCTTCCGGCGACGGAGTCTTCCAGACGGGCGGCCGGAAATTATTTTTCGGACAGGTTTGCCGAAAAACCAATTTCCGCTCCGCTTTCCGTCGCCGGAAGTCAGGATCTGCTCAGTTTTTGCTCAGTTTCAGCCAGATGCGCAGCCCGTTGAGTGAATTCAGCAGATAGAAACTGTATTTCACCACATAGATGAGCGCATAGGAGGAATCGGGCGTCTGCCGGAGCGTCAGCACCCACATCGCCACGGAAGCGATGTTGACCCCGATCCAGAAAAACCATTGCTCCATATAGGCCGTCGACAGAAGCAGCTGCCCGAGGATATTGCACATCATCGACAGGGCGTCCATCAGCACCAGCCATTTCACCACGCCGGCGGCCTCCGTCTTGTCCAGGGCCGACAGGATGAAATAGGCGGCAACCAGCCCGAGCAGGAACACGGTCCCGAAAATCAGCCATTTGCGGCCGTCCAGCCGCCGGGCGCGGACCGTCTCCCCTTCGCCGGCCCCCCGTTTGCGCCACTGGATGAACCCCACCACCTGCATCGGCAGGAAATAGAGCAGGTGCAGCGCGGCGTTGCCGTATTTGGCCCCCGTCAGGCACATCGCCCCGTAGATCGTCACGTCGATCAGGCCGAAAAGGAAGGTCAGGATACGGCCGTTGGCCGACAGGACGTTGGCCAGCACGCCCGCAAGCGACCCAACGGCTGCGATGATCAGCAGCGCCTTCCCGCTGTCGGCGTCGCGCAGCTTGAACGCGGTCACGACCAGCGTCACCACCGCCATCCCGATCAGGACGAAGGCGTTGAACCATTTGTTGAAACGATCCGATTTATCCATTGTTCAGTTGTTCGTGTATGCGTTTTGCCAGCGCGGGCCCCACCAGTGCCGCCAGATCCGCCTCCGGAGCCGCCGCGATGCGCGCCACGCTGCCGAAATGCATCAGCAGGCGCTGCTCCGTCTGCTCGCCCACGCCCGGGATGGCGCGCAGGGCCGACTGGATGGCCGCCTTGCTGCGCAGGGACCGGTGGAAGGTGATGCCGAAGCGGTGCGCTTCGTCGCGGATGTGCTGCAGGAGCTTGAGCGCCTGCGAATTGCGGTCCAGGAAGAGAGGATACGGATCCCCGACCCGGATCACCTCCTCCAGGCGCTTCGCGAGGCCGACCACCGTCAAGCGGTCCTGGATGCCCAGTTCGCAGAGCGCCTGCCAGGCGAACTCGAGCTGCCCCTTGCCGCCGTCGATGACGACGAGTTGCGGCAGGTCGTCCGGGGATTCCTCCATCAGGCGCGCGTAACGCCGGTTCACGACCTCCTTCATCGAAGCGTAGTCGTTGGCGCCCACCACCGTCTTGATCTTGAATTTGCGATAATCCTTCTTGGACGGCTCTGCATTCCGGAACACCACGCACGAGGCCACCGGATTGGTGCCCTGGATGTTGGAGTTGTCGAAGCACTCCATATGCACCGGCAGGACGTCCATTCCCAGGGCTTTGCGGAGCTCCTCGAGCACCGCGGCGCGGTACTCGTCCGGATTGGTATGTTCGCGCTGCTTGAGGGAATTGGCGCGGAACTCGCGCGCGTTCTTCGCGCCGAGCTCCAGCAGCGAGAGCTTGTCGCCGCGCACCGGAATCTTGAACTCCACCCCCTCCAGCTGCACGTCGGGCAGGAAAGGCACGATCACCTCGCCGCTCAGCGCGCCGAACTTGGAGGCGATCTCGGCGAGGAATTCGCTCAGCACCGCCGCGCGGTCCTCCTCGATATTCATCTTGAAGCCGAGATTGAGCGACTGGATCACGGCGCCGCCGCGGATCCGCAGGAAACTGCCGAAGGCTTCGGCACCGTCCTCCTCGAGCGCGAACACGTCCACGTCGCGGTCGCCCGCCGCGGTGATGATGCTCTTGGCGTAATGCTTCTGCAGGGCGTCGATGCGCAGCTTGTACTGCTGGGCCGTCTCGAAATCGAGCGCGTCGGCCGCGGCTCCCATCCGCGCCTTGTAGTCCCGGATGATGCCGTTCACCCCGCCGGACAGCTGACGCACGATCTCGTCGATCCATCCTGCGTATTCCTCGCGGGACACGCCTCCCGTGCAGCAGCCCCGGCAGCGCCCGATGTGGAAATCCAGGCAGGGTCGCACCTTACCCCGCAGGATGCTGTCGGACGTAATCTTGAGCGTGCAGGAGCGCAGCGGATAAGTCTGCCGGAAGAATTCCAGCAGCGCCCGGGCGTGCATCACCGAACTGTAGGGTCCGAAATAGCGGGAGCCGTTCTTCACCAGGCGCCGCGTCAGGAACACGCGCGGGAACTCCTCCCCGGTCACGCAGATCCACGGATAGGTCTTGGAGTCCTTGAGCAGGATGTTGTAGCGGGGCTTGTACTGTTTGATCAGGTTGTTCTCCAGCAGCAGGGCGTCCGCCTCCGTGTCCACCACGGAATACTGCACGTCCGCGATCCTGGACACCAGCAGGCGCGTCTTGACCGTCAGCCGGTCGGGGTCCACGAAATACTGGGCCACCCGTTTGGAGAGGTCCTTCGCCTTGCCCACATAGATCACATTCCCCGCAGCGTCGTAATAACGGTAGACGCCCGGGGAATGCGGTAGAAGCTGTATTTTATCCTTAACGTCCAAGGACCTCGGCGACGGCTTTCTCGGTCTTGGCGCCGCGCAGGTCGTCCCCGCGCTTGAGGATCGTACCGTCCTTGTCGAACAGGATCATATGCGGAATGCCCTCGATGCCGTAGAGCGAAGCGGGCTCCTGGTGGCCGTTGTTGAGCTGGAGCCACTTCATCCCGTAGAAGGCGGCCGTGTCGATGGTGTTGTGCCAGTCCATCTTGCGGCTCTCCTCCCAGACCGCGACGCTCAGCACGTCGAAGTCGTCGCCGTGGTACTTCTCCCAGATGGCCTTGATATTGGGAATCTCGGCCTTGCAGGGCGGGCACCAGGGGGACCAGAAGTCCACCAGCATCACCTTGCCCTTGCCGACGAAGTCGGACAGGCTCTTCTTCTCGTAGACGGGATTGCCGTCCGCATCCACGCCGGAGACGTGGTCGACGGTAAAGTCCACGAACTTGCTGCCCACGGCCGTGGCCTTCTTGCTCTCCAGGTCACCGGCGATGCGGGAGACGACCGGAGTCTTCAGGACGGCCTTGCCGAGCTTGGACAGCACCGTCTCCAGCTCGTCGTCACCGAGGTAGGAATAGATGTGGCTGATCACGGTCGGAGCGACGAGCGTGTCCTCCGCATATTTCTTGAGATAATCCTTGCCGGTGGCGGTCATCTTGGCGATGGTCTCCTCCTGGAGCTCCTCCCAGCGGGCTTCCTTCTGCTGCTCGGTGAGCGCTTCGTCGTCGTCCACCTTCTGCGCCTCGGCGCGGTATTCGTCCATCAGGCCGGAGAAGGCGGCGCTGAACGCGTTCAGGACCTCCTCGCTCGACTGCTTGGGCTTGCAGCCGGCCAGCACCACCAGCGCCGCGGCTGCGATCAATGCGATTCTCTTCATTCTTTCGGGTTGTTTACACTACAAAGGCCGGTTCCGGAATCCCGGAACCGGCCTCAAATATAGTAATTTCCTGGTATAAACCCATTAATTACTTGTTGTCGCGGCGCGGACGACGGTCACGCTCGCCTTCGCGGCGCGGACGACGGTCGCCTCCGCGGCCACCGCCACGGTTCTGGCCGGTAGCCTGGGCGTTGGCGGCGGCGAGGGCGGCAGGAGTGAGATCCTGCTTGCCATAGCGCTCACCGTTGCAGATCCACACCTTGATGCCGAGGGTGCCGACCTTCGTGTTGGCGACTGCCAGCGCGTAGTCGATGTCGGCGCGGAAAGTATGGAGCGGGGTACGGCCTTCCTTGAACATCTCGCTGCGGGCCATTTCGGCGCCGCCGACGCGACCGGCGATCTGGACCTTGATGCCCTCGGCACCGACCCTCATCGTGTTGGCGATGGCCATCTTGATGGCGCGGCGGTAGGACACGCGGCCCTCGATCTGGCGGGCGATGCTGTCGGCCACGATGTTGGCGTCCACCTCGGGGCGCTTCACCTCGTAGATATTGATCTGGACATCCTTCTTGGTGACCTTCTTGAGCTCTTCCTTGAGCTTGTCGACCTCGGTGCCGCCCTTGCCGATGATGAAACCGGGACGGGCTGCGTAGATCGTGACGGTGATGAGCTTGAGGGTACGCTCGATGACGATGCGGCTGAGGCTGGCCTTGGCCAGGCGGTTGCCGAGATACTTGCGGATCTCGAAGTCCTCAGCGATCTTCTCCGCGTAGTTGCCACCACACCAGTTGGAGTCCCAACCACGGGTGATACCGATTCTGTTGCTGATAGG
>JAFZBH010000051.1 GCA_017561865.1 Bacteroidales bacterium | reverse complement strand
GGTCGCCCCGCCGGAGCGCGTGCTCTGCGTGCGGTGCGACGTGACGGTCGAGGCGGACTGCCGGTCCCTTGTCGAGGCGACCGTGGAGCGTTTCGGGCGCATTGACATCCTGGTCAACAACGCCGGAGTGTCGATGCGGGCGATGTTCAAGGACCTGGACCTCCAGGTGATCAGGCGCCTGATGGACGTCAATTTCTGGGGCACGGTCCATTGCACCAAATACGCCCTTCCGTACCTGCTGGAGGCGAAGGGGAGCGTCGTGGGCGTGGTGTCCGTCGCCGCTTTCTCCGCGCTTCCCGCGCGGAGCGGCTACAGTTCCTCCAAATATGCCGTCCGCGGCTTCCTGGACACGCTCCGGATCGAACACATCAAGGACGGCCTCAACGTGCTGGTGTTCGCCCCGGGCTATACCTCCTCCAACGTGCGCCGCTCGGCGCTGACCGCCGACGGTTCCCCGCAGGGGGAGACGCCCCTGAACGAGAACGGGTTGATGAGCGCCGAAGACTGCGCGAAACGCCTGTCGCGCGCCCTGCGACGCCGCCGCTCCCAGGTCGTCCTGACCCTGCTGGGCAAGGCCACCGTCCTCGCGCACGACCTGTTCCCCCGGCTGCTGGACCGCTGGACCTACAGCTATGTCGCCCGCGAGGCGGGCAGTCCCTTCAAATAGCCGCCGATGAAACCCAATCCGCTTCTTCGCATACTCGTCCCGCTCGGCATCGCGTTCCTCCTGCTGGTCCTGCTGATCCCGAGGAGCGCCAAGTTCTCCTACGACTACCGCAAGGGGCGGACCTGGAAATACGAAACGCTCTACGCGCAGTTCGATTTCCCGATCTACAAGACCGAGGAGCAGCTGCTCTCCGAGCGCGGGGAAGCCTCCACGGAGGCGATTCCCTATTACAAGTTCTCCGACGAGATCGTGTCCCGGAACCTGCGCGCCGCCGAGCGCCTGGAGCTGGGCAAACTGCGCAGCGCGGCCGTAGCGGCGCTGCGCGCCATCTACCAGAAAGGCGTGATGGCCGACGACGGCAACCGCCGCCGCGCGTCCGCCGAGCCCGAAGTCATCTACATCCAGCGCGACAAGCGCGCGGTGAAATATCCCATCTCCGAGGTGTACCGCCTCACCGAGGCGCGCTCCCGGCTGCTGTCGGACCTGTCGGACGTGTCCGGCGGCAACGTGGACTCCCTTTTGCGTGCGACCGGTACGTATGACCTGCTGGTGCCGAACCTGCTCTATGACGAGCAGACCACGGCCCTGGTCCACGCCGAGTCCGCGACCAGCGTCTCGCCCACGTCGGGCTATGTGACGGCCGGTCAGCTGATCGTCCGCGAGGACGAGATCGTCACCGCCGAGATCGCCCAGATGCTCGATTCCTACAAGCGGGAGTTCGAAGCCAATATGGGCTACACCGGGCCGCCCCTGCTGATGCTGCTCGGCAACATCCTGATCGCCCTGGCGATCGTGGCCCTGCTGTACCTGTCGGTCCTGTTCGCCTATCCGAAGATTTTTTCCGACGCCCGCTTCCCGTATATCGTGGTGGTGTTCCTGCTGGGGGCGCTGACGGCCCTGCTGCTGATCCGCCTGAACGAGAAGGCCCTCTATTTCGTGCCCTTCACGCTGGTGGCGCTGCTCCTGCAGGCCTTTATGAAGAGCCGGGTGGTGGTGCCGGTCTATATCGTTTCCCTGCTGCCGCTGCTGATTTTCAGCCACGACGGCGCCGTGCTCTTCGTGATGTTCGTGGTGGCGGGAATGGTGGCGATCCTCGCCTTCCGCCGTTTTAACCGGGGCTGGCAGCAGTTCATCACGGCGCTGATCACCTTCGCCGTGCTCGCGCTGGTGTACCTGGGCTTCCGCTCTGCGGAGCTGGTGGCCGGCAACGTGTGGGCTGCGCTGCTGAGCCTGTTCATCGGTTCGATGCTGACGGTGGCCGGTTATCCGCTCGTGTTCCTGTTCGAGCGCTGGTTCAACCTCGTGTCGAACTCCCGTCTGGTCGAACTCTGCGACGTCTCCAACCCGCTGGTGAGGGAGCTGGAGCAGAAGGCGCCGGGCACCTTCCAGCACTCGCTGCAGGTGATGAACATGGCGGACGCCGCCGCGCGTGCGGTCTATGCCAATGCCGACCTGGTGAGGGCCGGCGCCCTCTATCACGACATCGGCAAGATGAACAATCCGCTCTGCTTCATCGAGAACGAGTCGCTGGTCAGTCGTACCGGCACGCCGCGCTACCACGAAGGGATGTCCCCCGAGGAGAGCGCCCGGGAGATCATCCGCCACGTTCCCGACGGGGTCGAGCTGGCGCAGAAGAACCGCCTGCCCGACGTCATCGTGGACTTTATCCGCAGCCACCACGGCACCACGGTGACCGGATATTTCTATAATCAGTTCCTTCAGGCGGGCGGAGATCCGGCTCTCGCCGGGGAGTTCCGCTATCCGGGCATCAAGCCCTCCTCCAAGGAGCAGATCATCCTGATGCTCTGCGACAGCGTGGAGGCGGCTTCCCGCACGCTCACGGATTACACGCCGGAAGGCTATTCCGCCTTCGTGGAGCGGATCGTGGCCGGCAAGATGGAAGAAGGCCAGTTCGAGCGGGCCGACATCTCCATCCGGGAGCTGGACACGGTCAAACAGACCATCAAGCAGTACCTTGCGCAGATCCACCACGAGCGCATCGTCTATCCCCAGAAAAATCAAGAAGACTAGCATATGAAAGTTAACGAAAAGAAAATTGATGAACTGAACCTCGAGCTGACCATCGAGGTCGCCGCCGCGGACTACGCGGAGATTGAGAAGAAAAAGCTCGCCGAGCGCCGCCGCACGGCCGAATTCAAGGGCTTCCGCAAAGGAATGGTCCCGGCCTCGCTGATCAAGCGCGTCTATGGCGAGCAGGCGCTCGTGGAGTCGGTCAACCAGGTGATCGGAGAAGCCCTGGACAAGCATATCAACGAGAACAAGCTGCACATCCTGGGCGAGCCGCTCGCTTCGGAAAACCAGCCCCCCCTCGAGTGGGCGGACGGGAATGACTTCACCTTCGTGTTCGACCTGGGCCTCAGCCCGGAGGTGTCCGTGGAGGTGGAGAAGACCGACACCGTGCCGACCTACAGCGTGACCGTGACGGCCAAGGACAAGGCCCCGATGATCGAGAACCTCAAGAAATACTACGAAGAGCATAAGGAGGAGGGCAAGGAGCCCAAGACCGACGAAGAGATCGACAAGGAAGTCACCGAGCGGCTCAAGAACCAGTACAAGGGCGAGGCCGACTGGCGCCTGACCAAGGACATCCGCGACTACTTCATCCAGAAGGCCGGCGTGAAGATTCCCGAGGCGTTCCTCAAGCGCTGGCTCGTGGAAGCCAACAGCGGCAAAGTTTCCGCGGAGGACGTGGAGAAGGATTTCCCGGGCTTCGCCGAAGACTTCAAGTGGCAGCTGGTGCGCGGCTCCCTGATGCAGAAATGGGGCTTCAAGGTGGAGGAGAAGGACCTGCACGAGCAGGCCGAGGCCTTCGCCCGTTACCAGTATGCGATGTACGGCATCGGCAACGTCCCGGACGAGATGGTCAAGGAAATGGCCGTGAACATGCTCCAGGACCAGAAGCAGGTGGACCGTCTGTATGAGCAGGTCGAAGACCGCCTGGTGCTCGACCGGATCAAGGAGACCATCACCCTCAAGCCGACCAAGATCGGTGCCGCGAAGTTCCGCGAACTCTAAGGGATGGGCACGGGTGAACTGATACTTCGCATCGCGATCGGGGGCCTGCTGGGCGCCCTGATTGGGCTGGAGCGTCACCTGCGCGCCAAGGAGGCGGGCATCCGGACCCATTTCCTGGTGGGCCTGGGCAGCGCCCTGTTCATGGTGATCTCCCAATACGGCTTTTCCGATGCGGAGCATTTCGACGCCGCCCGCGTGGCCGCCCAGGTGGTGACCGGAATGGGTTTCCTGGGCGCCGGCCTCATCATCTTCCACAAGAATTCCCTGCGCGGCCTGACGACGGCGGCGGGCGTCTGGGTCGTGTCGGCGATCGGACTGGCGTCCGGCGCCGGGATGTTCTGGATCGCCGCCGCGGCGACGGTGATGACGGTCATCTGCCTGGAGGCGATGCATTTCCTACTCCGGCGTTTCGACCATCGGCTGATGCGCGTCTGCTTCACCGCGCCTTCGGAGGATGCCTTCCAGGAGATCCTGCAGCGTTTCAGCCGCGACGTGGATTCCTTCTCCGTGGAGCACCGGGAAGGCACCGTTGCGGCGACCCTGCTGCTGCGCATCACCTCCTATGATTTCAGCAACAAGCTGATCACGGAGCTGCGCAGCCTCGACGGCGTGTCGATCGAGCGGATCGAACCTGCAGATGATTGACGCAGAAGGGCGTTTTGGCACGGGAATTGATTTTTGAAAACCATTAATCCAATCATACTATTAATCAACCTTTGATTATGCGTACTATCCACAAACTCTTATTGACTGGCGCTATGCTCCTGGTGGGAGTGTTCGCCGCGCAGGCCCAGCCCGGTGGCTTCCCGGGCGGTCAGATGCCGGATGCCGAGCAGATTGCAAAGATGCGGGCTGACCAGATGAAAGAATCCGTCAAACTGACGGACAAACAGTATCAGGATGTCGTCAAGGTCTTCAAGGCCGAGATGGAGGAGATGCAGAAGATGTTCGAGGGCGGCGGCGCCATGGGCGGCGACTTCGAGCAGATGCGCAAGGATATGGAGAAGCGCCAGGAAGAGCAGAATAAGAAGCTCAAGGCCATCCTGACCGAGGATCAGTTCAAGACTTGGCAGAAGCAGCAGGAAGAGATGCGCGCCCAGTTCGGCGGCGGAGGCTTCGGAGGCTTCTGATTCCGCAGAGTTTTTTTCTACAAAAGTCCCGGACACACAGCGTGCCCGGGACTTTTTTCTTGAAATCCCCAAAGCTGTCATTCCGGGCTTGACCCGGAATCTTTGTGTTGGAAAAGTGGCGAATAAGCGCTACTTTTGGATAAATGTTACGTTTATTCCTGAAAACAGCGCTTTTGTTTGCGCTTGGAACGGGTTTGCTTGTAGCCTGCAATCCCGCGCCCGGGCGAGGCTTCTGCACGATGTTGAATCCTACATCAACGATCGCCCTGACAGTGCCTTGGCGGTGCTGCGAGGCATTCAGACCCGGAATCTGTCGGGCTTCCACGTAAGATCCTATTATGCGCTCCTCCTCAGTGAAGCCCTTGATAAGAACTATATCGACTTGACGGATGACTCTCTTGCCATGGTTGCTAACCGTTATTATGGCGATCATGGCTCAAAACTCCATCGCGTCAAATCATGGTACTACC
>JAFZBH010000050.1 GCA_017561865.1 Bacteroidales bacterium | reverse complement strand
GCCCGAGTTGCGGACCGCGAAGCGCTGGCCCGCCCGGCCGGCGAGGTACATTTCGCCGCCCGTGGCGCCATACAGGCAGGTGTTGCCCGCGATGATGTTCTCCTCGGGCTTGAACGTAGCGCGTGCCGGTGGACGGATGGCCACCCGGCCGCCACTCAGGCCCTTGCCCACGTAGTCATTGGCCTCGCCCTCCAGACGCACGTTCACGCCGGAGGCGAGGAAGGCGCAGAAGCTCTGTCCCGCCGCTCCCTTGAACTTGATGTTGAGGGTCGAATCCGGCAGGCCGGCGGCGCCGTATTTGGCGGCGATCCGGCCGCTGAGCATCGTGCAGACGGCCCGGTCGGTGTTGGCGATGGGATATTCGAGGCTGATCTCCTCCTTCCATTCGATGGCAGGCTGCGCCGCCTTGATGATCTCGAGGTCGCGCACCGGCGGCAGTCCGTGAAGCGCTCCGCCCGACCAGCCACACGACCCGTCTTCCTTGAACAGGACGCGGGACAGGTCAACCCGCGCCGCCTTGGAAGACGGATCGACACTCTTGCGGAAGAGCAGCTCCGTGTGGCCGACAATTTCGGAAAGGCTGCGGAAGCCCATTTCAGAAAGGTATTCGCGCACCTCGCACGCCAGGAAGGTGAAATAGTTGACGAGGTAGTCCGCCTTGCCGAGGAAATGCTTGCGCAGCTCGGGATCCTGCGTCGCCACGCCCGTGGGACAGGTGTTCAGGCTGCACTTGCGCATCATCACGCAGCCGAGCACGATCAGCGGCAGGGTGCCGAAACCGAACTCGTCCGCGCCCAGCAGGGCCATCAGCACCACGTCGCGCCCGGTCTTGAGCTGGCCGTCCACCTGCAGGCGCACCTGGCCGCGAAGCCCGTTGCGCACCAGGGTCTGCTGCGTCTCGGAAAGGCCGATTTCCGGGCTGATGCCCGCAAAGCGCATCGAGGAGGCCGGAGCGGCTCCGGTGCCTCCCTCCGCCCCGGACACGACGATCAGGTCGGCCTTGGCTTTCGCCACGCCGGCCGCGATCGTGCCCACACCGCTCTCCGACACCAGTTTGACGCTGATGGCGGCGGCCGGGTTGACGTTCTTCAGATCGAAGATCAGCTGCGAGAGGTCCTCGATGGAGTAGATGTCGTGATGCGGCGGCGGGGAGATCAGCGAGATGCCCGGGATGGAGTTGCGGGTCTTCGCGATGATGGCGTTGACCTTGAATCCCGGCAGCTGGCCGCCCTCGCCGGGCTTGGCGCCCTGGGCGACCTTGATCTGGATCTCCTCGGCGTTGACGAGGTATTCCGCCGTGACGCCGAAGCGCCCCGAGGCCACCTGTTTGGTCTTGCTGGACAGCGAAACGCCGTCCACGTCGGCGTGGTAGCGCTCGCTGTCCTCGCCTCCCTCGCCCGTGTTGGAGCGGGAGCCGAGGCGGTTCATCGCCAGGGCGATGGCCTCGTGGGCCTCGATGCTCAGCGCGCCGAAGCTCATCGCGCTCACCACGAACCTCTTCACGATTTCCTCCACCGGCTCGACCTCGTCGAGGGCGACGGGCGTTCCGCGCCTGAAGTCCAGCAGGTCGCGCAGGAAGAGCAGGTCCGCCTTGCCGTCCACGGCGGCGGTGAACTCTTTGAATTTCTTGTAGCTGCCCAGGCGCGTGGCGACCTGCAGGGCGGAAATCGTTTCGGGATTCCACGCGTGCGGAATGCCGCCCTTGCGGTAATGGAACTGCCCGACGTTGGGCAGGAACGTCGCCTGGGGCGCGTTCGCATAGGCCTGGGCGTGGAACCACATCGCGTCGCGCGCGATGGTCTCCAGCCCCACGCCGCCGATGCTCGAGCGCTCCGTGCCGAAGTACTCGCGCAGCAGGCCCTCGTCCAGACCCACGCTCTCGAAGATCTTGGCCCCGCGGTAGGAGCGGATCGTGGAGATGCCCATCTTGGCCATGATCTTCAGCAGGCCCTTCTTCATCGCTTCGATGTAGTTGGTGCGGGCCGTGGCATAGTTCAGCTGGACCTTGCCCCCGTGCGCCAGGCTCGAGATGATGGCGAAGGACAGATAGGGATTGATGGCGGATGCGCCGTATCCGAGCAGCAGCGCGGCGTGCATCGTCTCGCGGATTTCGCCGCTCTCGACGATCAGCGCCGTCTGCACGCGCTTGCCCTTGGCAATCAGGTGATGGTGCACCGCACTGACGGCAAGCAGAGACGGAATGGGCGCGTGCGTCTCGTCCACGTCGCGGTCCGACAGGATGATATAGTTCACACCCTCGTCCACGCACTGCTCCGCCTTGCGGCAGAGAGCGGACAGGGCCCGGCGCAGGTTGGCCGCGGCGGCGGCCGGATCGGCCGCGCACTCGAACAGGATCGGCAGCTTGACGGTATTGAAGCCCTTGTAACGGATGTTGCAGAGCAGATCCAGCTGCGTGTTGGTCAGGATAGGATGCGGGAGCCTCACCATCTTGCAGTTGTCTTCATCGGGGGTCAGGATGCCCGTGCCCACGCGTCCGATATACTCGAACAGCGACATCACCATCTGCTCGCGGATGGAGTCGATGGGCGGGTTGGTCACCTGGGCGAACTGTTGCCGGAAATAGTTGAAGAAACTCTGCGGGCGCTCCGTCAGCACCGCGAGCGGCGTGTCGTTGCCCATCGACCAGGTGGGCTCGATCCCCTTCTCGCACATCGGCTTGAGGCAGTTCTCGACGTCCTCCGCCGTGCAGCTGAACAGGAGTTCCTTGTGCAGCAGGTCGGCCTCGTTGTGTTCGATCTTGCGCCCGCTGTGCAGGTCTTCCAGCTGGATGCGTCCGGCGGCGAGCCACTTGCGGTAAGGGTGCTCCGAGGCGAGCTGTTCCTTGATCTGCTCGTCGTGCCAGATCTTTCCTTCCTTCGTGTCCACGAGCAGCATCTTGCCGGGCTCCAGGCGCCCCTTGCATTCGATCTCGGTCGGATCGAAGTCCAGCACGCCCACCTCGCTGGCGACCACCAGGAAGCCGCGTTTGGTGATGGTATAGCGTCCGGGGCGCAGGCCGTTGCGGTCCAGGATGCCGCCGGCATAGCGCCCGTCGCTGAACAGGAGCGTAGCCGGTCCGTCCCACGGCTCCATCAGGATGGAATGGTATTCATAGAAGGCGCGCAGGTCCTCCGAGATGGGGTTCGTGCCGTCGAAGCTCTCCGGCATCAGCACGGAGACGGCCTGCGGCAGGCTGAGTCCGCTCTGGGTCAGGAATTCCAGCGCGTTGTCCAGGCTGGCGGAGTCGCTCATATCCGGCTGGATGATGGGCGTGAGGTCGCCGATGTCGCCCAGCGCGCCGGAATTCAGCACGCTCTGGCGAGCCTGCATCCAGCTCCGGTTGCCCCGGATGGTGTTGATCTCGCCGTTGTGGCAGAGCATACGGAAAGGCTGCGCCAGGCTCCACTGCGGGAAGGTGTTGGTCGAGAAGCGGGAGTGGACGATCGCCATCGCGCTCGTGAACCACTGGCTCGTCAGGTCGGGGTAGTATTCGCGCAGCTGACGGCTCGTCAGCATACCCTTATAGACGATGTTGCGCGTGGAAAGGGAGCAGATGTAGCCGTCCTCCCCCAGTCGCTCGACGTGCTTGCGGATGCGGTAGAGCTTGCGCTCGAAATCCGCCTCCTCGATGAATTCCGCGCTGGTCACGAAGATCTGCACCGTGAAGGGTTCCCCCTTCGCCGCCTCTTCTCCGAGGCAGGCGGCATTGACGGGCACGTCCCGGACGTGGCTGAGCAGGCACCCTTCCTTCTCCACCTCGGCGCGCAAAGCATCCAGGATGCGTTCGCGCTTGGCGGCATCCTTGGGCAGGAACACCAGGCCGGTGCCGTAACGCCCCTTCTCCGGGACGGGAATTCCCTGGAGCAGGATGAACTCGTGCGGGATCTGGACCATGATGCCGGCTCCGTCGCCCGACTTGCCGTCGGCGCCCTCGGCTCCGCGGTGGCTCATGTTCTCGAGCACCGTCAGGGCCTTGTCCACCAGCTCGTGGGTCTTGTCGCCGCGGATGTTCACGACCATACCGACCCCGCAGGCATCGTGTTCCGATGCCGCATTGTATAGACCGTCTGTCATATGTTCTCTAGCTGATGAACAGCAGTTCGCGGTACTTCGGAAGCGGCCACATCTTGTTGTCGACGACTTCTTCGAGCTTGTCGATCGGACGGCGCAGGGCCGGGAAGCTCTCGGCGATCTCGTGGTAGGCCAGGGCGCGCTCATAGTCGTTCTCGATGGCATTCGCGGCCTTGCGGGCCTCCTTCATCGCCGTAGCCTTGATCCGCACTTCCTCCACATACTTGTTGATGTCGTCGAGGATCTTCAATTCGGTGGCGCAGTTGTCCAGGTTGCCGTAGATGCCCTTCGCCAGGGTCAGCTCCTGCAGAAGCTTTGCCTTGTATTCCAGCGCGGCGGGGATGATGTGGTTCAGCGCCATTCTCACCATCACGCGCGATTCGATCTGGACCTTCTTGACATAGGTCTCCCACTTGACCTCGTTGCGGGCCTCCAGTTCCTTCGGGGTATAGACACCGGTCTTGGTGAACATCTCCACCGCGGCGGGCTTGGTGAATTCGCAGAACATCTTGGGCACGTTGGTCTCCACGTCCAGGCCGCGGCGCTCCGCCTCCTTCTTCCACTCTTCGGTGTAGCCGTTGCCGTCGAAGCAGACCACGTCGAGGATGGACTTGATGATGGGTTTGAGGGCGTCCATCAGGGCTACGTTGGTCTTCTTGCCGGCGGCCAGTTCCTTCTCCACGGCAGCCTTGAACTCGATGAGCTGCTCGGCCACGGCGGCGTTGAGCGTGGTCATCGCCCCGGCGCAGTTGGCGCAGGAGCCCACGGCGCGGAACTCGAAGCGGTTGCCGGTGAAGGCGAACGGCGAGGTGCGGTTGCGGTCGGTGTTGTCCACAAAGATCTCCGGGATCTCCACCAGGCCGACGCTCTTGCCCTTCTTGCCCGCGATCTCGATCGGCGTGTCGGACGGGACCTCGAGCAGTTTGTGGAGCACTTCGGTCATCGTGCGGCCCAGGAAGGCGGACACGATGGCGGGCGGCGCCTCGTTGGCGCCCAGACGGTGAGCATTGGTCGCGCTGGCGATCGAAGCCTTCAGCAGGGCGTTGTGCTTCTGCACGGCGGCGAGCACGTTCACGAAGAAGGTGACGAACTGAAGGTTGCCCTTGGCGTCCTTGCCCGGGGCGAGCAGCTGCGTGCCGCGGTCGGTGCCGAGCGACCAGTTGTTGTGCTTGCCGGAGCCGTTCACGCCGTCGAAGGGCTTCTCGTGCAGGAGCACCACGAAGCCGTGCTTGCGAGCGATGCGCCCCATCAGGTTCATCACGATCTGGTTCTGGTCGTTGGACAGATTGGTCTCGCCGTAGATCGGGGCGAGTTCGAACTGGTTGGGAGCCACCTCGTTGTGGCGGGTCTTGAGGGGAATGCCCAGGCGGTGCCCGGCGACCTCCAGGTCACGCATGAAGGCGGACACGCGCGGCGGAATGGCCGCAAAATAATGGTCGTCCAGCTGCTGGTTCTTGGAGGAGTTGTGGCCGAAGAGGGTGCGGCCCGTGATCATCAGGTCGGTGCGGGCGGCATACAGGCCCTCGTCCACAAGGAAGTATTCCTGCTCCCAGCCGAGGTAGGAATAGACCTTGGTCACGGCCGGGTCGAAAAGCTTGCAGATGGGCACAGCCGCATCGCTGACGGCCTTCAGGGCACGTTTGAGCGGGGTCTTGTAGTCGAGGGCCTCGCCCGTATAGGACACGAAGACGGTCGGGATGCAGAGGGTGTCGTCCAGGATGAAGACCGGGGAGGTCGGATCCCAGGCGGTGTAGCCGCGCGCCTCGAAGGTGGCGCGGATGCCGCCGCTGGGGAAGGACGAGGCGTCCGGCTCCTGCTGGGCGAGCATCTTGCCGTCGAAGGTCTCGATGACGCCGCCCTTGCCGTCGTAGTCGATCAGGGAATCGTGCTTCTCGGCGGTGCCTTCGGTCAGGGGCTGGAACCAGTGGGTGACGTGGGTCACGCCGTGCTCCATCGCCCATTCCTTCATGCCGCGGGCCACGCCGTCGGCGGTCTTGCGGTCGAGGGCGTGACCGCCCTCGATGCAGTCAAGCAAGGCGTGCAGGCTCTCAGCGTCGAGATACTTGCACATCTTCTTGCGGTCGAACACGAGTTCGCCGAAATACTCGGAAGTCTTGCAAGCGGGGACTTCTGCCGGGACTTCTTTCCGTTCGAAAGATTCCTTAACCAAATCAAATCTGTCCATAATTACACTATTGAATTAAACTAACCTATCCCTGTTAAAGTAGAGAGGCTGGTCCACCGGACCAGCCTCTCTGATATCTCATTTGTTGTATTTGCTTCTTTTAATCATCGTGCCGTATCGGCTGGAGTTATACGCACACAGAAGCAACCCGGACCTGGTTGGACTGGGACTGCTGATTCTGCTGCTGATTGTAAAGGCTGTGTGCCACTACTTACTAAACCAAAAATTCGAGTGCAAGTTACGAAGTCGTTTTCAGAAATGCAAGACTTTTTTAAAGTTTTTTCATAACCTCTTTTATAAATGAAGAGTGTACCTTGCAAAGCTAGCGCAAATCCGCTATATTTGCGTGTATGAAGAATTATGGTCTCATCCGTGTGGCGGCGGCGATGCCGCGCGTCCACGTGGCCGACCCGGCGGCGAATGCCCGGGAGATCCTGCAGCTCTGCCAGGAAATGGGCAAACAGCAGCCTTCGGTGGCCGTCTTCCCGGAACTGTCCGTGACGGGCTACACCTGCGCCGACCTGTTCGGGCAGAACCGCCTGCTGGACGATGCGGAGAAGGCCGTCTCGGATATCGTAGCGCAGACCGCGAAACTCGATGCGATGGTCGTCTTCGGCGCCCCGGTGCGCCACGCAGGACGCCTCTTCAACTGCGCCGTGGTCTCGCGCGGAGGCCGGATCCTGGGCATCGTGCCCAAAAGCTACCTGGCCGGCAACAGCGAATTCTACGAGCCGCGCTGGTTCGCCCCCGCACGCGCCCTCCCCTGCGGCGGCGCACGCATCCGCTTCGCCGGACAGGAAGACATCCTGCTGAGCCCGCGCCAGCTGTTCCGCATCGGCGACGCGACCGTCGCCGTCGAGATCTGCCAGGACCTCTGGGTGCCCGTGCCCCCCTGCTCGCAGGCAGCCGTCGCCGGAGCCCAGATCATCCTCAACCTCTCCGCCAGCAACGACTATCTCTTCAAACACGAATACCGCAAGAGCCTCATCCGCGCGACCGCCTCGCGCCTCTACGCCGCCTATGTCTACTGCTCCTGCGCCGAAGGCGAATCCACCACGGACCTCGTCTGGGCCGGATCCTCGCTGATCTGCGAGAACGGCAGTTTCCTTGCCGAAGCGGAGCGTTTCGCCCGCGGCAGCCGCTTCATTTCGGCCGACGTGGACGTCGAACGCCTGGAGACCCTGCGCGCCAAAGAACACAGCTTCGGCTTTGAAGGTCCCGTCCCGCCCTACTTCCTCCAGCAGGCGGGGCGTGCCGCCCCGACGGACTTCGAAGCCAGGCTGCTCCGCCGCCTCGAGCCCCATCCCTTCGTGCCGCAGGGCGACCCGGAAGAGCTCGCCATGCGCTGCCGCGAAATCCTTTCCACGCAGGTGGCGGGCCTTGTCACGAGGCTCGAACACATCCACTGCCGGAAAGCCGTCATCGGCGTGTCCGGCGGACTGGACTCGACCCTCGCGCTGCTTGTCACCGCGCTCGCCTTCGACACCCTCGGGCTCCCGCGCGAGAACATCATCGGCGTGACGATGCCCGGCTTCGGCACCACCCACCGCACCTACGACAACTCCCTGGACCTGATGAAGGGCCTCGGCATCACTTCCCGCGAAATCTCCATCGTCCCCGCCGTGAGGCAGCATTTCGCCGACATCGGCCAGGACGAAGACAACCACGACCTTACCTACGAGAACTGCCAGGCGCGCGAGCGCACGCAATTGTTGATGGACATCGCCGGCAAGGAAGGCGGCATCGTCGTAGGCACGGGCGACCTGTCCGAGCTCGCCCTCGGCTGGTGCACTTACAACGGCGACCATATGTCGATGTACGGGGTCAATGCCAGCGTGCCCAAGACCCTGGTGCGGACCCTCGTCCGCTGGGCGGCCGACAACAAGTTCGACGCCACCGGCGACATCCACCGCACCCTGCTTGACATCGTCGACACCCCGATCAGCCCCGAGCTGCTGCCCGCCGACAAGGACGGCAGGATCGCCCAGAAAACCGAGGACACCGTGGGTCCTTACGAACTGCACGACTTCTTCCTCTATCATTTCTTCCGCTCCGGCGCAGGCCCCGACAAACTCCTGTTCCTCGCCCGCAAGGCCTTCGGCGGCACCTACGACGAGGGGACCCTGCGCAAGTGGCTGGAGACCTTCCTGAAGCGCTTCTTCCAGCAGCAGTTCAAGCGCAGTTGCCTTCCCGACGGGCCGAAAGTCGGCTCCGTGTCCCTGTCGCCCCGCGGCGACTGGCGCGCTCCCTCCGACCTGGAAACCTGGTGGAAGCTCAGCGACTAAGCGATGTTCGAAAAGATCGTTTCCGTCCTGAACGACATTATCTGGAGCCCCGCCCTGGTGGTGCTCCTGGTCGGCGCAGGCCTGTATTTCTCCATCCGCACCCGCTTCGTGCAGGTGCGCCGCTTCGGCCTGATGCTCCGCTCGCTCTTCGCCAAGGCCGAAAAATCCCCGGACGGGCAGAAGCACGGCATCTCCTCGTTCGAGGCCTTCTGCGTGGCCCTGTCGGGCCGCGTGGGCACGGGCAACATCGTGGGCGTGGCCACGGCCATCGCCCTGGGCGGCCCGGGCGCCATCTTCTGGATGTGGATCATCGCCTTCTTCGGCGCGTCCACGGCCTTCGTCGAGTCCACCCTCGCGCAGCAGTATAAGTTCCAGCACGAATCGGGCTTCCGCGGCGGTCCCGCCTCCTATATCGAAAAGGGTCTGAAGGCCCGCTGGCTGGCGGTCCTGTTCTCCATCCTGGTGCTCATCGGCTACGGCACCTTCCTGCCCACGGTGCAGGCCAACGGCGTGGCCGGGGCCCTGGGCAACTCCTTCAGCCTGCCGCCCCTCGCCGCCGGACTCGGGCTCGCCTTCCTGCTCGGACTCGTCATCATCGGCGGCATCAAGAGCATCGCCCGCGTGGCTTCGATCGTGACCCCGTTCATGGCCCTGGGCTATATCGTCATCACGCTGATCGTGATCGCCCGGCATATCGACGCCGTGCCGGCCGTACTGGGCAGCATCGTCACCAACGCTTTCGGCATCCGGCCCGTGGCGGGCGGCATCCTCGGCTCCACCATCATGATGGGCGTCAAGCGGGGCATCTTCTCCAACGAGGCCGGCGAGGGCGGCGGCGCCATCGTGTCCGCTTCGGCGGCCGTCTCACACCCGGCCAAACAGGGCCTGGCGCAGGCCTTCTCGGTCTACGTGGACACCCTGCTCATCTGCACCGCCACGGCGCTGATGATCCTCTGCTCGGGCACCTACAACATCCTCGACGCCAAGACCGGCGAGATGCTGGTGGCCAGCTCCCCGCAGCTCGGCGACAACTACGTGGGCTTCACCCAGGCTGCCGTAGACTCCGTCCTGACGGGCTTCGGCGGCACCTTCGTCAGCATCGCCCTCGTGTTCTTCGTCTTCACGACCGTGATGGCGTACTACTTCTACGGCGAGTCCAGCATCATGTACATCTTCGCCGGGCGAAAGGACGGCGGCAAGGCCGAAAAGGCCTGCATCTGGATCTTCCGCTTCTTCCTGCTCGGAATGGTCGTCTTCGGCGCCGTACGCGAAGCGGGCGTCATCTGGCAGCTGGGCGACGTGGGCGTGGGCCTCACGGCCTGGATCAACGTCATCGCCCTGCTGCTCCTCTGTCCGCAGGCCATCCGGGCCCTGCGGGAATATGAATCCTTCGTCAAGAAAAACCCCAGGAAATGACCCTGCAACCCTACCGCCACGAAGTCAAGTACTACGAGACCGACCGGATGGGCATCACCCATCACTCCAACTATATCCGCATCATGGAAGAAGCCCGCATCGACTGGATGGACCAGCTGGGCTACGGCTTCGACCGGATGGAAGCCGAGGGGATCGTCTCCCCCGTCGTCGCCGTGAGCGTCAACTACAAGAAGAGCACGACCTTCAAGGACCTCATCGAGGTGGAGCTGCGGGTCAGGCAGCTGAGCGAGGTCAAACTCGTGATCGCCTACACGATGCGCGTGGGCGGCAAGGTCGTCTGCACCGCCGAGAGCACGCACTGCTTCCTGGACGGCGGCCGCCCGGCCGTCATCGCCGAGCGCTTCCCCGCCCTGCACGCAGCGATGCTGGACGCCGCTTACTAGTCCGTCCCCGGGACGCCCCTGGACAAAAAGCCCCGGTGCTTCATTCGGCACCGGGGCTTTGTCTGTCGGCCTGACGGGGGCTATTTCAGCAGGCTGAAGATCTGATTCAGCTGGGACAGGGTGGGAGCGACGCCCGCCGTCGTGTTGGTCAGCTGGGTCGTCATCCCGGAGTTGGCCTGCTCGGCGGCCTTCTCGATGGCGCTGGTATCGATGCTGGTCAGCGCCTTGAGACCATTGATCACCGCCGATACGTTGCTGTTGTTGATCATGTTTTCCGAGCCGCTGATCAGCCCGGAAGAGAAACTGTTGAGGAAGGACGGGCTCGCGTCAGTCAGCGCGCTGGCACCGGTGAGGATCTTGCCCAGGTTGATGACGTTCATCACGCTCGACAGGTCGATGGCGCCGGTCTGGCGGAGCACCTGGTAGAGCGCCAGGAGGGCCGAGCCGGTGTTGGAACCGGTCGACGTGGGGTTCGTGGTCAGGCTCTTGAGCACGGAGCAGGAGGAAAGCAGGGCGATGATGGCCACCGCCGCGGCGAGACGCTTGAGAATCTTCATAACGGATGGATGATTTAGTGTTGTCAATTCTGGTGCTAATATACAAAAAAAAGGAAAACCTCTTTACCCTTCGAAGAAGAATGCGTCCGGCAAGGGGTGGCAGTTGTACTGGGAGGCCATCGATTCGCCGTAGGCGCCGGCCGAGCGGATGGCTACCAGGTCGCCCCGGCGGCACCGGTCGATGAGGGCCTCCTTGACAAAGACGTCCGAGCTCTCGCAAACCGGCCCCACCACGTCGTAGACCTCCTCCGGCTCGTCCGAAGTCAGGTTCTCCACCCGGTGGTAGGCGCGGTACATCGCCGGGCGGACCAGCTCGGTCATGCTCCCGTCGATGATGGCGAACTGCTTGTGCGTGCCCTGCTTGACATAGAGCACCCGCGCGATCAGAGACCCGCAGGGAGCCACCAGGCTCCGGCCCGGCTCGAAATGCACGACCGTACCCCGGGGCAGCTTCAGATGCTGGCGGAACACTTCGAACCAGCCCTCGAAATCCGCCATCGGCAGATGGTTCGGGTGCTGGTAGTTGATCCCCAGGCCGCCCCCCACGTTGATGTCGCCCACCGGCCGCCCGCCGCGCTGCAGACGCCAGACCAACTCATTGATCCGGTTGCACAGCGCCACGAAATCGCTCATATCCAGGATCTGCGAACCGATGTGGAAATGCAGCCCGCAATACTCCACGTGCGGCAGGCGCAGCGACAGGTCCATCACGGCGTCCAGCTGCTCGTAGTTGATGCCGAACTTGTTCTCCGCCAGGCCCGTCGTGATCCCGGCGTGGGTATGCGCCCCGATGTCGGGATTGATGCGCAGGCTCACCGGCGCGACCCGGCCCAACTGAGCCGCCAGCGAATCGATCACCTCCAGCTCCGCGGCGGATTCCACGTTGAAGCGCGAAATGCCCGCCTCGAGCGCGAGGCGGATCTCCTCGTCGCTCTTGCCCACGCCCGCGAACACGATCCCTTCGGGGGCGAAGCCGGCGTCGAGCGCGGCGCGGATCTCTCCCCCGCTCACGCAGTCGGCCCCGAACCCGCGTGCGGCGATCTCCGCGAGGATGCGCGGGTTGTAGTTCGCCTTGACGGCGTAATGCACCCGGAACGACGGATTGCGGTCCAGCTGCTGCTGCACCGTATCCAAGGTGGCTCGCAGCAGCGGCAGGTCGTAGTAATAGAACGGAGTCCGGAGACCGCCGAACCGTTCCACCGGGAAATCGCCCTTCAGCATCACGCAAACAGGCATTTGCTCAAGGAACGCAGGGCGCGCGCCTTGTCCTCCCCCTTGACGAGGAAGGAAATGTTGTAGTTGCTTCCGCCGTAAGAGATCATCCGGACGGGAATGTCCTTCATCGCCTCCATCGCGCGGGACTCAAAGCCCACGTTCTCCCAGTCCATGTCGCCCACCACGCAGATGATGCACATATCCAGGTCCACGCCCACGGTGCCGTATTTCTTGAGGTCGTGCACGATCTCGCCCAGATGGCGCGTGTTGTCGATCGACATCGACACGCCCACCTCCGAGGTGCAGATCATATCGATCGAAGTCTGCCAGCTCTCGAAGATCTCGAAGACCTTGCGCAGGAATCCGTGCGCCAGGAGCATACGGGAGGACTTGATGCGGATGGCGGTGATGTTGTCCTTGGCCGCGATGGCCTTGATCGTCCCGGCTTCGGGGACGTTGTCGATCAGGGTGCCCGGCGCCTCCGGGGCCATCGTATTGAGCAGCAGCACGGGAATGCCGGCGAACTTGGCCGGCTGGATGCAGGTCGGATGCAGGATCTTGGCCCCGAAATAGCCCAGCTCGGCGGCCTCCTCGAAATGGAGGTGCCGCACGGCGGCGGTGTGGTCCACGATGCGCGGATCGTTGTTGTGCATCCCGTCGATGTCGGTCCAGATCTGGATCTCCTCGGCGCCGATGGCGGCGCCCACGAGCGAGGCCGTATAGTCCGAACCGCCGCGCTGCAGGTTGTCGATCTCGTCGTGCGTATTGCGGCAGATGAAGCCCTGGGTAAGGTAGAGCGGTGCCTTGGGATATTTCTCCAGCAGGGCGGTGAGCTTCTCACGGATATAGTCCGTATCCGGCTCGCCCTGGACGTCGATCTTCATGAAATCGAGGGCCGGCAGCAGCTGCACCGCCACCCCCTTCTCCTGCAGGTAGAGAGCCATCAGGTTCGTGGACAGGAGCTCGCCCTGACCGATGATGATCTTCGACTCCACCTGCGTGAACAGCTTCTTGGTGAAGGTCTTGAGGTAGTCGAACACCCCGTCGGCGTACTCCTGCGCCTTGTCGCGCGAGGCGGCCGTGGCATAGAGTTCCCCGATCACGCCGCGGTACTTGGCCGCCAGGCGGTCGATGGTCTCCCGCGCCCCGTCCGGATTGCGGTTGAACAGGTAGTCGGAAATCTCCACGAGGGTGTTGGTCGTGCCGGACATCGCCGACAGGACCACGAAGTTGCGGCCGCCGCGCGAGACCAGGTCCGCGACCTTCTGCATCCTTTGGGCGGACCCAACGGAGGTGCCGCCGAATTTCATCACTTTCATAAGCTTGCTAAAATCACTGTCTTACTGTCGCTTCTCATACTTCTCCAACAAGGGTCGGAGAATGGCCGTCAGCTGGTCGTTCTCGACCAGGAAGCCGTCGTGCCCGAACGCGGAAGAGATCTCCCGGTAGGCGGCATATTTGAGGGCGGCCACCGTCTCCCGCCCGTGGCTGGGCGGGAAAAGGACGTCGCTGTCGATGCTGATCACCATGCAGTTCGCCTGGATGCGGCGCAGCGCCGCCTCGATCCCCCCGCGGCCCCGGCCGACGTTCTGGCTGTCGAGCGCGTAGGTCAGGTACCAGTAGCTGTAGGCGTCGAAATGGCGCCGGAGCAGCTTCAGCCCCTGATAGCGCTGGTAGGACGCCGCGCGGTCGGCGAAAACGGTGTCCTGCTCCGTCTCCGGCTGCGTGAGATTATAGCCGGAATAGGTCCGGTACGAGATCAGCGCGATGGAGCGGGCGCAGGAAAGGCCCGCACTGCCGCCCGTCAGGTCCTTCGCCTCGCGGAACGTCGGATCGGCCTCCAGCGCCATGCGCTGCGACTCGTTGAAAGCCGTCATGAAGGGCGTCACGCGCGTGGCCGTGGCGAGGAACACCACGTCCCGCACCACCTCCGGCTCCATGATCACCCACTCCAGGGCCTGGAAACCGCCGATCGAGGGGCCCAGCATCAGGTCGATGCGCTCGATGCCCAGGTGCTTGCGCACCAGGATCTCGGCGCTGACGATGTCGCGCACGGTCGTGCGCGGAAAATCAAAGAAGTAGGGGCGTCCCGTCGCGGGATTGATGCTGGCGGGCCCCGTCTCGCCGTAGGGCGAACAGAGCATCGAGACGCACACGACGAAATACCTGTCGGGATCGAAGAGTTTGCCCTGCCCCACCAGCTGCGGCCACCAGTCCTCGGGATTGGAATTGCCCGTCAGCGCGTGACAGATCCACACCACCGTCTCCCCCGGGCGGTACTCCCGGTCGGAGGTATGATAGACCAGCTCCAGGTGGTCCAGCGAACCACCGTTCTCAAACTGGAAAGGGCTGTCGATGACAAGTTTATTGCGTCTCATATCAATTATTTCTTCGGGTGGTCCCGTTCGAATTCCGCCATCCTTTCCTCCAGCACGGGATACAGCTCCTCGCGCATCCGGCTGGTGCAGCCGCGCACCCCCTGCTGCAGACTGCCCGTCGTGGACAGGGAAATGCTGCTGACCCCGTAGTGCATCAGCTCGACCACCAGTTCGTCGCCGCTCAGGCCTTCGTAGCCGACGGTGAAGAAGAAACCGTCCCCCACCGGGCGGGTCACGTCGCGGTCATAGACCACCGTGAAGCCGTGCCGGCAGAAGATCTCCTTCATCCGGGCGGCCCGCCGCTCATATTCGCGCGTGTCCTCGACGAAATCGATCCTGCCTTCGCACGACAGGCGCAGCATCTCGGCATAGCCGTACTGCGTCGTGGCGGTGCAGCCGCTCGTAATCATATACAGGATGGACGCGGTCAGGGTCACGCCGAACACGCCGGCGTCCTGGTAGCGCGCCGCCAGGGCGGGATACTGCCGGTCGAAAAGCCTGTCGCCGATGCAGCAGAGCGCGATGCGCTGCCCCGCGTAGCTGAAAATCTTGGAGGCGGACAGCATCAGGATGTAATTGTCCGTGTAGCGGGCCACCGTGGGCAGGAAAGGCGGCTCGTAGGGCCGTCCCAGATCGCGCCGGTAGTCCATGCAGAAATATGCCAGGTCCTCCATCACGACGACGTCGTAGCGGGTGGCCAGTTCGCCGATCACCTGCAGTTCCTCCTCCTCGAGGCAGATCCACGCGGGATTGTTGGGGTTGGCGTACAGAATGGCCGCGATATCGCCCGCGGCGAGTTCCTCCTCCAGACGGGCGCGGAGCTTCTCCGCCCCGCGGTAAGGATAGATGTCGAACCCGCGCCAACCGATGCCGAGGATCCTCAGCTGCGACTTCATGATCGGGAAACCCGGATCGATGAAGAGCACCTTGTCCTTGCCGGGGATGCGCTGGGTGCAGGCGATGAAAGCGCCGAACGAAGCCGTCGTCGAGCCCGTCGTGGGGATGCATCCGCGCGGGCTGATCTCCACGTCGATGAAGGCCCGGACGAACTCCGAGGCGGCCTCCTTGAGCTCCGCGACGCCGGCCGCCGCCGGATACTGGGAGCCCACGCCGGCGTCCAGGGCCCGCTTCTCGGCTTCGACGCCGAAACGGTTGACCGGCAGGCCGGGCGAGCCCTGGTCCATCCGGACGAAGGGAATCCCCGTCTTCTGCTCCAGGTACTGCGCAGCCAGCAGGATCTCGCCTATCGTGGCGGTGGACAGATCCGCGATCTTATTGGCACGGCAGGCCTCGGCGACCAGTTCTTCGCTGAAAAGTCTCACAGCTCAACGCACCAGTTATGGATATCTTCTTCCGTACCGTCCTGGATCCCGCGGATCCTGCGGTAGAGTTTCTCACTGACGGGCCCGCACTTGGCCGGATCTCCGAAACGGTAGGTACGGGTGATTTCCGCCGACTCCAGGGTCGGCTTGTCGTCCAGCGACCCGATGGGCGTGATCACCACGGCGGTACCGCAGGCATTGACTTCGTCCATCTCGGCGAGCTCCTCCAGCGGCACCGGCCGCTTCTCGACCTTCATTCCGAAGTCGGCGGCCACCTGCTGCAGGCTCTTGTTCGTAATGGAGGGCAGCACCGAATCGGAGAGCGGCGTCACGTAGCTGTTCCCCTTGATGGCGAGGAAGTTGGAGGAGCCGAACTCGTCGATGTGGGTCTTGGTCGCCGGATCCAGGAACAGCAGTTCGCGATAGCCCTGCTTATGGGCCAGGTTGTACGGGTGGAGCGAGGTCGCGTAATTGGCCGCGATCTTGTAGCTGCCCGTCCCGTTGGGGGCGGCGCGGTCGTAGTTGCGGGACAGGACCGCCGTCCCCGTCGAAAGGCCGGCCGCGCCGGAATAGGTGCCCACGGGGGAACCCAGGACGGCGAAGAGCACCTCGTCGGACGAGGCGATGCCGAGCTGGGGATTGACGCCGATGAGGACCGGACGGATATACATCGACGCATTGAAGCCGTAGGGCGGGAGGAAATCGATGTTCTCCCGCACGCACTGCAGGCACATCTCCAGGAACAGGGACTCCGGCGGAGCCGCCATGTCCAGGTGGGCGGCGCTGCGCCGCAGGCGGGCGGCGTTCTCATCCGGACGGAAGAGACGGACCTTGCCGTCGACCCCGCGGAAAGCCTTCAGGCCCTCGAAACAGGAATTGGCGTAGTGGAACACACCCGCATACAGGTTGAACGGCAGTTCGAATTCGCGGACTGCTGCCGGAGCTGACCATTCACCGCCGGCATAGCGGCTGATGATGGCGGCATTCGTTTTCCGGTATTTAAATGCCAGGTTGGACCAATCCAGTTGTTGCATGAGCAAATACGATGTTTATTCGGAAACGATGCGTTCAGCCACCCAGTCGCCCACCTCCGAGGTGGAGAAAGCCTTCCCGGAAGCGGCCAGATCACCGGTGACAATTTTGTTTTCTATGCTGTCGGCCACCGCTTTACGAATCGCCCTCCCTTCGTCCATCAGACCGAAGGCGTATTCGAACATCATCGCCGCCGACAGGATGGCTGCGAGCGGATTCGCGATGTCTTTACCGGCCGCCTGCGGCCAGGATCCGTGGATCGGCTCGTACACGCCGGTCTTCTCGCCGACCGAGGCGGAGGCGAGCAGGCCCATCGACCCGGACACCACGCTGGCCTCGTCGGTGAGGATGTCGCCGAAGGTGTTCTCCGTCACGATCACGTCGAAAAACTTGGGACCGGTGATGAGTTTCATCGCGGCGTTGTCCACGAACATATAGTCGGTCTCGACCTCCGGATAGGTCGGAGCCATCTCCTGCGCGACCTGCCTCCACAGCCGGGAGGACTCCAGCACGTTGGCCTTGTCGACCACGGTCAGGTGCTTGCGGCGCCGCATCGCATATTCGAAGGCCTGGCGCAGGATGCGCTCGATCTCGTAGCGGTGGTAGATGTTGGTGTCGTAGGCGGTGTCTCCCCCGTCCAGGCGGCCTTTCTCGCCGAAATACATCCCGCCCGTGAGCTCGCGGATCACCAGGAAGTCCGCACCGTCCACCAGCTCCTCCTTGAGGGGGGACATATGCACGAGCGGCTTGAAGGTCTCCACGGGGCGCAGGTTGGCATACAGGCCGAGTTTCTTGCGCATCGCCAGCAGGCCCTGCTCCGGGCGCACCTTGGCGGTCGGATCGTTGTCGTATTTGGGGTCGCCCACGGCGCCGAACAGCACGGCGTCGGCATCCAGGCAGGTCTGGTAGGTGACATCCGGGAAGGCGTCGCCGTAGCGGTCAATGGCGCAGGCGCCCGCATACGCGAAGTGCCACGACACCTCGTGGCCGAATATGCGGCAGACCGCCTCGACGCTCTTGACGGCCTGGTCGATGACCTCGGGGCCGATGCCGTCCCCGGGCAGAAGGGCAATGTTCAGTTTCATTTCAGTTGATTCAGATCCATATTCTCGATGATGTTGAGCATCTTGACCGTGGCCTTGATGGCGGCTTCCGTCTGGTCGGAGTCGATGCCGCGGGTCTTGAACTCATAATCCCCGTTCTTCCAGGAGATGCTGGCCGACACGAGGGCGTCGGTCTTTCCTCCCGGCGGGATGCGTACCTGATAGTCGGTGAGCACGGGATGGCTCTTGCCGAGCTTCTCGTAGATGATCCAGAGCGCCTTCATGAAGGCGTCGTACTGGCCGTCTCCGGGCGAAGAGGCCTCGTATTCCTCCCCGTGGATGCTGACCTTGACGACGGCCGCCGGACGCATTCCGCGGGCCAGCTGGAGGGAGTAGTTGACGATGTGGATGTTGTCCTGGGTGGCGTTGTGCGAGGTCTTGAGCACGTCCGCGATGATGAAGGGCAGGTCCTCCGGGGCCAGCGCCTCCTTCTTGTCGCCCAGTTCGACGACGCGCTGGGTCACGAGTTTGACCTGCTCGGGCGTGAGGCGGATGCCCAGCTTGTCGAGGTTCTTGATGATGTTGGCCTTGCCGCTCATCTTGCCCAGGGCATAGGAGCGCGAGCGGCCGAAACGCTGCGGCAGCAGGCTGCTGGCGTAGAGGTTCGCCTTCCGGTCGCCGTCGGCGTGCACGCCGCTGCTCTGGGTGAAGACGTTCTCCCCCACCACCGGCTCGTTGTCCGGGATGCGGATGCCGGAGATGCTCTCCACGTACTTGCACACGTGCGTGAG
>JAFZBH010000049.1 GCA_017561865.1 Bacteroidales bacterium | reverse complement strand
TTCATCGTCAACGGCTCCGACCTCGGCAGCACCTATATCCACGGCACCCAGGGCAAGATCGCGGACCTGTTCCAGAAGGCCGAGCAGAATGCCCCGGCCGTAATCTGTTTCGACGAATTCGACTCCTTCGTGCCCGCCCGCGGGTCCGATTCCGCCCGCAACCGCGCCGAGGAAGTCAACGAGTTCCTTTCGCAGCTGAACAACTGCGCCGAGCGGGGCATTTTCGTCATCGGCACGACGAACCGCGTGGACATGATCGATCCGGCCGTCCTGCGCAAGGGCCGTATGGACCTCAAATACGAAATCCCGGCTCCGGACCCCGTGACGCGCCGCGCGATGTTCGAGCTGCACCTCAAAGGCCGCCCGACGGCCGACGACATCGACCTCGACCGCCTCTCCCTGCTGACCGACGGCTACGCCTCCTCCGACATCGCCTTCATCGTCAACGAGGCGGCGATGGTGGCGGCGCTCGGCGACGAGCCCATCACCCAGCGCTCGCTCGAGGAGTCCATCCGCTGCAATCCTTCCTCCCTGTCGGCCCCGAAACGGCCCAGGATCGGCTTTGACAATTAAGAGAAACCGCATATGGAAAAGAACGAATTCGAGAAATACGCCACCCTGGGACGGGGCGTCAACCCGCTGACCCTGAGCGACTACCGCGCCGCGGTCAATGCCTACATCAACCCCACCATCATCGAGGAGCGCCCGCTCAACGTGGCGTCGATGGACGTGTTCAGCCGCCTGATGATGGACCGCATCGTCTTCCTGGGCGTGGGCATCAACGACGACGTCGCGAACATCATCCTCGCCCAGCTGCTCTTCCTTTCGTCCGTCGATCCAGCCAAGGACATCTCGCTGTACATCAACAGCCCCGGCGGCCAGGTCTCCAGCGGCCTGGCGATCTATGACACGATGCAGCTGATCCAGCCCGACGTGGCCACCATCTGCACCGGCATGGCCGCCTCGATGGGGTCCGTGCTCCTGTGCGCCGGCGCCAAGGGCAAGCGCTCCGCGCTCCCCCACTCCCGCGTGCTCATACACCAGCCCCTCGGCGGCGCCGAAGGCCAGGCCTCCGACATCCTCATCGCCGCCAAGGAGATCGAGAAGACCCGCGCCGAGCTCATCACCATCATCGCCCAGCACAGCGGCCAGAGCTACGACAAAGTCTTCGCCGATGCCGACCGCGACTACTGGATGACGGCCGAAGAGGCCCGCCAGTATGGAATGGTCGATAAGATTCTGTCCCGAAAATAGATTTGGATTTCCGGAAATAATTGATACCTTTGCAGAAGTATGACAATGGTCCGCGCATATCATCACCACCGCCGAGTCTGAGGATCCGGTAGGTCGGCGCATATGTGCGTGACGCGATAGCGAGGCTTGCCGGACATCCGGGAAGCCTCTTTTTTAGTTAGTAGGTATATGTTAAGATTAGCCATCCAGTCCAAGGGCCGGCTCAACGAGGAGAGCACCGCCCTGCTGCGCGAAATCGGGATCGACATCGACGATTCGCGCCGAAAATTCCTGTCCCAGGCACCCAACTTCCCCCTGGAAGTCCTCTATATGCGCGACGACGACATCCCGCAGGTCGTCTCCAGCGGCACGGCGGGGCTCGGAATCGTGGGCCTCAACGAGGTCGAGGAGCGGGGCTTCGACGTGAAGGTCGAGAAACGGCTCGGCTTCGGCGGCTGCCGCATCTCTCTGGCCGTGCCCAAGGGCGCCGACTATGACGGGCCGCAGTGGTTCAACGGCAGGCGCATCGCCACCTCCTATCCAAAGATCCTTCGCAAATATCTGGAAGAGAACGGGATACAGGCGCGGATCGAGGTCATCACCGGCTCGGTGGAGATCGCTCCGGCGGCCGACATCGCCGACGCCATCTTCGACATCGTCTCCTCCGGCGGCACGCTGGTCAGCAACGGCCTGCGCGAAGTCGAGCAGGTCTTCTTTTCCGAAGCCGTGCTGATCAGCAGCGGCAGGCTGTCCGCCGAGGATCGGCAGACCCTCGACGAAATCCTCTTCCGGATCGACTCGGCGATGGTCAGCCGCCGCAAGAAATACATCCTGATGAACCTCCCGACGGCCGCCGTCGAAGAGGCCTGCCGCATCCTGCCCGCGATGCGCAGCCCGACCGTGATGCCGCTCGCCGCCGAAGGCTGGTGCTCGATGCACTCCGTCGTGGACGAGGCCGACCTCTGGGACAAGATCCGCCAGCTCAAGGCCATCGGGGCCGAGGGCATTCTGGTGCTGAACATCGACAAAATCATCCCGTAAGCTATGTTGAAGACGTATTTCAATCCCCCGCGGGAGCAATGGGAAGCGCTCTGCAGCCGCCCCGCCGCCGACAATCCGGAGGTCCGCCGGCGCGTGGAAGCCATCCTGAAGCGGGTACGGGAGGACGGCGACGAGGCGCTGCGCGCCCTCTCGCTCGAGATCGACGGCCGTCCGCTCGAAAGCATCGAAGTGAGCGCGGCCGAAATCGAAGAAGCCGCCGCACTTGTCAGCCCGGCCGTCAAGAAGGCCATCTCGGCCGCGGAAGAGAACATCCGCGCCTTCCACGAGGCCCAGCGCCCGCAGGAGATCTGCGTACTCACGACCCCGGGCGTGCGCTGCATCCAGCGGCCCGTGCCCATCGAAAGAGTGGGCCTGTACATCCCCGGCGGCACCGCTCCCCTTTTCTCCACCGTGCTGATGCTCGCCGTGCCGGCGTCCATCGCCCAGTGCCCCGAAGTGGTGCTCTGCACCCCGGCCGGAAAGGACGGGAAGGTGAACCCGGAAGTGCTCTGGACAGCCTCCTTCTGCGGGGTAAGGCGCATCTTCAAGCTGGGCGGCGCACAGGCCGTCGCAGCAATGGCTTACGGCACGCGGAGCGTTCCCAAGGTAGACAAGATCTTCGGCCCCGGCAACCAATACGTCACCACCGCCAAGCAACTGCTTTCGGCCGGGACCGTGGCCATCGACATGCCGGCAGGGCCCTCCGAAGTGATGGTCGTCGCCGACGGCTCCGCCCCCGCGGCCTTCGCCGCCGCCGACCTGCTCTCACAAGCCGAGCACGGCGCCGACAGCCAGGTGATGCTGGTCTGCGGCAGCGAGACCTATGCCGCCGCCGTGGGCGCGGAGGTAGAGCGCCAGACGGCGCTGCTTCCCCGGGCGGAATTTGCGCGAAAGGCTCTCGACAAGAGCCACTGCGTCGTCTTCCCCGACCGGGAGGACCGGATCGCCTTCGCGAACGCTTATGCGCCCGAGCACCTGATCCTCGCCGTGCAGGACCGCTGGGGACTCGCCTCGCGGATCACCGCGGCGGGCAGCGTGTTCGTGGGTGCCTGGACCCCGGAGAGCGCGGGCGACTACGCCTCCGGCACCAACCACACCCTGCCCACCTGCGGCTGGGCCCGCTCCTTCAGCGGGGTCAATCTCGACAGTTTCTACCGCAAGATGACCCTCCAGGAATTGACGCCGGAGGGCCTGAGGCGGCTTGCACCCACCATCGTCACGATGGCCGAAGCCGAAGGCCTGCAGGCCCACGCCGAAGCCGTCAGAATCCGTCTCGGCCATGAATAGGATCGAAGCCCTCGTGCGGCCCAACATCCGGACCCTATGCCCCTACTCGACGGCCCGCGACGAATACCAGGGGTCTCTAGGCGTCTTTCTCGACGCCAACGAGAGTCCCTACCCCACGGGATACAACCGCTACCCCGACCCGCACCAGAAGGCGCTCAAGGCCAAGATCGCCGCGTTGAAAGGCGTCCCGGCGGAGAGCCTGTTCCTGGGCAACGGCAGCGACGAAGCCATCGACTTGTGCTTCCGCATCTTCTGCGTCCCGGGCGTGGACAACGCCGTCGCGATCGAGCCCAGCTACGGGATGTACAGCGTCGCCGCCGCGACCAACGACGTCGCCATGCGCAGCGTCCCCCTCGGGAAGGACTTTTCCCTGCCCGCGCAGGCGCTTCTCGACGCCGCCGACGAGCACAGCAAACTGCTCTTCCTCTGCAGCCCCAACAACCCTTCCGGCAACGCCTTCCCGACCGCCGAGCTGGAGTCGCTGATCCGCAGCTGGCAGGGCATCGTGGTGCTGGACGAGGCGTATGCCGACTTCAGCGCCAAGGGCAGCCTGCGGGGGCGGCTGGCGGAGTTTCCGAACCTCGTCATCTTCCAGACGCTTTCCAAGGCCTACGGGCTCGCGGGGCTGCGTCTCGGGATGGCTTTCGCAGACCCTTACATCATCCGCCTGATGTCGATGGTGAAATACCCTTACAACATCAACCAGAGCACCCAAGAGCTTGTTCTCCGCGCGCTCGACACACCGATCGAAGGCCAAGTGGCCGAGATCAAGGCGCAGCGCGCGCGGGTGGCCGCGGCGCTGCCCGCTTTCCGCTGCGTGGGGCGGGTCTATCCGAGCGACGCGAACTTCCTGCTGGTGCAGGTGGACGACGCCGATGCGCTTTACGCGCACCTGCTCGCCGACGGCATCATCGTGCGCAACCGCACGCGCGTGGCCGGTTGCACGGGCTGCCTTCGCATCACCGTCGGGCTTCCTTCCGAGAATGACAAACTGTTAGCATCCTTGCAAGCATATGAAAAAGGCGATATTCATCGATAGGGACGGCACCCTGCTGCGCGAACCCGCCGACGAGCAGATCGACGCGCTCGAGAAAGTCGAATTCGTGCCCGGCGCCATCAGCGGCCTGCGGGCCCTGACGGGCCTCGGCTACGAACTCGTGATGGCCTCCAACCAGGACGGCCTGGGCACCCCGGCCTTCCCGGAGGAAACCTTCCGGCCCGCCCAGAACCTGCTCCTGCGCACCCTGGAGGGCGAAGGCGTCGTCTTCGACGACATCCTGATCGACCCCTCGATGCCCGAAGACGACTCCCCGAACCGTAAGCCCCGCACCGGGATGTTCGGCAAGTATCTCGACGGCTCCTACGACCTCGCCGCAAGCTGGGTCGTCGGGGACCGCGAGACCGACCGGCAGCTGGCTGCGAACCTGGGCGCCCGGGCGCTGATCCTGGGCGAACTGAGCTGGGAGCAGATCGCCGAGACCATACGCAGCAGCACCCGCAGCGCCACCGTCGCGCGCAAGACCGCCGAGACCGACATCTACGTGCGCGTGGACCTGGACGGCCGCGGGCCTTCCGGAGTGGACACCGGCCTGAAGTTCTTCGACCATATGCTCTCGCAGCTGATTACCCACGGCGGCATCGCCCTGGAAGTCCGCTGCAAGGGCGACTTGGAGGTGGACGAGCACCACACCATCGAGGACGTCGGCATCGCCCTCGGAGAGGCCCTGCGGCAGGCCCTGGGCGACAAACGCGGCATCGAGCGCTACGGCTTCGCCCTGCCGATGGACGAGAGCCGCGCCATTGTGCTGCTGGACTTCGGCGGACGGAGCGAACTCGTCTGGGATGTCGTTTTCACCCGCGAATACGTGGGCGATGTGCCCACGGAGATGTTCCGCCACTTCTTCAAGTCCCTGTCCGACGCGATGCGCGCGAACCTGTACGTGCAGGCGCGGGGCGAGAACAACCACCACCTCGCCGAAGCCGTGTTCAAGGCCTTCGCCCGGTCGCTTCGGCAGGCGGTGCGGCGGGATGTGTTCCGTTACGACCTACCTTCCAGCAAAGGCCTGCTATGATCGCGATCATCGACTACGACGCCGGCAACATCCGTTCGGTCGGCAACGCCCTGCAGCGCCTGGGCGCGGAATACGAACTCACGGCGGACCCCGCCCGCATCCTTGCGGCGGACAAGGTGATCCTACCCGGCGTCGGGAACGCCGCCGAGGCGATGGAGAGCCTCCGCTCGCGCGGGCTCTGCGAACTCGTGGTGAGCCTGCGCCGCCCCGTGCTGGGCATCTGCGTGG
The DNA here is from genome assembly GCA_017561865.1 of Bacteroidales bacterium. Lineage (GTDB taxonomy): Bacteria > Bacteroidota > Bacteroidia > Bacteroidales > UBA932 > Cryptobacteroides. The sequence goes on along the minus strand of JAFZBH010000049.1, from coordinate 15 downwards.
GGATGCAGCTGATGT
>JAFZBH010000048.1 GCA_017561865.1 Bacteroidales bacterium | reverse complement strand
CGACTTGCTGCTCTGCCCGCTCGACCTGTGCGAGGCCTTCGACGGCGTCGTGGCGGCCGTGCAGGACGGGCGCCTGAACGAAGCGCGCATCGAGGAGAGCCTGGGGCGCATCCGAGGGCTGCGGACCTTGACCGGAACGCGAATAAGTGCTACATTTGCATAATTATGGGTAAACTCTACGACGAACTCTGCAAGGACTACCGCTTCAAGGAGGGGCTCAAGACCTGCATCAACTGCGGGACCTGCACGGCCATCTGCCCGGCGGCGGAATTCTACAAATACGACCCCCGAAAGATCCTGGACACGGTCCAGCGGCGCGACGAAGCCGAGATCGAGGCGCTCCTCAAGAGCGACACCATCTGGTACTGCGGCGAATGTATGTCCTGCGTGACGCGCTGTCCGCGCAAGAACGGCGCGGGGCTCGTGATCATGGCACTGCGCAACCTGTCGGCCAAGCTGGGTTATTTCACCTATTCCGAAAAAGGCCGCCAGCTCTGGCCGCTGACCAAGATCATGACCGGCAACATCCTGAAGACCGGCTACTGCGTCCACCCCAGCACCTTCGATCCCGACGACCACCCGGAAGCCGGCCCCATTTCCCGCTGGGTGATGGAGAACAAGGAGGAGGTCTTCGGCCGGCTCGGCGCCAACTACCAGGGCAAGGGCCCGGGGGCCCTCCGCCGCATCCCGCAGGAGGACCTGGACGAACTCCAGGCCATCTTCGACGTGACCGGCGGCACGGAGCGCATCCAGTCCGTGGAAAAGGCTTCGCGCGCCAAGGCCGAGGAGATGGGGATGACGTTTGACGAATACACGAAATATGCCTTCGAGCACTGCTCGACGGGGCACTTCAACAACGAATAGATGATCTACCAAGGCAAACAGAAGATCTGGTCGGACTACCAGAAAGAGATCCCGGACGACCACTGGTTCTATGTGCGGAGCTGCATCCGGCAGAATTTCTTCCCGGCCAGCGAGAAGTATTTCCTCGTCATCTGCCGCGACATGCTCGGCCGCGACATCTTCGAGACCGAGCACCACACCACCTGCGCCGGCATCGCCTACCACTGCGACACCATCCCGCAGGAGACGGCGATGACCGTGGTGGCGCGCCAGTTCGCCCTGATGACCGAGGCGGGCTACGAGAATTTCGTGACCTCCTGCATCACCTCCTTCGGCAACTACTGCGAGATCCTCGAGACCTGGCACGAGTTTCCGGAGCTGGAAGCGAAGATACGCGAAAACCTCTGGAAAGCCTGCCGGCGCGAATTCAACAAGCCCAAATACATCGCGCATGCCAGCGACCTGGTGTACAAGTTCCGCGGCGAGATCGCCGAGCGGGCGAAGTTCCACCTGGTTTCGCGCGCGACGGGAGAGCCCCTGCGCATCGTGGAGCACATCGGCTGCCACTACGCGAAGATGTTTCCGCACAAGGGCGTGGGCGGGGCGGAATACCCCTGCGTGCTGAGCGGCATGGCGGAAGCCTGGGGCGGGCAGGTCATCGACTACCCGGAGCGGCGCCACTGCTGCGGCTACGGTTTCCGGCAATACCATATGAAAGCCAACCGCGGCTATTCGCTGTCCAACACGCTCAAGAAGTTCGAGTCGATGGAGCCGTTCCATCCCGATATGATCATCACCAACTGCCCGGGCTGCCCGTATTTCCTGGACCGCTGGCAGTACGTCATCGCCGAGATGAACGGCAAGACCTACGGCCAGAACGGCTACGGCATCCCCGCCCTCACCTACGAGGAGCTCGCCGGGCTGGTGGTGGGCGTGGACCCCTGGGACCTGGGCCTGCAGGTGCACCAGGTGGCCATCGAGCCGCTGCTCGACAAGATCGGCATCCCCTACGACCCCGCCCGCAAATATCTCGGACAGGACGAAAAGAAAATCAAGACCCCGGGCCTACCCACGGTCCTCAAATGTTGTTAGCATATGGTCAACCGACAGCCCGTCATCGCCATCATCGGCGCCGGCATCGCCGGCCTGGAAGCCGCGCGGCAGCTCACCGCGCTGGGCTACAAACCCGTTCTGATCGAGAAGGCCCCCGTCGTCGGAGGCCACGTCGCCGAGTGGAACCGCCTCTTCCCCGACATGTCCCCTTCGGAGGACCTCCTGAAGCCCCTCATCGCCCAGACCGCCCAGGTCCGGACCCTGCTGAACACGGAGATTTCCTCCATCAACCGGCTCAAGGACGAATACAATCTGATCCTCTCCGACGGATCGTCTCTTCTCTGCCAGGCCGTCCTCTTCGCCACCGGATTCCACCTTTTCGACGCCTCGAAGAAGGAGGAATACGGCTACGGCATCTACGAGCGCGTGATCACCAACCGCGACCTCGAGCAGTGGTTCAACCACCACGACGACCCGCGTGTGGACAAGCCCCGCTCGGTCGGCTTCGTGCACTGCGTGGGCTCGCGCGACGTCAAGGCGGGCAACACCCAGTGCTCCAAGGTCTGCTGCATCACGGCCATCAAGGAGGCCATCGAACTCAAGGAGGAATTCCCCGACGCGGAGGTCTACTGCTTCTATATGGACCTGCGCCTGTTCGGCAAGAAATACGAGGACTTCTACATCCGCGCCCAGCGCGACTACGGCATCCATTTCATCCGCGGACGCGTCTCGGAGGTCGGCGAAGCCGTGGACGGCCGCGTGGTCGTCAAGGCGGAGGACACCCTGAACGGCAAGCCGGTCAAGGTCACGCTCGACCTGCTCGTGCTGATGGCCGGCGTCGTCTGCAACCCCGATGCGCAGCGCTATGCGCGCGAGGTCGGGGTGGCCGTCGACGACGACGGCTTCCTGAAGAGCCGCAACAACCTGGGCGCCATCACCGAGTCTTCG
>JAFZBH010000047.1 GCA_017561865.1 Bacteroidales bacterium | reverse complement strand
GCCGCCGGCGAGGCTGTACGGCGGTTTTCGGTTGGCCAGCACCTTGGCGAGGATGACCTCCGCCGCCCGGCGTCCCTCGACGGGATCCAGCTCCGCCAGGGTGCGGGACTGCGCCTTCCAGGAGTCGTGGATCAGCGTGAACGGACGGTTCTGGGCCATATATACGCGCATCTTGTTCGGGCCAAAGCGGCCGTCGGCGGCGAGACGCTCCGCGTTCTCCCAGGCCGCCACGGCGCCGGTGCCGGAGCCGACTGCCTGGAAATAGGCGTCTGGGATGCGGCCCGTCTTCTCGACGTAACTGAGCACGGTCGTGCCCATCCCGTCGCGGCGCGCCACGTTCTTGGCGCCGCCCTCGAGGAAATAGCGGGGGTTCTGGGCGAGCTTGTCGCCCAGGGCGATGGCGTCGTAGTAGTCGCAGCCGTGCGGGGCGGCGACCAGCTTGACGCAGCGGTTCAACTTCTTGTGGAACCACAGGTCGTGCTGGTTGTCCTCCGGGATGCAGATGACGACCGGGATGTCGTTGTCGGAGCAGACCTGCGCGAAGGCGCGGGCCGTGTTGCCGGCCGACTGGACCACCAGCACGCGGGACTCTTTCCTGTTCATCCTGGCGCAGACGCTGAAAGCCTCGGTCTCCTTGAAGGAGCAGGTCTGCATCTTGGCGCCCAGGCGCGGGTTCCAGCCCGAGAAGGTGATATACAGGTTGTTGAGTCCAAGGTGCTTGCCCAGACCCTTGGATTTGTAGGTCACGGGGGCGCAGGAGTGCTTGAGCGTCCGGTTGATCGGCATCCAGTCGGCATAGCGGTAGATGCCCTTGAGGTCGCTGCGGGGATTGAACTGCTTCTGTGCGTAGACGGCACGGACCAGCGAAGGCTCGCCTCCCTGCGGGTCGGCGAGGTCCCAGCCGCGGTCGTCGAAGACCCGGCCCGTGGCCACGTTCATCAGTTGGTACTGGGTAGGTTGGAATTTCATATACACGATTGGTTATAGTTTCATAAAGAGCCAGGCATAATAGCCGAAGAAGAGCAGGAGCATCAGCACAGCCTCCCAGCGGTCCACGCGGTCGCGCCGGCCGGTGTAGGTCCAGACCCAGATGAGGATGGCGCTGAGCAGCAGTGCGCCGAGGTCGATCCAGGTCAGGGCTAGGGTCGAAATCGGGATGACGACGGCGGAGGTGCCGAGGATGAGCAGGATGTTGAACACGTTGGATCCCAGCACGTTGCCGAGTGCCAGCTGGTCTTTCTTCTTGGCCGCCGCGACGATGCAGGTCGCAAGCTCCGGGAAGGAGGTGCCGCCGGCCAGCAGGGTCAGGGCGATGAATTTGTCGGACACCCCGACGGCGCGGGCGATGGCGGTGGCGTTGTTGACGAACAGCTGGCCGCCGAAGATCAGGCCCGCCAGGCCGCCCAGGACCAGCAGGATGGCCAGCCAGATGTTCCTGACCTTCTCCTGCGCCGGCTCGTCGCCGGTGCCTTTGTCCGTCTTGAAGCAATAGACCATATAGGCGACGAAGATCACCAGGAAGGCGATGCCTTCATAGAAGGAGATCTTCTGTCCCGTCAGGGCGAATGCGACGAAAAGGAAGGTCACCAGCAGGGCGATGGGGATGTCGCGGCGGCTGTTGGAGCGCGTCACGGCCACGGGGGCGATGACGGCCGTCAGGCCCAGGATGAGCAGGGTGTTGAAGATGTTGGAGCCGATGACGTTGCCGACCGAGATGTCGGCGTTGCCCTGCAGGGCGCCGGTCAGGCTGACGACGAGTTCCGGGCAGCTGGTGCCGAAACCGACGATCGTGAGGCCGATGACGAATTCGCTGATGCCGGCCTTGCGCGCGATGGCGGAGGCGCCTTCGACGAGGGCGTCGGCGCCGAAGACGATCAGCGCGAGGCCCGCCAGCAGCAATATGATTGACAGGATCATTCTTCTTCTGAAATCTTGGGTTTACGGTCCAGGCGGCATACGTTCTCGACGTGGAAGGTGTGCGGGAACATGTCCACGGGCTGGACGGCGGTGATGTCGTAGTCTTCGCTCATCATTTCCATATCGCGCGCCTGCGTGGCAGGGTTGCAGCTCACGTAGACGATGCGCTGCGGCGCCGCAGCGAGGATGGTCTTCACCACGTCGGGATGCATTCCGGCGCGGGGCGGATCGGCGATGATCACGTCCGGGCGGCCGTGCCGGGCGATGAAGTCCGCAGTCAGGACGTCCTTCATGTCGCCGGCGTAGAACTCGCAGTTGGCGATGCCGTTTCCCGCGGCGTTGATCTTTGCATCCTCGATGGCCTCGGGGACGTATTCGATGCCGATCACGCGCTTCGCCCGCCCCGCGACGAACTGGGCGATGGTGCCCGTGCCCGTGTACAGGTCGTAGACCGTCTCGGAGCCCGTCAGGGCGGCGAATTCGCGCGTGGCGCGGTAGAGTTTCAAGGCCTGGCCCGTGTTGGTCTGGTAGAAGGACTTGGGGCCGATCTTGAAGCGCAGACCCTCCATCTCTTCATAGATGGCCGGCTCGCCGCTGTGCAGGATGCAGGGGAGGTCGCCGATCGTGTCGTTCTTCTTCTCGTTGATGACATAGTAGAGCGAACGGATCTGCGGGAACTCCGCCGCCACGGCGTCCAGCAGGGGAACGCGCTGCGGGAAGTCCTCGCCGAAGCAGACGATGAGCATCACCGCGCCCGCGTCCGTCGTGCGGACGAACATGTTGCGCAGCTGGCCGCGGTTCTCGCGGATGTCGTAGAAGGAAATGCCGTTGTCCAGACAGAACTTCTTGATGAAGAGGCGGATCCCGTTGGTGGGCTCGGGCTGCAGGTGGCAGCGCTCGATATCGAGGACCTTGTCGAAGAACTTCCCGACGTGGAAACCGAGACCCGGACCGGCCGGCACGCCCGCGTCGATCTCCTCGCGGGTCATCCAGCGCTTGGAGGAGGCGGAGAATTCGAGTTTGTTGCGGTAGTAGCGGGTCTTGTCGGAGCCCAGGATGGGAAGGAACTCCGGCACCTGCAGGTGGCCGATGCGCGTCAGCTGGTCATAGACCTGGCGCTGCTTGGCGGCGAGCTGGATCTCGTAGGGGAGGGGCTGCCAGCGGCAGCCTCCGCACACCGCGAAATGCTCGCAGAACGGCTCGAGGCGCTGCTCCGAGGGCTGGACGATCTTGATGATCGTGCCCTCGAGCCAGGCTTTCTTCTTGCGTACCACCCGGACGTTCACCACGTCGCCCGGCACGGCGAAGCCCACGAACACCACCTGCCCTTCGGGCGTGTGCGCGATGGCCTTGCCCTCCGCCGCCACCGACTCGATGACGAGGCCCTCCAGGATGATGTCCAACTTGCTGTGACGTGGCATATGTGCGATGAATAATCTAACAAATATAACAAATATTCTTTTAATCCCATTTTTCCTTATCTTTGCCCAGAGATGTCCATTTTCTACAAGCAGACCGATCCCCTGGCGCGCTGGCGGGTGAACAGCGCGGAGGCGCTGTGCGCGGCCATCCGCGGCTGCGGGATCGTGCCGTTTTTCGAGAATGCCCTGCCGGGCTATTCGATCGAGGAGATGACCCCGGGGGAGCACTGGTTCGAGGACGGCTCGCTGGGGCCCTGGGACTGGAAGATCGCGGCCGTGCAGACGGGGGAGGTCGCCTACGGCAAGTTCCTCTGCGGCGGAAAAGCCGCCTTCGCCACGGCCGAGTGCTACCGCGACCTGCTGAACTGGCGGCGCGCCCAGCCCAAATACGCCCTGCGGCCGGGCGACCGGCAGGCCTACGAAGCCGTATGCGAAGCCGGCACCCTGACGACGCGCGAACTGAGGCGCATCTGCGGCCTCAAGAAAGGGCAGATGGACGCCATCCTCACCCGTCTCGAACAGCAGACGCGCCTGGTCATCGGCGACTTCGAACGCGTCTACAAAGGGGAATTCCTCGAATACAGCGGCTGGCAGCTCGCCTCGCTCTGCCGACCCGAAGACCTCTTCGAATTCGACCTCGACGCCCCCTTCCGTACCCCCCAGGAATCCTTCAACCGCCTCGCCGACCGCATCCGCCGGACCGTCCCCGACGCCACCGACGCACAGATCAGACTCCTTCTCGGTTAAACCGCAGCAAGCGGCGGCCAAAGCGGACAGGAACTATCTCCGACGGACGTGTCCACCCCCGGACACTGACATGACCCCCAAAAGTTAGACAAAGACTTTTGGAGGTCATTGTTATGAGTAAACACAGTATTGAAGAGAGATTAGCTGCCGTCCAGAGATATCTTAACGGTGAGGCATCCACTTTCATTGCAAGGCAGACAGGGATTG
>JAFZBH010000020.1 GCA_017561865.1 Bacteroidales bacterium | reverse complement strand
GTCGTGAGCGGGAGCAAGCCGCTGCGGCGCGGTCCCGGCGCGGACAGCGGCGTGGCGCTCTACTGCCCGGTCATCGTGAAGTACCGCGACGAGAAGACGGCCGGCTCCGTCACGCTCGAAGACCTGCTCCGCTGATGGTCCAGCTGCATAAATATTCGGGCGCGGGCAACGATTTCGTGGTCCTGGACGGCCGGTCGGAGGATGTCTCCGCCTTCCGGACGCCGGAGCGGATCAAGGATCTGTGCACGCAGTTCGGCACGGACGGCCTGATGATCCTGACGGACGATGCGGATTATGATTTCCGGATGGAATTCTACAATCCCGACGGATCCGGCGGGATGATGTGCGGCAACGGCGGACGCTGCATCGTGGCGTTCGCGGATGCGCTGGGCCTGAAGCCCCGCGACGGCCACGTTTTCCGTTTCGTCGCGGCGGACGGGGAGCACACGGGCGAGATTCTCGGGCGGGACGGCGACCGCAAGACGGTGCGCCTCCGCCTGATCGATGTGCACGTCTTCCATCCTGCGCTGGACGGCTGGTTCGTGGACACGGGCACGCGCCATTTCATCCGTTTCGTGCCGAATGCGGAAGTCATCGATGTGGAGGAGGAGGGGCGCCGGGCGCGCTGGGATCCGCTTTTCGCGCCGGTCGGGGCGAATGCCAATTTCGTGTCGGTGGATCCGGACGGGACGCTGCGGGTGCGCACGTTCGAGAAGGGGGTCGAAGGCGAGACGCTCGCCTGCGGCACCGGAATCACGGCATCTGCCGTTGCAGCGTACCTTTCCGAAGCCGAAAGCCGGCGGCGGACAGCGGAGCGGAAATTGGTTTTTCGGCAAACCTGTCCGAAAAATAATTTCCGGCCGCCCGTCTGGAAGACTCCGCCCGCCGGCGAAATAGGCGAATCTGTCCATTACGACATACAGGCGCGGATCGCCCGGCTGGCCGTTGACTTTCAGGTCGGTGACGGGTGTTTTACGGATGTTTATTTGACGGGGCCGGCAGAAGAAGTTTTTCCCGAATGACAGCGTACGACAAATACTTCTCCGAGGACGTGGGGTCTTTTATGCGATCCCCGGTGCGCGAGATCTTCAAGCGGGTGGACCTGTCGGCCATCTATTCCTTCGCCGGCGGCTATCCCGACGCGGCGACGTTCCCCGTGGAGGATATCCGGCGCATCAGCTCGCAGGTGCTCGACAAATATGGCGCCAAGGCGCTCCAGTACGGGGCGACGCAGGGGGTGCCGGAGCTGCGCGAGGTCATCGCGCGGCGCTACGGCGTGCCGGTGGAGAACGTGCAGATCACGACTTCTTCGCAACAGGGGATCGACGTCTGCACGCGGGTGCTGGCCGATCCGGGCGATGTGGTCCTGACCACCGCCCCGACCTATCTGGGCGCCCTGCAGTCCTTCAAGTCCTACCGCGCTGAAGTTTGGACACTTGGCGCCGGAGACGGCTTGCCCTTGAACAACTTCGCGCTTTGCGCTCATCCCTCCCAACCTAACGGTTGGGCCCCTCCCGTTCACGAAGCCACGGGCGGCTACGGTTGTCAAGGGCAACCGTCTCCGGCCGCCAAAAGAATCAAATTCTGCTATGTGATTCCGGATTTCCAGAATCCGAGCGGGGAGACGATGAGCCTGCCGGAGCGGGAAGCGCTGGTGGCCCTGGCGCGGGAGCGGGATTTCCTGATCGTGGAGGACAGCCCGTACCGGGAGTTGCGCTACAGCGGCGAGAGCGTGCCGACGATCTGGTCGCTTGCGCCGGAGCGGACCCTGCATCTGGGGAGTTTTTCCAAGATCTTTGCTCCGGGCTTCCGCCTGGGCTGGATCCTGGGGCCGGTGGAGCTGCTGGAGCAGATCTATGTCTGCAAGCAGTCGCTGGACCTCTGTCCCCCGATTCTCGACCAGTACATCGCCGCGGAGTTCATGGGCAGCGGCGCGCTCGACGCCAACCTGGCGAAGAGCATCGCGCTGTACCGCGCCAAGCGGGACCTTCTGCTTTCCCTGTTGGAGAAGTATATGCCGCAGGGAGTATCCTGGACGCATCCGGAGGGCGGGCTGTTCCTGTTCCTGACCCTGCCGGAAGGAGTCGACACCGTTGCGATGTACGACCGGGCGCTGGCCACAGGCGTGGCCTACGTGGCAGGGTCGTTCTTCTATCCCGACGGCTCGCACCGCAACACGATGCGGCTGAATTTCTCCTTCCTGGACGCGTCCCGGATGGAGGCGGGCGTCCGGCTGCTGGCCGAAGTGATTCAACAATAAAACCATCAACATATGAAAAAGATTTTTATCGTAATGGCTGTGCTCGCCCTGGCGGCCTGCCAGCAGGAGAACAAGGATTACAACCCCTCGGACGCCCGTACCTTCTGGCTGACCGGCGACGTGAAGGAGGTGCGCATATCCCGCGCCATCCTTTCCACGACTTCGGAGGATGAGATCGGCGACCCGTGGGTGGACGACGACGAACTGCAGATGACCTTCGACGAGAAGGGCCGCGTGACCCTGGACGGGAATGGCAACGTCTATGTGTACGACGAAGAGGGCAATTTCGTCCGCGGTTCTTCGGAAATCACGGAAATGACCCGTGACGCCCAGGGCCGGATCGCCACTTACAACAATGCCAATGTTCCGGAGGATGCTGATTACGAAGATTTTGATTTCGAGCATTTCCTCCACGTCGATTATACCTATGACGCCCAGGGCCGGCCGGTGACCGAGGATATGGGCGGCTGGGAATGGGGCACCACCTATACGTACGAATACGAAGGCCAGAAAGTCTATCCTTCCGGCGGCAGTTTCGAAGGAGGTTATGAAGGCATCGTCGAAGAAGGCACGATCACCTACGAATACCTGAAGTTTGACGCGAAGGGCAACTGGACCGAGCGGAACGTGATGATAGTCACGAATACCTATGAGGAGCCCTGGGAAGGCGATCCGGAGCCCGAAGTCGAGACCGTGACCACCGAGACCCTGGAACGCCGCACCATCTCCTACTGGTCCGACCAGAAGTAGTCTTTATTTTCCCAGGATCAGGTCCTTGAATTCGTGGACGCCCGTCACTGACTCGGTCAGCAGCGCGGCGTCCACGGCTCCTTCTGCAAAGCCCTGGCGGGAGAAGGCTTCGTGGGTAAGGGTCAGCCTGTCCACCTCCGAGAGGAATTCGGCGGTGTGCGTGCCGGGGACCTCCCCGATGCGCTGCGCGCCGATCTCCGGCTTGACACCGAGCGCGCTTTCGATCAGCAGGCCTATGCTTTTGGCGGTGCCGCTGGGCGCATCGAGTTTGTGGATGTGGTGGATTTCTTCCACGTGGGGCGTGTAACCGTGGCCTTTGAGGACTTCGCAGACGCGGGTCACCCCCGCGAAAAGTGCGATGACGCCGACGGAGAAATTGGAACCCCAGATCAGGGGTGTGCCCGCCTGCTCGAAGGCGGCGAACACCTCGCCGCAGATGTCGTTCCATCCCGTCGTGCCCACCACGGCCGCCTTGAAGTTGGCGGCGATCGTCTTATAATTGGCCCGAAAGGCCTCCGGAGTCGTGAAATCGATGCAGACGCACTCCTTCGCCACCTCCTTCGGGATGGCGCAGATGTCTTCGGAAGCGCACACGAGTTCGATGCCGCGGCGCTCCAAAGCGGCCTCGACCATATGGCCCATCTTGCCGTAGCCGCTAATGATAACTTTCATAAATCCGGACGTAGTTGTTGATGGCTTGTTCGAAATCCTCCCGCAGCAGGCACTCGTCGTCGCGGTGGGCGACGGTGATCGAGCCCGGGCCGCAGATGATCTTCTGCGCGAAACCCGTCAGGTGCGGGGCGTCGCTGCCGAAGGCGACGGGAGCCGTCGGAAAACCGGGCAGCGTGAAATAGCGCGCCGGGACATCGCCGCCGATTTCCTCGACCCGAAGGGAGTCGGAAGCCTGCGCACGCATCCACGCCGTCACGGCCGCATCGGAGGCAAAGGTGGTGCGGAAATACAGCCGGCAGCTGAGCTCCGGGCTAAGGATGTTCTGGGGATTGTCGCTGACCAGGTGGCCGACGTTCCATGTGGTGGCTCCGAGCTCCGGATCCTCCGGGAATCCAGCCCCGCGCAGAGCTTCCATCAAGTCGATGAACAACTCCACTGCGCTCACCCCGTGCTCCGGATAGCCGGAGTGGAAGGGGCGCCCGATGAAGGTGAGGTCGAAGCGCTTGGTGCCTTTGGACGCGCTCACCATCCGGTTGTCCGTGGGCTCGCCCACGACCAGCAGCGGCGCGCGGAAATCCGTCTTCGAGAAGGCCTTGGCCCCCCAGGAGCCTGTCTCCTCGCCGCTCAGGACGAGCAGCGCGAAGTCCCTGTGGCCCGCCGCGGCGAGCCGCTGGCAGGCGCGGTACATCGCATAGACCTGCCCCTTGGCATCGCAGCTCCCGCGCCCGAGCACCCGGTCCTCCAGGAAGGTCGGCGGGATGTAGGGCGGAACGGTGTCCATATGCGAGCAGAACACCACGCGGGGCGACTCGCTCCAGCGGAGCAGCACGTTGAGCGTGCCGTCGCCGACCTCATACGTATTGACGAAAGGGGCCTTCAAGTGGGCGGCCAGCCACTCCCCCATCTTCCGCTCGCTGCCGGAAGTGGAGTCGATGGACAATATCTCGCGAAACAGTTCCATACGCGCTACATCAGGATGTCTTTAATGATTCCGGTGGCGGCCAGGCGGACGCCCTCGCCTGCACCTTTGATGACGAGCGGGGCGGAATACTCGCTGCGCACGACGGTCACGTTCTCCGTGCCGCTGATCCAGTAGAAGGGGCTCTCGGGGCCCACCCGCTGCATCTTGATCTCGGCCCGGTAGCCCAGGCGGGCCGACGGGTCGCGCCGCAGCGAAGCCACGAAGCGCTGCCGCTGCCCGGCCGCGTCGAGCTCCGCTTCGCGGGCGACGAAACGCGGCTCGTAGTCCGACAGCTTGCGGTAGAACTCGTCCAGCGGGCAGTCGAAAAAGTCCGGGCCCAGCATCGGGGTGATCTCAACATCCTCCGCCTCCAGCGGCACGCCAGCCTCGCGGGCGAGGATCAGGAGCTTGCGCAGCACATCCTTGCCGCCGAGGTCCGTGCGCGGATCCTTCTCGGTCAGGCCCTCGTCCTGCGCCCGGCGCAGCAGGGTCGCGAAACTCTCGCGCCTGGCGCCGTCGTAGTTGGTGATGATATAGTTCAGCGTGCAGGACACCACCGCCTCGATGGCTTCGATGCCGTCGCTGCAGTTGGCGTCGCTGGCGATGGATTCCAGGATCGGCAGGGAGTTGCCCACCGTGGTGTCGTAGCGGAAGAATGCCCCGTTCTGCCGGGCCTCCGCCTTGAGAGCGGCATATTGCACGAAGGGCAGCGCCAGGGAGCGGCGGTTGGACGTGACGATGCTGATCCCGCCGCGGAAAAGCTCCGCATAACGCTGGTGCAGGAAATGGTCGCCGGTGCAGTCCACGAACACGGCGCCGCGCGGGGCGGCCGCCAGGACGGCTTCGATGAACGCGCCGTCCGCGGCG
>JAFZBH010000046.1 GCA_017561865.1 Bacteroidales bacterium | reverse complement strand
GCCGGGATGATAGATTTCACGCACGTGCGTGGTGGCGAGGCCGATCTGGTTGCCATAGCTGGAATAGCCGGCGGCGGCCTTGCGGCTGATCATCCGCTGCGGGAGCTTGCCCGGCAGGGTGTCCTTCACGGCCGCGTTAATGTCGCCCGCACCCGTCACGCGCATCGCCTGATAAACATAGGCGCGGCCCGAAAGCGGATCGCGGATCGCGCCGCCCAGGCAGGTCGCCGCGCCGCCGAAAGGCTCGATCTCCGTCGGATGGTTGTGCGTCTCGTTCTTGAACTGCAGCAGCCACTTTTCCTGTTTTCCATCCACCTCCACGTCCACGAAGATGCTGCAGGCGTTGTTCTCCTCGCTCTGCTCCAGGTCGTCCAGCAGGCCGCGGCTGCGCAGCACGCGCGCCCCGATCGTGGCGAGTTCCATCAGGCAGAGGCTCTTCCCTTCCCGGCCGAGCTCCTTGCGGACGGAAAGGAATTCACGGTATTCCGCCTCGATCTCCTCCTTGATGAAGGAGTCGTCCACGCGCACGTCCGTCAGCTCGGTCGTGAAAGTCGTGTGGCGGCAGTGGTCGCTCCAGTAGGTGTCCAGGATCCGGAGCTCCGTCTCGGAAGGGTCGCGCCCTTCCCGCGTGAAATAGCGCACCACCTCGTCCAGGTCGGCCTCGCTCATCGCCAGGCCCCAGTCCTTGCGAAAGGCAGCGTACGCCTCCGGCTGCATCTTCGTAAAGAGCGCGAGCGAAGCGAGCGGCTTCACTTCCGCCTTGCCTTCCGGCTGCAGGCGGCCCAAGTCCTTGGGACGCGACTCCACCACGTTGATGTAGTAGTGGCGGATGGCGGCGAGGGCCTCGTCGGACAGGTCGTCGTCGAAGATGAGCAGGCGCGAGGAACGGATCTGCACCTCGGCCGCCGGGTCGATCAGGTGGACGCAGTCCAGGGCCGAGGAGGCCCGCTGGTCGAACTGGCCGGGAATGTACTCGACGGAAAGGTACTTACGGCCTTCGAGCGGGCACTCGTCCGACACGAGGTCGGTCACCACCTCGCCGAAGACCGTATAACGGCACTTCTCCAGCAGTTCGTCGGAGAAGCCGAACAGGTCATAGACGTTCAGGAGCCGCAGGCTGCGCAGCCCCAGGGACAGGTTTTCATTGAACTCGGAGCGGAGACTCTCCGCCTCGACCTGGAATTCAGCGTATTTTTCTACGAAGATGCGGTGTGCATTCATAGCTTACAACTCGGTTTGGAGGACCTTGTCCGCCTGCGCCCTGCGGAAATCCTCCAGCTTCCGGGCTAGGCCCTCGTCCTGGAGAGCCAGGATGGAGACGGCATACAGGGCGGCGTTCTTCGCGCCGTCGATCGCCATCGTCGCGACGGGGATGCCGGAAGGCATCTGGACGATGGACAGCAGGGAATCCAGGCCATTCAGGGCTTTGCTGTGGATCGGAATGCCGATCACCGGGAGCGTGGTCAGCGCGGCCGCCATTCCGGGCAGGTGGGCGGCGCCGCCCGCACCGGCGATGACGATGTCCACTCCCCGCCCGCGGGCGCCGGCCATATAATCGCAGAAGAACTGCGGGGTGCGGTGGGCGCTGATGACTTTCTTTTCGTAAGGGACCCCGAACTGGTCGAGGGTCTCGCAAGCGGCTGACATCACGTCCCAGTCGCTTTTGGATCCCATAATGATACTGACTTTCATACTTTGAACGAACCAAAGTACAAATTTACAATAATCCCTCGCTCCTTGCAAGCGAAGTTATCGACAATTATCCCGGAAAAATGTTGATAACTCAGTCGTTTTCGACCGATTCGTCGTACAGGAGGGTCGGGTACTCGCCCGTAAAGCAGGCCTGGCAGGGATCGGCGCAGCCGAAGCAGGAATCCCGCGTGGATTCCGGGCTCAGATAGCCCAGCGAATCGGCTCCGAGCACCTTGCAGGCCTCCTCCAGCGTCCGGTGCGAGCAGAGCAGCTCTTCCGGCGTGGAAGTGTCCACCCCGTAGTGGCAGGTGAAACGCATCATCGGGCTGGCGATGCGCACGTGCACCTCCGTGGCCCCCGCGTCGCGAAGAAGCTTGACGATCTTGAGCGAAGTGGTGCCGCGGACGATGGAATCGTCCACCAGCACGATACGCTTGCCCTTGACGATGCTCCGCACCGGCGAAAGCTTCATCTTGACGCCCAGTTCACGCACTGACTGCACCGGCTCGATGAAGGTACGGCCCACGTATTTGTGCTTCACCAGTCCCATCTCGTAAGGGATGCCGCTCTCTTCGGCGTAGCCCATCGCCGCGCTGAGGCTGGACTCGGGCACGCCCACGACCATATCGGCTTCCACGGGACATTCCCGGTAGAGGCGCCGTCCGGCCTCCTTGCGGTAGGCGTGGACGTTGCAGCCGTCTATGTCGCTGTCCGGACGGGCGAAGTAGATATACTCCATCGCGCACATCCGATGGCGGTTGAAATGCGAATACAGGGTGCTCCGCATCCCGTGGTGGTCCAGGGTCACGATCTCTCCGGGCTCCACATCCCGGATAAACTCCGCGCCCATGATCTCGAAGGCGCAGGACTCGCTGCTCACCACATAGCCGTCGCCCAGCTTGCCGATGCACAGGGGCTTGATGCCGTATTTGTCCCGGCAGGCATAGATGCGGCTCCTCGTCATGATGACGAAGGTGAAGCCGCCCTCGATCATATTCAGGGCCTTGACGATCGTGACGATCCTGTCCTCCGCGTTGCCTTTCTTGATCAGGGAGGCCAGCAGTTCGCTGTCCGTGTCGGTCTGGAAGATGGCGCCGTGACGCTCCAGATACTCGCTCACCTGGCGCGCGTTGATGAGGTTCCCCTCCCCGGCGATGGCGAAATCGCCCGAATGATGCCGGAAATACAGGGGCTCCACGTTGTTCAGGCCGCCCTTCGAGGCGTTGGCATATTTGACGCTGCCTATGCCCATGTTCCCCGGCAGGTGGTCCAGCTCCCCGTTGGTGAAGATTTCGCTCAGCAGGCCCTGTCCCCGGTAGCTGTGGGGTTCACCCTGCTCGTCGAAGGTGATGATGCCGCCGCCTTCCTGCCCGCGGTGCTGGAGGTTGTGCAATCCGTAATAAATCAGTGTCGAGGCGCCGGGGACGCCGGAGACTGCGAGAACGCCCATAGATTATGATTCGGTAACTTGTTTCAAACGTGTCAGGACATTGGTGTAATTCTCCACCACACGGCTCAGGTCCAGCCGGAAACGGTCCTTGTCCATCCGCTCGCCCGTGGCTTCGTCCCAAAGGCGGCAGGTGTCCGGACTGATCTCGTCGGAAATGATGATGGCACCCGTGTCGGAAGCCCGGCCGAACTCGATCTTCATATCCACGAGCTCGATCCCCGCCTTATGGAAGAGGGGCTTGAGCAGTTCGTTCACCCGGCGGGCGATGTTGTACATCTCGTCCAGCTCCTGATAAGTCGCCAGGCCCAGCGCGAAGGCGTGGTCCCGGTTGATGAACGGGTCCTCGAGCTCGTCGTTGTTGTAGCGGAGGTCCACGATGACATTGGAATGGCGGAAGCCCTCCTCCACGCCCAGGCGGGCGGCCAGCGAACCGGCGATCCGGTTGTGGACCACCACCTGCAGGGGGATGATCTCGATCTTGCGGCAGAGCTGCTCCTGCTCGCCCAGGATGCGGATGAAATGGGTCTCCACCCCGTTTTCGTTCAGGTAATTGAGCAGGATGGCGGAAATCTGGTTGTCCAGGGCGCCCTTGCCCTTGAAACGGGCCCGCTTGACGTTGTTGTAGGCAACGGTCACATCCTTGTAGCGGAAGATGACCTGATCGGGATTGTCCGTGGCGAAAACCTGTTTTTCGTTGCCTTCGAAGATCAACGCACCTTTAGTCATATCGTCTGTTTTTCTGCTTGCTGACTTAAACTAACCAAGGTGCAAATTTACGACAATCCTTCGCTCCGTGCAAACGAAGTTATCGACAATTTCGCAGGTTCCCCTGTTGAAAACTACGCTTCTCCGCCACGCAGCCAGCGGGGCTTCTTGTAGGCCCCGGCCTCCTCATAGGGAGCGCGCTCGGCCTCCCACTCGGCATCGTGCCAGACGGACTCCGCCCGGTCGGTATAGATGATGCCGTCCAGGTGGTCCGCCTCGTGCTGGAAGATGACGGCCGTGAATCCGTGGACGGTGTCCGTGACGGCCTGCAGGGTCTGGGGGTCGGTCCACCGGACGATCACCCCTTCGCTGCGCGGCACGGTTCCCCGCTTGCCCGGGATGGACAGGCAGCCTTCCGGGCCGCGGACCGTATCGCCCAGGTGTTCGAGGATGCGCAGGTTCGGATACACCTCGAACGGCTCACCCTCCTTGTCGAGCCGCTGGACGACCACGATCCTGCGGCGGATGCCCACCTGCGGGGCCGCCAGCCCTACGCCTCCCTGCTGGGGCGCACGGACGGTGCAGACCATCTTGCGCGTGAGCATCGCATACAGGTCGCTCTGGAGCTCCTCGTCGCTGAGATCGCGGCAGGGCGCCTTCAGCAGCATGCTGTCCTCGAAATCGCTCATCACGTTGACATACATCACGGAATCGGACAGGGTGATCACCGTGCGTTCCCACACTTCGAAGGGGCCCTGCAGCTTGCGCGGCCCGGCGCAGGACGCGATGGCATAAAAGAGGATCAGAAGAAAAAGATGACGTGCTTTCATGGCTGTTTATCTTACTTTGCTGTCGCAGTACCAGCAACGGGTGATACCGTTTTCGGCAAGGCGGAAGCGGGGTTGGACTTTCTCGTTGTTGCAGATGCACTTGGCGTTGGTGCAGTGCATCGTGGTACTGACGATGGGGGCATCGTGCTCCGGCATCGTGTGGGCCGGGTCGTTCTTCCATTCCATCAGGCTGATGATCAACGCCATACGGACGAGTTTTCCGTTCTCCACCTGGCGGAAATACGCCGCCCTCGGATCGTCGTCCACCTCGGTGAGGATCTCGTTCACGCGCGGCAGCGGGTGCAGCACGGCCATCTTCGGCTTGGCAAGCGACATTCTCCGGGCGTCCAGCACGAAGCTGTCCTTCACGCGGTCGAACTCATCCTCGTCCAGGAAACGCTCCTTCTGCACGCGCGTCATATAGAGCACGTCCAGCTCGGGGATCGCATCGTCCAGCGAATCCGTCTCGCGATACTCCACTCCCATCTTGTCGCACACGTCCTGCTTGATGTAGTCCGGCAGGCGCAGTTCGTCCGGAGCGATGAGCACGACCTTGATGTCCCGGTAGCGCGACAGCGCCTTGATCAGCGAATGGACCGTCCGGCCGAAACGCAGGTCGCCGCAGAACCCGATCGTGATCCCGTCGATGCGGCCGAGCTCGCGCTTGATGGTGAGCAGGTCGGTGAGCGTCTGCGTGGGATGGCTGTGGGAGCCGTCGCCGGCATTGATGATGGGCACGCGGGACACTTCCGACGCCACCTGGGGCGCCCCCTCGATGGGATGGCGCATCGCGATGATGTCGGCAAAACACCCCACCACGCGCACGGTGTCCTGCACCGTCTCCCCCTTCATCGCGGAGGAACTCTGGGGCGTGGAGAAGCCCAGGACGTTTCCGCCCAGTTCCATCATCGCGGCGGTGAAACTCAGCCGCGTGCGGGTACTGGGTTCGTAGAAGAGCGTCGCCAGCTTCTTGTGGGCCATACTGCCCTGATAGCGTTCGCGGTGGGCGATGATGTCTTCGGCAAGGGCGATGATCTCGTCTATTTCCTGTTTGCTGAGGTCGGTCGGATCGATGAGGTGTTTCATAAGGCGTTGCGGAATTGCAGGATCTGTTCTTTCTGTGCGGGGGTGATGTATTTTTCTTCGACGGCCACGTCCACGAGGGTGTCCAGGTTGCTCAATGAATAATTGACCACCTGCGCCGCGGCGAGCCGCTCCAGGCCCTTCCTGATGCCGTAGGTGAAGATGCTCACGATGCCCAGCACCTCGGCGCCCGCTTCGCGGAGGGCCTCCACCACGTCGATGACGCTGCCGCCCGTGGAGATGAGGTCCTCCACCACGACGACCTTCGTCCCCGGGTCAAGCCGGCCCTCGATGCGGTTGGTACGGCCGTGGCTCTTCGCCTCTCCCCGGACATAACCCATCGGCAGGCCGAGCAGCGTGGCGGTGATGGCGGCGTGCGCGATGCCGGCGGTCGAAGTGCCCATCAGCGCCTCGCACTGCGGGAAATGCTCCCGCACCAGCGCGGCGAGCCCCG